>JALCKZ010000001.1:955290-1273720 GCA_022647615.1 Bacteroidales bacterium
GTCACCCTCTTAATAGAAATTCCTTTTTCTCGATTAAGCCATATAGGATTTTCATCAAGGTTAGAGAATGCCTTATTTGCATCTCCGCCAAATTCTTTTAGTCGACTTTCTAATATTGCTTTTACATGTGCGTCAACAACCTTATCAACGCTCAAGTCTTTATCGACTGCTTTTCTTATTGTATAAAGGTCTGTAATTTGCGTAGTTGCAACTTTGTCCGGAACTTTTATTGAATGCGCTGCATCTGTAAACAATGGATTCTTGACTAAAGAATTTTTAGCGGTGAATGCCTTCTTAGCATTTCCGTCAAATTCTTTTAATCTGTTTAAAAGTGCAACCCTATATGCCTTGTTTGCTACAGTTGATATTTTTGTTTCATCAAATGTGGCACCTACTTTTTCTTCTTTTGTAGAATATTGTTTAATGTGGCCGTAGATACTTTCATTATGTAGCTGACCCCTAGGTGTCGCCTGGATTTTTTTATTTACTCCACCTTTCTTCTTTGTAATATTAACATTATCAGTAACAACTTTGTTTTTGGGCTTGATGGATACAAGTATATTTTCAAGTTGTTTCTTTGCTTCTGTTCTAAATTCATTCAGCGGAATAGGAGGATTAAATACTAACTTATCATGATTATTTTTTGTTAGTTCTTTTTGTTCAATCGCATAAATACTGCTAGATTTATCCGAATGCGCGTTCAAATTATTTAAGTATTGTATGTAACTATGTTTTGTAAAGGCAATAGTCAAAGCATCCATGGCGTGGTGTCTATTGTCATTTCTTTTAGTCCAATCTTTAATTCTCCTAATTTGTTTGCCATCCCTGTTGGCAAAAGTCTCTGTTAAACCCAGTTTATCATATTTATCCCAATTAAGTTCTTGCATTACATTAATTAGTTGCCAGTCTTCCCTTAATCTATCAGTAATGGAACCGGTCGTTGGCACAACTGTCTTGACATATGTGCTAAGAATTTCATTTGCTTTCCTTGCAATATATTGAGTGTTGCCTAAGTCTCTGTTTAAGAAATCATCCGGAATATCACTCTCATGCATTTTCAATTTGTTGTACTTTGCTCTGGAGATAGCACCAGACTTCATTAGCTGTTCAATTCTATTAAGATATTCATCGCTATGGCCTTTTGATTCAACATAATCCATGGCGGTCCTATTGTTTTTTTCCCTATTACAAGATGAACTTTCTAATGTTTTGTTGGAAAAAGAATCATCAAATAATTTAACTTTAGGAATTATGTGTTCTACTTCAAAATCTCCGATAAACAACTCATTCTTAGGGATATAAGTGTTTGAATAAAGCGTTTTAAAGCCATTATCCTTTAATTCAAGGTAAAGCTTGTATTTAATTAAATCTTTTCTGCTTATATAACTTCCATGTAAATGAAAATCTGGATCTGAAGTTAATAGTTTTTTATATTCATCATATTCAGCTGAAGACTTGTTAATTGCATCTGTTAATTCTTGTCTATCTTCAGCACTCTTTTTTAATTCTCGTGCTAGTTCAATTCTTATCTCATCAGGTTTACCATATGTATCGTCTAGTTGATTAATGACATTAATCATTTGATTAAGAATCTTTTCAACAACTGGATTCCTCAATGTATTTTTAGGTAGAATCTGTAATTTCTTAATCAAGTTTTTATTTTCAATTTCCTCTTTGGTTAGAGAGCGTTTGGAGTGGTTGTAACCAGCGAGTTCACAGGCTGAACTATAGTTATTCCCTTTTATTAGAAATGGTAGGATTTTGCGAATAGCTTTTGTGCTTAATTCACCATAGTCGGGTTCAAATTTGACCTTTGATAAAATTATTGCAAATTCTTTTGGAAGGCCAGTAATAGTTTGTATATCAGCAATTAGTTTTTCATCTCCGGTTTTAGAATTATCACCTTCGTATGAATATAGCAAATGCCACAGCTTGTAATATGGTTGTACATCTGGATTCCCTTGTATTTTTGTATCAAAAGTCAAGCAGTTTGTTTTGTACCCGAGTCCATTAAATATTTCGCTAGTTACTCTATTTATTTCATCCGCATTTGTCTTTGAAAAGTCATAATCACCATTTCCGCTTTCAGAAATAATTAAAGATAACGCTTGATAAATTGATGAATTTGTTCTATTCCCGATGAGTTCTTTAAAGTTTGCATCATAGCTCCTATAATTCTTGAATAATATTTTAAGAATATCAGTTTTAGATAGTTTTTCTTTATAATTTAATTCATTGGCTATCAAATGCTTCTCATCTTGTGTTAGCACTCTTTGTTCTTCTTCTTTTTCATTAATAACAATAAAATCATTTAACTTCTGCCATATCCTATATTCTTGATAAAATGGAGATGATTTTGGGCATACCTTACTTCCTATTGTGATTATTTTTTTCTTTCCATCTATTATCTTTTCTACTTGTTTGCTCTCTAACTCACAGTAACCAACCAATCCCTTTTGGGATTTTAAGTTTCTTTGATAAAAAATAATTATATCTCGAATTTCTTTTTTTAAATCAGGAGTTAATTCTTTATGAAATTTTGCCTGTGTCTCCCAAATAATTTCAAATTCATCTAAATAATCTTGTCTGTAAAATGTTTTGTTTTTAAGGCTGTAATTAGGATTCTCACTCAATTTCAGAATTTTGTACTGTCCTACCGTTATCTTCTTAAAGAATAGCTCTTTGCTTCTATCGCTTATGCCGCCAAGATAGCCGCTTGATGATGTAATATCTCCATTTACATCACTTACCACGTATGCTAACTGGTTAATATCTAATTTCTCTTTTAGAGCCTTGACTCTCCATTGGTATGCCTGCAACTTTTTATCTTTTCCTTTATTATCAGCGGTAAATATTTTATATTTTCCCAGGAAGATTTTATTAGTTTGAGTTTTGCTTTTATTAGAAATCTGTTTTTTAAAATCTTGTGTCAAATACTCAGCATAATATGGTGCCTGTTTATTCCATATTTTATCAAATTCATTTTGCAAATCAGACCTGTAAAAATCTGGTATATAATGTTTCCCTTCCTTTAATAATTCAAGAACAAATTCGCCTGGAGTCATATTTTCATCATAAAGTTTTTTGGCGATGTCCATCCCATTAATGAGAGATCCTTCCTCTTGATTATTAGCTTTTCTATTGCTCTTGTATCCCCTTTTCTTATTGATCATCAATAGGACCCTAGCAAATTGTTCAAGTGATATTTCTTTAGTTGCAGCCTGTGCTCTTAGCTTATAGGTTTCAAATGTTGTTCTGTTACCATTTTCCGAAAGGATTGTTTCATCTGTAATGATGTGATTGGATTTTAGAACATCAATTAAGTTTTTCCTTCTCAATTTATAGCGTTGCAAATTTCTTCGCATGCCCCTTTTGAGTGTTCTGTCCGCTTCTGTTGTTATGCTTTTTCCTTTTTCAAAGTTTTGAATCTCATCAGTAGATAATGGGACAACTCTTACTCCCAGCTTTACAATTGATGACTTTTCATCTTTGTTTTCGGCTTCATTGACCAATGCCCAGCCAATACTGGTTGTTCCCAGATCTAACCCTAATATCCTTTTCATAATGACCTGTTTAAGTTTGTTACTTCAAAGTTATAAATATTTATTCTTTTTGGTATAATCAAAGTTCTTATTATATTTGTAATACAAAACGAAGCAATTCACAATAAGGATTATTCCGTTGTGAAAACATTTAAGAAGGGGGGCAGAAATGCTCCTCGTCTTTTTTTATTCAAACCTTGCGCTACCATTGTGATATCCATTTTAGGCAGCAAGTATAAAATTCTTCTGTGACATTTTCTGTCGCGATACAAAAAATAATTTTACCAATGACAAAAACTGTCGCGAACAAAAAAGAGTTTTGCATAAAACTTTTAAAAACATTTGACTATGGAAGAAGTGGATTATACAGAACAAATTAAGGAGTACTGCAAAGAAAAGGGGAAGGCATTTAAGGACATGACGCGTCAGGAAAAAATTGTTTGCCTGTGTTGCGTTGCTGCATTGACTAAGGCTGAGGCGGATGAGTACTTGTGTTATCTGGATAATGATTTGTCACTGAATAGTTAACGCAGTTGTTGCGATGCAAAGAGAGTTATTGTTGTGGATTCCAGATGGAAAGGCTACAAAAACACAAAGGCCGTAAAAACGGCCTTTGCAGTTTTGCAGCTTCGCAAGTTGCTTTCAGCGGTTTTATGTCTCTCCGCTGGTGCAAATGTAAAAAACATTTTTATAGTGACAAAATTATTTAAGGACGCAATATGCGACCTTATACTGGTATTCAGGGTGTTATACTCTAGTTTTGTTGCATGCACTGTTGTGCAGTGCATGCGTAAAAGGCGGCACAAAGCGCCGCATTTTTTTGTGGTTTACATGGCTACCGCCATGAGGAGGCACTGGCGCTACGCGCCAGGCGTTCGCGGCCTGCGGCCGCTCCGCTTGGGATTTTTCTTTGCTGCTTTGCCGCTCCGCTTGGGAGTCTTGTACTGGATAATGATTTGTCACTGAATAGTTAACGCAGTTGTTGCGATGCAAAGAGAGTTAATGTTGTGGATTTTAGATGGAAGGACTATAAAAACAAAAAGGCTGTAAAAAACATTTTTATTACAACAAATTTTAAAAGGATTTTGGGATGGTGCGTGACGCTGAGTTTTTGGGGGTGTGATGAGGGGGCACTGGAAAATAAGGGTCGGGGTGAAGTCTGATAATCAGAGTGTTGCGGATTATCCGTGTCTGCAGGGAACGGACAAAATGTAAATACTTGATTGTCAGTGGCGAATGTATGCCTTGTTGCGCAGGCATGAGTTTCCTGGCGTGAGCTTATTTGCATGCTCACTGCGCTCGCATGCAGAGCATTCCGCCACAAAGCGGCGTAATGCCTTGTGGTTTACATGGCTGCCGCCATGAGGAGGCACTGGCGCTACGCGCCAGGCTGCGCGGCCTGCGGCCGCTCCGCTTTAGGGGATTATGTACTTGAGGACCGTTATTTTTTAGTGATGCTTTGTTTAAAACCTATGGGATTGTTTGGTTTGGGTTTAGGGGCGGACGGAGCGGTAACGGACAAAGCAGCTATCGCGAGATAAATATTATCTATGTCTTTGCTAATTTTGCTGATTGCCAATTGATTATTTGAATCACTGCGTTCCAGCATTGTCAATTTTTTTTTGAGTTCTTCAAGTTCTGCAGTGAGGTTGGCGGTGGTTGCCAGATAGTTGCGCATTTGAACAAAGGCGCGCATGATCTGAATGTTTACTTGAATTGCGATATCACTTTTAAGAAGCCCAGATAGCATGGCTAACCCTTGCTCGGTAAATGCTACGGGTCTCCATCTCCTTCCTCCCCAACTTGAAATCACAATCTGTGATTTCAAGTTTGCAAGCTCTGCGTCATCCAATTTGAACATGAAGTCTGTCGGGAATCTTTTCATATTTCTCTTAACTGCTTGATTTATAGCTCTTGTCTCTACCCCATATAATGATGCCAGTTCACAATCTAACATTACTTTTACACCTCTGATGGTGTAGATTTTACTACTGATGTTCTCCAATTCATTTTCCATAATTTGTTGCTTTATAAAATCAGGGAACAATTATATGTAACCAGATCGTCAATTCTGTGTCATATCGTAAAAATTTTTTCCGGAAAAGTAAAAAGTTTGTGCGATAGGAACAATTTGCATGCTTGCTGCGCTCGCATGCAGAGCATTCCGCCACAAAGCGGCGTAATGCTTTGTGGTTTACATGGCTGCCGCCATGAGGAGGCACTGGCGCTACGCGCCAGGCGTTCGCGGCCTGCGGCCGCTCCGCTTGGATTTTTCTTTGCTGCTTTGCCGCTCCGCTTGGGAGTCTTGTATTGAATAATGATTTGTCACTGAATAGTTAACGCAGTTGTTGCTATGCAGAGAGAGTTAATGTTGTGGATTCCAGATGGAAGGACTATAAAAACAAAAAGGCTGTAAAAAACATATTTATTACAACAAATTTTAAAAGGATTTTGGGATGGTGCGTGACGCTGAGTTTTTGGGGGTGTGATGAGGGGGCACTGGAAAATAAGGGTCGGGGTGAAGTCTGATAATCAGAGTGTTGCGGATTATCCGTGTCTGCAGGGAACGGACAAAATGTAAATACTTGATTGTCAGTGGCGAATGTATGCCTTGTTGCGCAGGCATGAGTTTCCTGGCGTGAGCTTATTTGCATGCTTGCTGCGCTCGCATGCAGAGCATTCCGCCACAAAGCGGCGTAATGCCTTGTGGTTTACATGGCTGCCGCCATGAGGAGGCACTGGCGCTACGCGCCAGGCTCCGCGGCTTGCTGCCGCTCCGCTATGTCCTCAAGTAAGATCTTGGAATTGAAGTGGTTGAAAATGGGGGGATTAATCTGTCGGGATTATGAGTATCTTTGACAATTAAAATTTAGCTATTAAGAAAATCATCCTGATGTTATTGGGCGCTGTGCTGTTGTGGTCTTGCAATGAGCATGATTTTTTGCCGAACGACAGAGCGACTGTTTAGTATTCTTCTTTTACGGTGAGCGTGGATACTGTAAATAAGTTTTTTTCTAACGTCTAGACTAAATTATATCAAGAGGCGGGGAGGTGAACAATTTCACTTGGGAGATAGAAGAAGTTGATAATCCTACCGCTACCCAACTGAAGTACAGGAGCATTGTAGCAAAATAGTTTTAATTAGTATTCAATTACAAATCAAGATATTATGAAAAAGTCCTCAAGTAAGATCCTTCTTCTTTTGTTGCTGTTTGGTGCGGTATTGGCCGGCGCATGCTCCAAGAGCGATGCAGATTCTGATGCGGGCGCCAAAACCCAAAAATATGTGATAAAACTGTCGGCGACACTAGATGATGACGGGAATAGTTCTGCCAATGGTGTTAGCGGTGCTGCGGGTGCTACAGGTGCTACAGGTGTTGCAGGCGTTGCCGGATTGTTGGGCGGTCAGGAGATTGACCTGGAGAGCGGCCTGCCTACAAAGGTCTCACTAGAAGACCCGGGGAGCGGTATGAATGTTTACTGGTCTCCGACGGATTCTATTAAGGTTGGGTATCCTTATTACTATAGCACTAGTTTTGATAGGGCTTCAAAGACTCTATTAACCACAAATAATTCTGGAACGTCTAAGTCTGCGAAATTTCAGGGGGAGCTTAGCATTTCTGTTGCTAACTATCCAATAACTCAAGATGATTCAGAAATAGATGCTTTTTATCCGGCCTCATTGACACTTGATACTCATTATTATAAATATGCAATTTTTAATCTTTCTTCTCAGTCCGGAAGATTGCTCTCTTTTGGTATTCCAAGAAATGATGATGTGTACTCAAAAATTATTATGGGGGCTTCTTTTTCGTACATCGTATCTGGTTCTGACCAAAATACAACAAAAGAAATTTCCGGGAATCTGAATTTCAAGCACTTAACGGCAATCCTCAAGATTAATGTTACCTTTGGTAGTGATTGTGCGTTCCTAGGGAATTTAACTATCTCAACATCTGATAGCAATAATAAATTGATTGTTGCGGGCCAAACGGATGTTGCGGGAAACATTATCGGTACGCCAACGCGCGGAGATATGAACGTAAGTATAGGAACTTCCTCTATTATTTCTGCAAATGATAAACTTAATCCAATTTATGTTGCGGTATTTGGGCAAACACTTAATTCAGAGATAGTTATCACGGCGCATACAAGTGACAAAGGAGATTTGACCTATAAAACTTCATCAGTTTCAGGGAAGACGTTAGTGGGTGGAAATGTTTATACAATCAATCCATACGTGCAGGTTCCAAATACGCCTACTCCGTAAAAACCCGCCAACTGCGGAAGTAAAAAAAATAATTAATCCTCCAGTGCGTCAATCATGAATTCTGCAATGTCCTTGTAAAGGATGCCAAGGCGCTTGTTGTCCTTGACGCGGCTGTGGGCTTTGAATTTGTCTATGGACATGGTAATTACGGGATTACCTGTCGCGACCTCAACTATTTCCGCAGTGCCGTCCATGATGCAGCCGCCGGCCGTGAAGGTTACTGCAAACTGGGATGCTATTCCGCTGCCAAGGTCTAAATGTGCAACGTGAATTACTAATTTATATTTGGCGTCTTTAACTTGAGCAAGGTTTGAATTGCTTGTTGTTGAGATACCCAATTTTTTGCTCTTAAATGCATCTATAAAATATTCATAACTCTGAATAGTCTCTTCATTTTTGCCTTGCGCCTTAATGAAAACATCTGAGCCTTGGCCTGTTACAGCTGTTTTAGTGTAATCAAATTCAAACGGGATTACGCCGGCGTCTTTGATGGCGCTTGCGTTGCCTTTTGTGATTTTTACAGGATTGCCTGCAAATGAAGTTGTTGCAGCAATTAGTAATGCGCTGATAATTAGAGTTAGTTTTTTCATATAAGTTTATCTTTTTGTAAAGTTACAACCTTGAGTGAGGTTGAGTTCCTCCATCCGTTTCTCCAGCATTGTGCGCAGTTCTTGGTAACGTATTAGTCCCCAGGGTGTTTCATTGACAAAGCGCGGCGGCACTTCTCCGGCAAAACGGTCTATGTAAAATGTTGGTTTTAGTTTTGCGATGTATTTTGCAATGAAGTCTATGTATTCTTCTAGCGTGAATGTGATGAAATCCTGTCGCCGAGCTGCAAATTCTTGCTCCATTTGGGTGCCCTTGATGATTTGGAGCTGATGGAATTTGAGTGCTGTAAGCGGTAATGTATTAATTATTTGCGCTGAGGCATCCATTTCCTGTGCGGTCTCTCCCGGCAGTCCAAAAATGAAGTGCCCGCATTGCGTGATGCCGCGTTTTGCCGTCTCCTCAATTGCTCTGACTGCCGTTTCAAAATTGTGCCCGCGGTGGATGCGCTCCAGCGTTTTATCATATACACTCTCTACGCCGTATTCTATGATTACAATTTTTTTATCAGATAATTCTTGTAGCCAATCAAGCTTCTCATTATCAATACAGTCCGGGCGCGTCCCAATTACAATCCCGCGGATATCCGGATGGTTGAGCGCCTCTGTATAAATTTTCTTGAGCTGCTCCAGCGGCGCGTATGTATTTGAAAATGGCTGAAAATATGCAATATACTGCTGCGCCTTATGATATCTCACTTTGTGAAATTCAATCCCTTCATCTATTTGCCTCCCGATAGATTTGTCTGGCGTGGAGTAGTTTGGATGGAACGCGTCATTGTCACAGTACGTGCAACCACCCAGGCCGCTGCACGTTACCGTCTTATATTGTGGCTTGCTGTTTTTGGTATCATTATTTTGGATTCTATACCGCGCGCTCTTTATAGATCCGTCGCGATTAGGACATGTGAATCCTGCATTCACAACAACCTTCTGCAGCCGGCATCCGTACCGCTCCGTAAAATAATTGATAAAAGGATTATATCTGAGGTGCTGTTCCATTGGTTTCACAAAGATAATTAGATTCAGGTTGTGGCACAACTTTGAAAAAGTAATTGAAAGATAGAGTGTTACAGAAGGTCGCTATGCGGAAGATGGGGGTAGCGATGTTTTAGAAAGGTTTGATAATGAGGGTGTTTTACAAAGTTGTGCCACAACGGGGGAATCTCTTGGAATAAGCAACGCTTGACGCGTAGCTTTTCCGCTCATATGGGCTACAATAATTTGCGCTGGCGCGCAATATATTGTTTAGCCCATATGCTTTTTTATTGGCTGGTAAGGGAAGTGAGGTTATGTGCGTTGTGAGGTGTTGCAATTGAGGGTTGACCTGCTGCGCAGGCAAATATATTTTTAAGATTGTGCCACAACTTTGCAAAAATAATTGGAAACCAGGGTATTGCAGAAGAGCGCTGTGCAAAAATAAGGAGAACGATATTTTGTGGGATGTTGATAATGAGGAAGTTTTGCAAAGTTGTGGCAGAACATTAATTTAAATATACCTGCGAAGCAGGAACCTCTAAATTGCAATGCTGTTCTGCGCATTGCGGTAAAATTGTTTTTCTAGCGTTTTTATTTGCATGTGGTCTTGACAACAGATTGTGCGATTTGCATAATTTGTTGAAGACCACATGAGCGGAAAAAGCTACGCGGACCGCGTTGCTTTTTACAAGAAATATTAAAAAAGTCAAATATACGAATTGGCTTGACATCAGGCTTTTATGGTTGTATATTGCAAAACTGAAACAAGTAAAAAACTATCGGGATTATGAAAAGAAAAAGAGGAGAGAAAAGAGAGCAGTCCGGAATTCATCACGTGGCGTTTAGAGGGAATAATAGAAATGTGGTTTTCCTTGATGATTTGGATAGGATTAAGTTGCTGGAATTTTTGGGCAATGCACTTGAAAAGACGGGGAGCACTTTGATGGAGATTTGCATAATGACAAACCATTGCCATATAATGGTTGAGAGTCAGTCTATTACAAAGCTAATGAAACAATTCTTGCCGCGGTACAGCTTGTGGCATAATAAAAGATATGGTGAATCTGGAAGCCTTTTTAGTTCTCCCTTTATTAGTTATCCAAAAGTGACGGAGGAGAATCTGTTGTATAACTGTGCTTATATTTTAAGGAATCCAATTGCAGCAGGCATGTGTGATGATGTCTGTGATTATAAGTGGAGTTCAGTACATGTCCATTTTGGATGTAAAGATGTAGTTAGAGCTCGAATTCTTAAATATGTAGAAATTGATACTTCGCTGATTGATAGCAAGTTTAAAGATAAAAATGAGTTTGTAAATTATATTAATGCTATTCCGTCCGGGTTAAGAGAAAAATATAAGAGCAGACGTAGCGCATGGAATAAGTTGCCTTTTCAAGAGTTAATGAGGGCTGCACAGGGGTACATTGATGCTCATTTTGATGGTAAGAGATTGGGTGAGTTATCACTAAGAGAAAGTGATGAACTTGCAGTACATTTATATAAAAACGTTGGTGGAACTACAAGCCAGATTGCCAGCATGGTTAAGGATTCTAGATATAGGATAAGAAAGATTTGTGGCACAACTTTGCAAAAATAATTGAAAGACAGGGTGTTATAAAAGCGCGCTATGTTGGAAACGGGGGAGCGATGTTTGGGGAAGGGTTGATAATGAGGGCGTTTTGCAAAGTTGTGCCACAACAAGGTTTTTATTATCTTTGCGCAACTTCAAAAAAAAGCGTATGAAATCTAATCATTCCAATTCTAAGCTTAATTCAAGGTCTAATTCTAAAGCTGGTGCTGCTGCGGCCAATAAGGTTATTGAGGCGGCGAATCCTAACGGGCAGATTGCCATGGAGGGATTGACTTTTGATGATGTGTTGTTGATTCCGGCGCGCAGTTCTGTGCTTCCTAGGGAGGTGAATATCAGCAGTAAGTTTACAAGGGATATTACGTTGCAGGTCCCGATAGTTTCTGCTGCAATGGATACCGTTACTGATTCCAATCTTGCTATCAGCATTGCTCAGGAGGGAGGTATTGGCGTGATTCACAAGAATATGAGCAAGGAGAAGCAGGCGGAGAGCGTGCGCAAGGTAAAGAGGGCGGAAAACGGAATGATATTCGACCCTATAACTATTCACGAGAGCGCGCTTGTTGGCGATGCACGCAAGTTGATGAGTGAGAATCACATAGGCGGTATTCCCGTTGTGGATTCTAATATGAAACTTGATTGGAATTGTAACTAACAGAGATTTGAGATTTGTAGAGAATTCCCGTACGCCTATAAGCAAGGTGATGACTAAGGATCACTTGATTACAACAACGCGTACAGATTTGGACGAGGCTACAAGACTGCTTGCAGAAATACAGAATAGAAAAATTACCCGTGGTGAACAGACAGGGCGTTCTTGTGGGACTTATCACCTATAAGGACATTACAAAGATAAAGGATAACCCTAATGCCAGCAAGGATTCTAAGGGAAGACTGCTAGCTGCTGCTGCTGTGGGAGTTACGTCAGATACCATGCAGAGAGTTGAGATGCTGGTGGCTGCCGGAGTTGATGCGATTTGCATTGATACGGCGCACGGACATTCTACTCACGTACTGGATACTATCAAGGTTGTGCGCAAGGCATTCCCTCATTTGCAAATAGTTGCGGGTAATATTGCAACGGGAGAAGCCGCTAAGGCATTGGCTGAGTGCGGAGTAGACGCTGTAAAGGTAGGAATAGGGCCGGGTTCTATCTGTACAACCCGCGTGATTGCCGGAGTCGGAGTTCCGCAGCTGACTGCTATCATGCTGGCTTCTAAGGCATTGGAAAACACAGGAATACCTGTAATTGCAGATGGCGGTATCCGTTATTCAGGTGATATGGTTAAGGCTCTGGCCGCAGGTGCAAGCACAATTATGGCAGGGTCTTTGTTTGCAGGAGTTGAGGAATCTCCGGGCGAGACTATCATTTTGAACGGCAGGAAGTTTAAATCTTATAGAGGCATGGGTTCTTTGGAGGCTATGCAGCAAGGTTCAAAGGATAGGTATTTCCAGGATATGGAAGATGATGTGAAGAAGCTGGTTCCGGAAGGTATTGTGGCTCAGGTGCCTTACAAGGGAATGTTGAATGAGGTTATTTATCAGCTGGCCGGCGGTTTGAGAGCTGGAATGGGATATTGTGGAGCTGCTGATATTGAGGAGCTTAGAAATGCGCGCTTTGTAAGAATTACTTCTGCAGGTGTGATTGAAAATCACCCGCATGATGTGACAATCACAAGAGAAGCACCTAATTACAGCAGGTAAAAGGAACAATAATTAATTGACTCACGACAGAAATATTATAGTATAGAGAGGAATAGAAGCGAGCAGTTAATAAGGAGTATAAAAATTGATGGGAGATAATAACTGTCGGGATAATAAGTTGAATACAAATATTTTATATGAATAAGGTTCTTAAAGTTTTTTGCAAGGGGTTATTAAAGAGCAGGCAAAGCGGAGCATTGTGGCTTGCTGTTGTTTTTGCTGCGGCATTGTTTGGTGCTAGCGGAACGGCGCAGGCGCAGGTGTATAAGAAGGGTCTGATTGACAAGACCGTAGCTATAGTAGGCAATGAGCCTATTATGTTGAGCCAGCTGGAGGATGAGGTGCAAATGATGCAGGCTCAGGGAGTTACATCTGACAAAAATATGCGCTGCCAGATTTTAGAGGGCATGCTTTCTGCAAAATTGTTTTTGAATCAGGCAAAGCTGGACAGTTTGAACGTACGTCCGGATCAGGTTGAGTCTGAGCTAAATGAAAGGCTGGATAAAGTTATGACTCAGCTTGGCGGAGAGAAGGAGACTGAGGCTTATTTTAAGAAACCTATTTTTAAGCTGAAGGAAGATTGGAGAGCGATTTTGAATGAGCAGAATCTTACTCAGCAAGAGCAGCAGCAAGTGATGAGATCTGTCGGTGAGCTTACACCTTCTGAGGTAAAAAGATTTTATAAGAAAGTTGACAAAGATTCTCTTCCTATAGTTTCTACTCAATACAAGCTTAGCCAGATAGTGTTGTATCCTTCTAAGGAACAGGCAACTATGGCTGTGAAGGAGAAACTTTTGGAGTTCAGGCAGAGGGTTCTTAACGGAGAAAAATTCTCCATGCTTGCGGCACTTTATTCAGAGGATCCGGGCAGTGCGTTGCGCGGCGGTGAGCTGAGGATGGCTTCAAAAAATATTTATTGGCCTGCATTTTCAGATGCGGCAATGGCTCTAAAGCCGGGGCAGATTTCTCAAATTGTTGAGACTCCGGATGGTTTCCATCTTATTCAAATGATTGAGAAGGATGGTGATATGTTCAATGTGCGTCATATCCTTCTAAAGCCCAGGTACACAACAGCTGACAGGGATAAGGCATTTAAAACTTTGGACAGCATAAGGACAAAAGTTCAGCAGGACAGCATTACTTTTGAGAAGGCTGCGCGCTTCTATTCCCAGGATAGCAAGACAAGAGTTAACGGCGGCCAGATGGTAGATGAAAATAGCGGAAGCACTTATTTTGAGAAGGACCAGCTGAAGCCGGCAGATTATAACGTGCTAAAAGATATGAAGGTGGGCGATATTTCTGCACCGTTTGAATCTGCTGATAATGAGACTCGTGTAGGACACACTATTTACAAGATAATAAGATTGGACCAGATAATTCCTTCTCATACTGCAAATGCAAAAGATGACTTTACTGTAATTCAGAATATTGCAAATCAGGATAGGCAAACGGAAGCAATTAAGGAGTTTGTAGCTGAGAAGCAAAAGTCCACTTACATTAGAATTGATGACATGTTTAAAGACTGTCCGTTTGAAAGCAGCGGGTGGATTAAATAAATATTTCAGGTTTTTCCCCTCTCTTTTTTTGTTCTGCATCGCGACAGTTTTATTAAACGGCGCGGCAGCGGATAGCGCTTATGCTCAGAAGAATAGAGATAGGGACTCTTTGGTCAGACTTCTGGATGCAAGGTCTGCAGCTCTGATTGATAACATGAACGGAGTCTACAGGAAAGTTATAGGACCCGCCAGATTTTACCACAATAACACATACTTGCTTTGCGATTCTGCAATTTGGAATGTTGTCACCAATGTCATTGATGCAATGGGACATGTCCAAATAATACAGCAAACAACATATCTTGTCGGCGACCAGCTTACTTATCTTTCTGACCAAAATCTTGCTCAGTTTCGCGGGCAGATTGTTCAGCTTTATAATAGAAAGGGAGACCAGCTTAAAACCAAGTTTCTGGATTATAACACAAAGGACAGTATAGCAACGTTTTACAACGGCGGATGTTTGAGGGACAGCAAGGGAGATATCATAGAAGGAAGTTCCGGAACGTATAATGCAGGGAAGAAAGAGTTTGCATTTTACACAGATGTGCAGATGTTTTCAGACTCAGTTTATGTGCGCAGTGACCAGGCTACTTATAATTCTCCGGCGGAACTTGCGACTTTTGGAATGCATACTACCGCATGGAAAGAGAGAGATACTCTTTACACAAATGATGGAGATTATCTGACAAAAACAGGGATGCTCTCATTCAAAAAAGACAACTACATTGCAACAAAAGATCAGGAGGTTTGGGGCAACATCATAAATTATTTTCGCAAGACAGGAAACGCGGAAATGTTTGGTAATGTGCAGATTAAGGACACGGCAAATTCTGCGATACTTATGGGCGACAGAGGAATTTACAATAGAAAACCCATGAGCGCAATAATGACTGAGAAGCCTGTTGCCGCAATGTACTCCCAGGAGAAGAGCGGCTATGATTCTTTAAAACGGCAGCCGATTTATAAGCTTGATACTTTGTTCCTTGCCGCGGATACTTTGAAAATGAGAGTGTTCCGCAGGTGTGACATTGACACCAATACAGTCAAGCAGTGCTGGGAGAGGAAGATGCTTGCTGACAGAGACCCTATGATACAGGTGGATTCTCTTAATGCTCAATACCTTGCAGCATACAAGAAAAATAAGAAGCTATTGGGCACTTTTGTAAATCCGTACAGTTATAAATTAAGTTCCTCCGGGAACAATGATTCAGGCGGAGGCAGAACAAATAATGTACGTGAAAACTCGGCGCCGGAAATGAAGCGTGATGCCGGTGCTGCGGCAGGTAAAAAGAATTTAAACGGATTAAATAATCCAAACGGACAGCTTGAAAATGATGAGCAGCAAAAGCCTGATACTGTGGGTAGTGCGGTGAAGATGCGGCTGGATAAAATTAGAAAGGACAGTCTGGCAACGGCAAGAAAGAAAGCTTTAATAGCAGCAGGTGATACATCCAAAGTTATGTTTATGGATGCGTACCATAAGGTGAAAATTTTCAAGAGCGATTTGCGCGGAAAGTGTGATTCTCTGGTTTATACAGGGATAGACAGCATAGCAAGATTTTATTCAAACCCGGCTCTGTGGAATGAAGATAAGAACCAGTTTACCGCAGACAGCATTCAGCTCTCTATCCGTAATAATACAATTTACAAAGGGAATCTGATTGAGAACGCATTCATCATTTCGCAAGAGGATTCCATTCATTTTGACCAGATTAAGAGCACGGAGATGGTTGCATATTTTAAGGATAATGACGTTTACAGATTTGACGCGCTTGGCGGAGCATCTGCGCTTTTATTCTTAAAAGAGAGGGACAGCGCAATCACTTTGATGAACCAGAAGGAGAGTAAAATTCTCTCCGCACATATAATTAACAGAAAAATTCAGCGCATAAAATATGTGGAGGATTTAAAGAGTGATGTGCGGCCAACTTATAAGCTCGCGATAGATAAGCAACGTCTTAAGAATTTCAACTGGAGAATTTCTGAAATGCCGCGCAGCCGCTGGGAGCTGACTGACAGGAAGGTACACCCATCGGAGAGGGGAAGGCTAAGCAGCATTGCGTTCCCGGATTATCCCCAGACTAAAATTTATTTTCTAAAATCATACGAGGCTATAACCGCGCTAATCAAATCCATCAACAAAAAAATTGCTGCGGAAAACGCTGCGGAGGCCAAGCAGGCGGCAGAAGAACAGGCACGCAAAACTTCTAATAATAAACAAGTTGTACCAACTGATATTCAAAATTCAAAACCTGCGGATGTTGAGAATGCTCAACCTGCAAGTGGTAAAAAGGTGAAACTTGTAAAGTAATTACAAGAGATTTTCAATAATATTCTTTGATGGGTCAAAAGGTTTAACATCATTCAAGTTAAATCCTTTGATAGCCATTTGAATAAGTTCACCCTCAGTGGGTTGCTTCTTGTGACGCGCGGCTGACTCTACAGCTGCCGTGTTGTTGTAGAAGAAATATTCTCCCGCTGCGGTCATCACTTTCTTAGGCACAAGTCCAATCAGCTCGCAGCCCGTAACTTTAACCCCGTGCTTTTGCGCGCACTCGCAAACTTTCTTGTATGCAATATGCACCGGCGTCTCGCTGATGTTTGTTACGTTCATGGAAACTTGCGCTATCTTGTACTCATCTATGTACCAGCCGATTGCTTTGCATCCTTTTAGCAGTCCGGGAACTCTTTTAATTATAAAATCATTATTATTCCTTCCGGTTTCTTTTATCTCTTTGCCGCTTTCTTGTGTTTTTTTGCTGTTGCCGGCGGGCACTTTTATTTTGCGTCCGCTCTCCCGCACCTCTCCTGCAATCTCTTTTGCTACAGCAACATCCGGGGTATTTAAATTAAAATTGATTGCAATTAAATAATCGCGCGCTCCTATGACGGAAATTCCGCTGCGTGCAACAGTCTCATTATAAACGTTTGGGCCAAAATCGGGCTTCCACTTTTTGTCCGCCAGCTTATCCTTAATTCCCTCATATTCTCCTGCCCTGCAGTCTGCAAGGTTTTGTCTGTCGGGAGTAAAAGCGGCTGACTCATAACAATATACCGGTATCCCCAGCTCTTCTCCAACCATTCGGCCAAGCCGGCGCGCATAAGCTGCGCACTCTTCCAGGGTGACTTCACTCACCGGTACAAGCGGCACTACATCCGCCGCTCCGATGCGGGGATGAGTTCCATGCTGCTTGCTCATATCTATCAGCTGCTGAGCAGTTTTGATAGCATTGAAAGTAGCGGAGATAACCTTTTCCGGTTCGCCTACATAAGTGTAAACCGTTCTGTTTGTGGCATCTCCGGGGTCAACATTAAGAAGCTTCACGCCGCATTCTCTGATTGATGCGGCAATCTTTTCAATAACAACCTTATCTCTCCCTTCAGAGAAATTAGGCACACATTCTATGATTCTCATGATTAGTACTGCTTACCATTAACGTACAAGCAAATACCTGTATTTGTCTCTTTTGCAAGCTTTTTAGGGTCAATATCAACATAGTGAACCGGGAACAAATTCTTGGGTCCAATCATGTTTGCTGCTTTTACAAATTCTTCATCCGACATTGTGAAAGGGGATTCCTTTGGCATGAAGGCAATATCTATGTTCTTGATTTCTTTCATCTCCGGAATCATCTCTGTATCACCTGCAAAGTAAAGTCTGAACCCCTGCATGTCCATTATATATCCGTTCCCTTCACCTTTAATATGAAATGGTTTCCCGTTGCTTCTGAGATTTTTAATGTTGTATGCCGGCACTGCATAAATTGTTAACCCCCTGGATGCTACGTTGTCTCCGTTTTTAAGCACATCTACCTTGCAGTGTTTAAGCTTGTTTATTTTTTTCATGTTCTCAAGCGTGGTCCCGGCGTCAACGTTAAGCTTGTTATCATCCAGATTCAAGTGCAGTGAAGGCAGGTCATTATCCAGGCATGTCCCAACTCCTTTGCTTACCACAAAAGTTGTATGAGGAGTTGCTATTTTTTCTATAGCCCTGCAGTCATAGTGATCTGTATGAGCGTGTGTTATAAGTATTAAATCTGCTTTGGGAGCGCCGGTGAAATCATAAACGGCGCTGTACGGATCTACGTAAATCTGCATCCCTTCCCAGTCAATATGAATTGAACCGTGAGCAAGGTACTCAACGTCAACCAGCCCCATTGGCGTGTAAAAAGAATTGTGTACTCTGTTTCCCATTTCTGAAAGTATTTAATGTAAGTTAAGGTTGCTTTTAATATCTGTCGGGAGCCAAAAAATCTGCTCCTTCATTTTTATAAAATTAAACATTAAAAAATGAATTTCCAAAAAATAGCTTTTATAGCTCCCGACAGATTCTTGTGGAAATAAAAAAGGCGTCCCGTTTGGAACGCCCTTTTTAAATATTAAAACTTATAGGCTATTTGCCTGATAGTTTCTTGTAACCATCATAACGCAGCTTAGCAAACTCCTCTGTTAGAGAGAATAACTGCTCAGCCTCCTTAGGGAAGGTCTTAAGAAGAGATGCATATCTAACCTCGCCCTTGATGAAGTCTTGGAACTTGCTCCAATCTGGCTCCTTGCTGTCCAAAGTGAACGGATTTGTGCCGGCAGGAACATCCGGATTGAATCTGTATAGGTGCCAATAACCGCACTCTACAGCTTTCTTCTCCTCTAGCTGGCTGTGACCCATTCCGGCCTTTAGACCGTGGTTAATACAAGGTGCATAAGCAATAATCAATGAAGGACCATTATGTGCTTCAGCCTCTTGAATAGCCTTTAGATATTGAGCTTGGCTAGAACCTGTTGCAACCTGGGCAACATATACATAACCATAACTCATAGCCATCATTCCAAGGTCTTTCTTTCTAATCTTCTTGCCGCTGGTTGCAAATTTAGCAACTGCACCTGCAGGAGTAGCCTTGGATGACTGGCCGCCTGTGTTGGAATAAACCTCAGTATCAACAACTAGAACGTTTACATTCTCGCCTGAAGCAAGAACGTGGTCTAGTCCGCCGTAACCGATATCATATCCCCAGCCGTCTCCGCCGATAATCCACTGGCTTCTTGGAATGAAGCAATCTTTGTATTCATAAACTGCCTGGCATGCAGGGTGTTTGCAACCCTCAATCATAGGGATAAGCTTAGCTGCAACTTCTTTAGCAACCTCTACATTATCCTTATTGTCCAGCCATTTCTGCATAAGCTCTTTAACTTCCGCACCTGTCTTTGCATCAGCGATAGCCTCTTCTACTCTCTTAACAAGAGTTTCTCTTAATCTTACAAAGCCAAGTCTCTGGCCAAGACCATATTCTGCGTTATCCTCAAACAATGAGTTAGCCCATGCAGGACCGTGACCGTTCTTGTCCTTGCAATAAGGAGAAGATGGGAATGAACCGCTGTAGATTGATGTACAGCCTGTTGCATTGGCAGCCATAATTCTGTCTCCAAACATCTGAGTGATAAGTTTGATATAAGGAGTCTCGCCGCAACCTGCGCAAGCGCCTGAGAATTCAAACAATGGCTGAGCAAACTGAGAGTTCTTAGGGTTAGCGCCCTTAGGAGCAACAGTATCTTTATATCCAACCTTGTTGTGAAGATATTCAAAGTTAGCCTGCTCACCAAGCTGAGTCTCAGCAGGTTTCATAACAAGAGCTTTCTCCTTTGCAGGACATACATCTGCGCAGTTTGCGCAACCTGTACAATCCGCAGGATCTACTTGCATTGTAAAGAAGTAATCTTTTAGATTAGCCTTGCCTTGTGCTTTCTTCAAACCCTTTGGAGCTTTAGCAGCCTCTGCCTCAGTCATTAAGTAAGGACGGATAGCAGCGTGAGGGCAGATGAATGCGCACTGGTTACATTGGATACAGTTCTCCGGATTCCACTCAGGTACGTGAGTAGCAACTCCTCTCTTCTCAAATGATGCGGTTCCTGCAGGAATCCAGCCATCGGGGAAGTCTACGAATGTGCTGACAGGAAGGTCATTGCCGCATTGTGCGTTAACAGGATCTGCAACTTTCCTAACCCAATCCGGAGCCATACGCTTGTAAGAATCAGGGACAAACTTGCAAGGAGAAATGTTCTTCCACTCAAATGGAATTTCTACTTTCTCAAACTCTACGCCTCTGTCAACAGCTGCATAGTTCATCTTGACAACGTTCTCACCCTTCTTGCCGTAGCTCTTCTCAATCATCTTCTTCATCTCTTTAACAGCATCCTCATAAGGGATAATGTTTGCAATCTTAAAGAATGCGCTTTGTAGAATAGAGTTGGTTCTTCCGCCAAGTCCAATCTCCTCTGCAATCTTAGTTGCATTGATGATGTAGAATGTAAGTTTCTTATTAACTATCTGGTATTTAATGAAATCCGGAAGTCTCTTGCAAGTCTCATTTGCATCCCATAAACTGTTCAACAAGAATGTGCCGCCTTTCTTGATGCCTCTTAAAACATCGTACTTTGTCAAGTATGATGGAACGTGGCAAGCAACAAAGTCTGGGGTTGAAACCAAGTATGGTGCAGGGATGATAGAATCTCCAAATCTTAAGTGTGAGCAAGTGTAACCGCCTGATTTCTTTGAATCATAATCAAAGTAAGCCTGGCAATATTTCTTTGTGCTCTCACCAATAATCTTAATAGTATTCTTGTTTGCGCCAACGGTACCATCTGAACCAAGTCCAAAGAACTTGCACTCATAAGTACCCTTTCTTGCCATAGGGATTTCCTCTTTCTGAGGCAATGACAAGAATGTAACGTCATCTACGATACCAATTGTAAATGAGTTCTTTGGCTCCTTAAGTTTAAGGTTGTCAAATACTGCAAAAATTTGCGCCGGAGAAGTATCCTTAGATGACAAACCGTAACGTCCGCCAACAATCTTAATCTTGTTAGCAGATTCAGCAAGGGTAGTCTTAATATCTTCATATAGAGGCTCGCCGACAGATCCCGGCTCTTTGCATCTATCCAGAACTGCAATTTTCTTTACAGTCTTAGGAAGAACTCTTAAGAAATATTTTGCAGAGAATGGTCTGTAAAGTCTAACTACAATGACTCCGACTTTCTCTCCCTTTGCTACAAGGTAATCAACAACCTCTCTTGTGGTGTCTGTTACAGAACCCATCGCGATGATAATATTCTCAGCCTTAGGGTCTCCGTAATAGTCAAAAGGAAGATAATGGCGGCCGCAAACCTCTCCAATCTCTCCCATATATCTTGCTACGATGTCTGGAACCTCTGTGTAATAAGGGTTTCTGGCTTCAGTCTCCTGGAAGTAAACATCTGAATTCTGAGCGGTTCCCTTTGTAACGGGAGCGTTAGGATTAAGAGCTCTTTTTCTGAAAGCTGCCAAAGCCTTGGTACTTACCATCTTCTTTAGCTCATCTTCCGGAAGAACTTCTATCTTCTGAATCTCATGAGAGGTTCTAAATCCGTCAAAGAAGTGAACAAACGGAAGGGAAGCTTTAATTGCAGAAAGATGGGCAACGGCTCCTAGGTCCATAGCCTCCTGTACGCTTGCGGAAGCAAGCATGCAGAAACCGGTCTGTCTTACTGCCATAACGTCTTGCTGGTCTCCAAAAATGGAAAGAGCGTGAGTTGCAAGACTTCTTGCTGAAACGTGGAATACAGCAGGAAGCATTTCACCTGCAATCTTATACATGTTAGGAATCATAAGCAGCAATCCCTGGGATGCTGTAAATGTAGAAGTTAGAACTCCGGCCTGCAGAGAACCGTGAACAGCTCCGGACGCACCGCCTTCGCTCTCCATCTCTATGACCTTGACAGTCTCTCCAAACAAGTTTTTCCTTCCAAATGCTGCCCACTCGTCTATGTGCTCAGCCATTGGTGATGACGGGGTAATAGGGTAAATAGCAGCAAGTTCGCTAAACAAATAGGCTACATGTGCGGCAGCCTGATTACCATCGCAGGTAATAAATTGTTTTTCTTTTGCCATATCAAAAAATTAGTGTTATTAATTCTTACAAATTTGAGGTTCAAAGGTAGTCATTTATTAGAGTTAAAGCAAAGGGCTTTTTGTTCTTTTATGCAGTATTTTTGAAAAGATATCATTTAACGGAAGGTTTTTATTTAATTTGCGCCGCCGTTCTGTTTTGGCACAATTTTTTAGAGACCTCCGGTACCTTCCGGTGGTAGTAAGGGTTATATGAAAAATACAGAAAGAATTCCTTTCAACAAGCCGTATTTTACGGGCTTGGAAGTGAAGTTTATAGAGGACTCCTTCAAAAGGGGCCAGACGAGCGGCAACGGGTATTATACCAAGTTGTGCCAGCGGTTTTTTGAGGAAAAGCTTAGCAAGGGTGCCCTGGCCGTGGCTGGCAAAGACGGGGTGCTCCGCACTCCAAAGTGCCTGCTTACTACCTCCTGCACGGACGCGCTGGAAATGTGTGCAATCCTGTCGGGAGTCAAAAATGGAGACGAAGTCATAATTCCTTCCTATACTTTTGTTACAAGTGCGCTTGCCTTTTCCAGGGAGGGGGCCAAGATTGTGTTTGCAGACAGCCGGCCTGATAACCCGAATATTGATGAGAGCAAATTGGAGGCGCTGATTACTCCGCGCACCAAAGTGATTGTGGTTGTGCATTATGCAGGCGTTGCGTGTGAGATGGACAAAATTATGGAGATTGCGCGCAGACATGGAATTATTGTTGTAGAGGATTGTGCACAAGCAATTTACAGCTCTTATAAAGATAGACCGCTGGGAAGCATAGGGGACTTAGCGGCATTTTCATTCCATGAGACTAAGAATATCCAGTGCGGAGAGGGCGGTCTGCTGGTGGTTAACAATGAGAAGTTTAAGAATGATGCGGAGATTGTTTGGGAGAAGGGGACAAACCGCAGCCAATTTTTCCGCGGAGAGGTGGATAAATATGGCTGGGTTGGCAACGGCTCTTCTTTCTTGCCGTCGGAATATACCGCAGCATTTTTGTGGGGCCAGCTGCAGAAAGTGGAGGATATTCAGCGTAGGCGCAGAGAGCTGTGGAGAGCTTATTATAAGGCATTTAAGTATAATCCCGACAGATTTGCAAATAGTAATGTCTCTGCCGGCGCGGAAGGGGAGAATGTTTTGGAGAGTTATGGAATAAGAATTCCTGCTCTTCCGGTATATGCTTACAATAATGCTCATGTTTTTTACATTGTGTGCCGTTCTCTTGAGCAGCGTTCCGGTTTAATCAAGTATTTGGCTGACAATGGCATACATGCAACATTCCATTATCTTTCCCTGCACCGCAGCAAGTATGCCGTGCAGAACGGATGGGACGGGGTGAATCTGCCTCAGGCAGATAATTACTCAAATTGTCTTCTGCGCCTTCCGTTATATAATGCTATGCAACTAGCGGATGTTGAGGATGTTGTGAGCGAGACTGTGAATTATCTTAGAGAGTCTGAGGCTAAAGTTGCAGAAACTTCTCCTGCAGTTGTATAGCTGCAATAAAAAAAACTTATGATTCTGCATTTTGTAAATGACGAGAAAGTCATCAACCGCACGGTTGAGATGTTTGAGGAAGTATATCCCGGTCAGAATCTTTTTGTTGTCGCAAACCGGCTCCATCATCCGTTCAAATATGTCTCCGGAAAACCATTTATTTTTTCCCGCAGCGAGTTTTTTAAAAACGATTGTTTTAAGGATGTTTTTGGTTTGAGCGATTCTGCGGGGCTTCTTCCCGGCGGACGTATTGGAGAGGTTCATGCGGAGAAAAATGATAAAATTTTTATACACCTTCTTAATAAGCGGAAGATTAGCCTTTTGCGGTGCATGGATTTGAAGCGTCTTAAAGCGTGCGGGGTTAAAATTTATTGGATTATCTGGGGACTGGATTTATACAATAATCTTCTTGAACCGGCCAGCTTTAAAATTTATGATATAGATTCTCTCTCAATTGCGGGGGTGCGTCCGTCAGTTGGAAATTTCTTTGCTTTTGTTGGAAGATTAAACAGAAAATTTTCTGCGCACATGATTGTGCGGTTTGTGCAAAAGCATGTGGATTACATAGTTACAGACACAACAGAAAATGATTATGATTATCTTTTAAAATATTATCCTTCTCTTGCCGGCAAGCCGCGCAAGGATTTTTTCTATTATCCTGTTGATGTTGTTCTTGGTGAGGATTTGCTTAAGCGGCTGCTGAGGTCTGATAATGAGGGGAAAAACGAGGGCGGTGTTTGCAGCGGCAGTGGCGGCTCCGACAATGGTAATGGCAGTGGCAATGGCAGTGGCAATGGCAATGGCAGTGGCGGCTCCGGCAATATAATCATTGGAAATTCCGGTTCCGCATCAAATAATCATCTTTATGCAATGAGGAAAATTGCATCTCTCAATCTTGGCGCAAGAAAAGTTTATGTTCCGTTAAGTTATTCATGTATAAAGCGTTATAAGAGGTGCGTGCTGGTAGGCGGGCGCAAGTTGCTCAGCGACAGATTTTGTCCGCTTTTGGATTTTATGCCTTTGGAGGAGTACAATAAATTACAGCTGAGCATTGGAGTTGCCTTGTATGGAAACTGGAGGCAAGAAGCTGTCGGGAACATACTGGTATTTCTTTTTATAGGGTCAAAAGTTTTTCTTTCCAAGCGCAGTCCGGTTTATGAATGGGCGTTGGCTCATAGGCTGAAAGTCTTTGAGCTGGAGGGCATTACGCAAGAGCAGCTGGATACTCCGCTGACTGTTTCAGAGAAAATTTCTAACAGAGAAATTGTAAAAAATTTATTCACTAAAGAGCGGCTGCTCAAACTTATTAAGGATTTATAGTTTATTAATTCCGTTTGGAGTCTGGATGATGTGATTGAGCTTTGTGTTGTTGCGGATTTCTCTGTTGTGTTGCAATGTCTCCGGCGTTTTGTAAGGGCGCTTGTGATCCAAGTGCAGCAGTATTGCTGAATAACGTATCTGCTTGGATTTCAATCCCATATTAAAGAGTCTCTCTCCAAATTCCCTGTCTTGTCCGCCGTAATGCATCTCTTCATTATAGCCGTTGACGGCAAGCATATCTTCTCTCCATCCTGAGGCATTGCAGCCGTTCCATGTTGCCTTTGCAGGCGTTATAAAATTCATGAATTTGCAAAAGGCGGGACACTTAATCAGCTTGGTGCACTTAAAATTCCATTTGAGCCCCTGCGCTTTTAACCATTTATAACTGAAGGCATTGCCAGATGCGACATCTGACATTGTGAGCTGCTTGCTAATATCCATCGGGAGCCTAAAATAGCCTCCAGACAGTATATAGTTTTTCTCCGCATAACGCTCATGAGTTGCAATGAAATCTTTGCGGGGCACGCAGTCCTGGTCAGTAAAAATCAGGTACTCTGCGGTTGCCGCAACCAGAGCTTTGTTTAAAATTTGCGACTTCTGGAAACCTCTGTCTTCCTGCCAGATATGTTTGATTGGAAGGGTGCCGTGGTTGCTTGCCGCGGACTTTTCCGTGAAGCTCTCAATCAACTTGCGCGTCTCATCCGTGCTGCCGTCATCAGCAATCAAAATCTCATCCGCCGGCCTTGTCTGGTTAAGGTAACCCCACAAGGTTTTTTCCAGCCACGCCGGATTATTATACGTAGATATGATTACTCCAATTTTCATTATTGCTTACCGGAAATAATGGTGCCTTCCGGTGCAAGTTTCTTTACAAGTCCTTGAAGGACAGAGCCTGGCCCAAGTTCTACAAATTCATTGGCTCCGTCTTTGACCATGTTTTCAACTATCTGAGCCCAGCGTACCGGATGGGTAAGCTGGATTAACAAGTTCTTCTTAATCTCAGCAGGGTCTGAATGTGGCTGTGCATCAACATTTTGATATACAGGGCATACGGGCTTGCTGATTTGTGCTTTCTCAATTGCTTCTGCTAGTTCTACGCGTGCTGGTTCCATGCAAGGTGAGTGGAATGCGCCTCCAACTACCAATGGAACAACGCGTTTTGCACCCGCTGCTTTCATGGCTTCTCCTGCCTTTGCAACTGCCTCAATTTCACCGCTTATCACAACTTGTCCGTGAGAGTTGTAGTTTGCTGCTACAACAATTCCGGGAGTCTGTTTGCAAATTTCTTCAATCTTTGCATCATCCATTCCAAGAACGGCGGCCATTGTAGATGGCTTAAGTTCACAGGCTTTCTGCATTGCAAACGCACGCTTTGCAACAAGCTGAAGTCCCTCCTCAAAACTCAAACCGCCGGCTGCCGTTAGTGCGGAAAACTCTCCAAGTGAGTGACCTGCAACCATATCAGGTTTAAAATCCGGAAGACACTTTGCAAGAGCAACGGAGTGAACAAAAATTGCAGGCTGTGTAACCTTGGTCTGCTTAAGCTCTTCCGCGGTTCCCTTGAACATGATGTCTACAAGGTTAAATCCCAAAATATCATTTGACTCATCAAACAGTTTCTTAGCCAGCGGATTACTGTTGTACAGTTCCTGACCCATTCCTGTAAATTGCGCCCCTTGTCCGGGGAAAACGTATGCTTTCATATTTTATAAAATTTTTCTTTTTATCCCGACAGGACATTCCTGCCGCATTTTATTATAACAGGACATTCCTGTCGCATTTTATTATGACAAGACATTCCTGCCGCATTTTATTGTGACAGGGCACCCCCTGCCGCAGCTCGGCAAAGATAAATAAAATATATAACTTTGCCTGCCGCGCAGCGGGAATGCCGCATGCGCCTTGCCCGCCCCCCTAGTCTAATGGATAGAATTCGAGATTCCGGTTCTCGCGGTAGCGGTTCGATTCCGCTGGGGGGCACAAAAGTGCGTCGTATCTTTGACGCTAATATTCTTAGAACCATTAATATGTATAATAAGTTAAGCTTAATTAAAGTTTCCAGGAAGATGTTAATTGCAATTTCATCTTCTTTTGTTCTTTGTTGCCTTGCATCTTTCTCAAATGCGCAGACAACAAAATCCCAGCAGAGCGGTGAGGCAAAATTCCAGCAGAGCGGTGAGGCAAAAACTTGGACATTAAGAGATGCGCGGCGCGTGAAGGTGTTTAAGCAAAAGGCTGTCAAACAATATGTTAGGGATAGCATGGATGTTTTGATGGCGCGCTGTCAGAAGGTGCTTAACTCCGCTTACATGGCTCAGGAGCTGGAGAAGACTGTAACTGATGTGCCTGGATATGAGGGATATCCCGTGAAGTTGTATACTTATTATATGCGCAATGATGTTAAAACTCATGCGGACAAGAAAGGCAGAGTAATGCTGCTTATGCCTGATGCTCAGAAACTTGCGTGCTGGACAATTTCAGCTTGCTGGCGTGCCGTGCAAAGTCTTGATTATAAGTATACTCAGAAGCTGTTGAATTATATTATGTGGCAGAATGCCGGACAGTTTGCAGTGCGCGGAGTTGTGTATGAGGACATGTACACCCGCGGCTACTATGAACCATACGTTTTTAAGGATGGTATAACTGTCTATGTAGCAGATCCTAAGATGGTCGCGACAGATTCTACTTTAAAGTGGTGCACTGATGCCATGCTTGAATATTATTTGAAGTTGGACAACTCACAACTTAAGCCGTACTCCGGACGCTTTGCCAGAATTTCCAGCACCACCCGTGAGATGTATTATGAATACAACGGTATTATCAACTATAAAGATGCGTTTAATCCTCTTAGCTCAAAGTCCGCCTGCAATTCCAATGGTTCTCAAGTTGCTGCAAGTCCCAATGGCTCTCAAGGCGTTTGCTGCATAAAAAATTCTTACGGAGAAGTTATCAATGTTGGCACCGGCGACAGTCATGAAACCCGCTCTTTGGTTTGGCTGGATGTAGTCCGCAAGCTCTATTTAAAAGCGTGGAACTCAGATGATAATGAGCTTATAGATGCTTGGGCTTGGTGGGCGTTTGTGAACCACGTTGGAGAAGAACTGTGAGGAATCTCATCGCCTATAAAAAATACAATCATTTGATAATCTAAAAGTTACAGGGTCTCGCTGTGCCAAAATTCGGCTAGCTGGACCCTGTAACGTATTGATTATATGTCAATTGACTCTTTTAAAGGCGATGAGATTACTCCACAAACGCAATAATTTCATTCTTTTCTACTTTCTGGCCTTGCTTTGCGCAAATTACTACAAGCTTGCCGTCAGCAGGTGCCTTGATTTCTTCCTGGCCATAGAATGCCTGAACAAAACATACTGTCTGTCCGGCCTTTACAGCGGTTCCGACAACCGGAGCCATGGATTTGTCTGCAACGTCATACTGCCAAACAACTTGTCCTTTGACAGTTGCCTGAATTGGTTTTGCGTTTGGATGCTGCTCAACAATTTTATTGACATCAAATGTAGGCATCTCAACAACCGGACGCTCAACAATGATTGGCGCATTTGCCTTAGCCTTAGCAGCTTCCAGCTCTTTCTCAAAACGCTGTTTAGCAACTCCGCTCTTATAATCAAGATACTGAGTCTCATGCATTGCAAGCTCAAATAACTCCTCGTCATCTTGTCCGCGCTCCCAGCCTTTCTCCTTCATCATCTGCTCATATTTAGGAAGCTCGTTAGGGAATGCATCTTGAGGAACTCCTGTGTAGAACTCAAGACCCTTCTGCTTTACAATGTCCACAATCTCAGGAGCCAACGGCCCAGGCAGCTTGCCCATCTTACCAAGAATCATGTTCATTGTATCCTTATCTATGGTGCCCCAACGCGGCTCACCCTTAAGCATATGCATCAAGTTCATCAAAGAAGTGTTCTTTACATACTGGCTAAACGGAGTAACCAATGGAGGATAACCCAGCTTAGGCCAAACGTATGCAACCTCATCAAACAACTTTATAACAAGGTCATTGATACCAAGTTCCGGCTTGCCCTGATTTCTTAATGAAGCATTTATAGCTCCCTGGAAACCTTTCAAGTCTGCCATCATAGAGCCCATCATTCCGCCAGGAAGTCCGCAGCCTACAAGAAGTGATGTCATCATGTGGTTGCCCGGTGCAATCCAGTATCCAAGATAATCATCTATAAATGATTGAGTTAAACGGCGAGCCTCCATGTATGCTTTCATGTTGATGTCCTTAACAAGGAAGCCGGCATCCTTTAACATTGCCTGAATTGTGATAACATCCGGATGAATCTTTCCCCAAGAAAGAGGTTCCATAGCCACGTCAATATATTCGGCGCCCGCTCTTGCAACTTCAAGCATGGAAGCTACTGAAAATCCGGGGCCTGAGTGACCGTGATACTGAACTTTTATATGAGGATATTTATCTTTAATAGCCTTAACTAATCTGCCCAAAAATACAGGACGTCCAATACCCGCCATATCCTTAAGAGCAATCTCATCTGCGCCGTATTCAACAACTTTATCTACAACGCCCATATAATATTCAACTGTGTGAATAGGTGAGTGTGTGATACTTAGAGCAACCTGAGAAATCATCCCGGCCTCTTTTGCGTGAATAACAGAACCTTTCAAATTGCGGTGGTCGTTCAATCCGCAGAATGAACGCATAATGTCCACACCCTGAGCCTTTTTAACTTTGCACATAAGTGCGCGAACATCATCGGGAACGGGGAACATTCTAAGTGCATTAAGTCCGCGCTCTAGCATATGTGTCTGAATGCCAGCCTTATTGAATGGTGCTGTCCACTCTCTTACTGCGGTATTAGGATTCTCTCCAAAAAGCAAGTTTACCTGCTCAAAAGCGCCGCCATTAGTTTCAACTCTATCAAAGCAGCCCATATCTATAATGACCGGTGCAATTTGCTTTAACATAGAGACTTTCGGCACGTACTTGCCGGAAGATTGCCACATGTCCCTGTAAAGAAGGGAGAACTTTATTTCTCTAGCCATATTGTTAATCTATATTATCTGAGTGTTATAAAAATTTCTTTTAGCTCCCGACAGATATTCTTCTCTCCGCTTCTTTCCACCCTCTCCCTGCCGTGCACGAACGGCAAATTTAGGAAAAAGGATTGTACTTTGCTAAAAAGGAATTATATTTGCAACCCAATTCGGCGGCAGATGCAGCAATGCACTGAGGTTGATTGGGCAGCGACGGCGGATATGCTGAGGCTGATTTGGCAGCGGAGGCTGAAATATGTTGAAGCTGATAATATGGTGAGAGTAGCTCAGTTGGCTAGAGCATCGGTTTGTGGCACCGAGGGTCGTGGGTTCGAGCCCCATTTCTCACCCGGAGAAAAGCAGGCACCTTGCCTGCTTTTTTTTATCTTTACAGGCACTTATGGAACGGATTTCACGCGCAGAAATAGAGAGGCGGATGCAGAATCATATCTTGATTCTTGATGGCGGCCTCGGTACTTTGATTCAGCAGCGCAAGCTCTCAAAGGATGGCAACATGGATATGTTGAACCTTATTAATCCCGATGGTATCATGCAGATACACAAGGATTACATAGCAGCCGGAGCGGAAATCATAACAACAAACACATTCAGCAGCACCCGCATATCCCAAAAAGAATACGGCACTGCCGATAAAGTCTACGAGCTCAACAAACGCGGCGCAGAAATCGCCAGGCGTGCAGCAGAAGAGTCAGAATCTCAAGACGCACAGGATGCAGAATCTCAAGACGCAGCAGAGCCTAGCGAGCGCATGGAGCGCAGCGACTTTAAGCGAGCAGGCTACTGCAAGTCTGGAGATTCTGCCAGCAACAGAGGGTCAGAGGAGTCTGTCCGCCGCACACTTGTGGCAGGATCCATGGGCCCCACAATCAAATCCTTATCGCTGTCTCCAGACGTCACCAAACCCGAATACCGCAGCATCTCGTTTGATGAAATGGCCGCAGCATTCAAGGAACAAGCTGAAGGTCTGATAGATGGTGGAGCTGATATTTTGCTGTTGGAATCCTGCTATGACGGACTCAATGCAGAGGCTGCCCTTTATGCAATCCATCAGGCACAAGTAGAAAAAGGCACAGACATTCCCGTAATGGTCTCAGCTACAATAAATGATAAGACGGGACGTTTGCTGACCGGACAAAAAGTTGAAGCATTTTTTACGGCAATCTCACATTATAAACTATTAACTTTTGGTCTCAACTGTTCTTTTGGCGCAAAAGATTTAATGCCGTTTGTTGAGGAGCTGAGCAATTTTTGCAGTGAATTTTATGGAGACTCAAAAGGCTGTGGCATAAGTATTTATCCAAATGCGGGACTTCCGAATGAGATGGGCGAGTATGATGAAACTCCGGAGTACACGGCGGCCTGCATCAAAGAAGTTGCACAGAAGGGATGCATAAATATTGCGGGCGGATGCTGCGGTACAACACCGGAGCATATTCGTGCAATTGCCAATGCCTTAAAAGATTGCAAGCCAAGAGAGACAAAATCTGTCGGGAGTACAAAAGATAATTTATATGTCAGCGGACTAGAGAATTTGCTGATAAACAGAAAGATAAACAACTTCATAAATATAGGTGAGAGGACTAATGTGGCGGGCAGCGCCAAGTTTGCAAGGCTGGTGAGAGAGCAAAATTGGGGCGAGGCGGCAAAGATTGCGGCAAAGCAAATTGAGGACGGTGCAACTGTGATTGATATCAATACGGATGATACTATGCTCAATGGCAGCGAGCTGATGCAGAACTTCTTACGTTATATTGCGGGTGAGCCGGAGATTGCAAAAGTTCCGCTGATGATTGACTCTTCAAACTGGGAAACTATTCTTGCGGGGGTGAAAAATTGCAGCGGAAAATGCATTGTGAATTCTATAAGTTTGAAGGACGGGGAGGAGGAATTTGTGCGCCGCGCAACTGAACTTTTTTATCTGGGCGCCGCTGTGATTGTAATGGCGTTTGATGAAGAGGGTCAGGCACTTACGTATGAGCGCAAAATCCAAATTTGCAAGCGCGCTTATGATATTTTAACTCAGCGCGTAGGCTTTGCTCCAAGCGATATAATTTTTGATTGCAACATTTTGACTATTGCAACGGGGATGTCGGAGCATGATAATTATGCCGTTGATTTTATACGCGCAGTGCGCTGGATTAAAGAGAATTTGCAGGGTGCGAAAACTTCCGGCGGTGTCTCAAATTTGTCTTTTGCATTCCGCGGAAACAACAAAGTGCGCGAGGCAATGCACTCCGTATTTTTATATCACGCCATCGCAGCCGGTTTGGATATGGCTATTGTAAATCCTTCTATGTTACAGGTTTATGATGATATAGAGCCGGAGCTGCTGGCCAGGGTGGAGGCGGTTGTGATGAATGATGCTTCTAAGTTCCCGACAGTTTCTGGTTCTGCTGCATCGCTTTCGCCTACTGAGTTGCTTGTGGAGGTTGCCACTAGAATTAAAGAAGATGAGTTTGCTGCAAAGGAAAATTCTTCTGACCTGTCGGAGCCTGCTGCAAAACAGCATGCTTCCTCGGACCTGTCGGAGCCTGCTCGTTTAAAGTCGCTGCGCTCCATGCGCTCGCTAGGCTCGACAGGGTCCTCAGAATCAGCAGGCAGCAACTCCGCAGAGCACAGCTCCGCAGGGTCTTCAGAATCAACGGGCAGCAGCAACTCCGCAGAGCCACAAAATATTGCAGCAGTTCTGAAACACAAGCTAATCAAAGGAGATTCAAGTGATATTGAGTCCCTGTTGCAAAAAGGATTGACTCAGTCCGCCTCACCGGTTTCTCTGATTGAGGGTCCGCTGATGGATGGAATGGAAGCGGTAGGGAAAATGTTTGGTGAGGGGAAAATGTTTCTGCCTCAAGTGGTTAAGAGCGCCCGCGTGATGCAGGCTGCTGTGAATTTCTTGCAGCCGTTCATTGAAAAATATAATGCCGGCACATCATCTGTCGGGAATAAAAATATTTTATCACAGCCTGTCATAATTCTGGCAACGGCAAAAGGGGATATCCACGATATTGGGAAAAATATTGTTTCAATTATTTTGACATGCAATAATTTCAAAGTGATTGACCTTGGAGTAATGGTTGAGAATCAGAAGATTGTAGATGAGGCTATAAAAAACAAAGCGGATTTGATAGGGGTGAGCGGTTTGATTACGCCATCTTTGAAACAGATGGAAAATCTTGCTGCGCTGCTGGAGGAGAATAAAGAGAGAATGCTCAAAGAGCTTGGCTATCTGATTCCGCTTGCAGTTGGCGGCGCCACAACTTCCGCAATTCACACTGCGGTTAATATCGCTCCATTATACAGTGGAACAGTCGTTTATGGCGGCGATGCCTCAAAGGCGGCGGTTGTTTACAAGAAACTTGTGAATGATTTTGGAGGTCATGCCCGCGATATTTCTAGTGCGTCCGGTACAATTCCGGATGACTATTTGCCGGGAAATTATTCCGCAATTATCAAGCATGAACAACGTGAAATCCGTCGCAGCTACAAATGGCGCAATGCTCGCAAACTGACTGTTGCTGAAGCGCGTGCGAGGGCTCCTCATTTTGCTCCCGACAGTTATGTTCAGCCGGATGGTTATGGGGAGAATAATCTTTTTGCAAAAAATTTGAATCTTGGAGATATTGTTGGAAGGATTGACTGGACCGGGTTCTTTAATTTTTGGGGATTCAAAGGAAAATATCCGGAGGTAGCTTACAAGAATGAAGAGGCTGAAAAGCTTTATGACCAAGCACTTGCATGTGTTGCCGAGATGACTGCCGATGGCTCCGCAGAGGCGAGTGTGATGCTTAAGTTTTTTGATGCTGCGGCTGATGCTGAGGATGTTATTCATATATATGAGAATCTTAAAGAGGGTGAAAGTTCTGTCGGGAGGAAAATAATTGCGGAAATTCCTGTTCCCCGGCAAGTTGTTGAAGGCTCTGAGTATTTGTCACTTGCGGACTTCATTGCTCCGGAGGGATACACTTCCCGTGTTGGAATCTTTGTTTTGAAGGTCGAGGACCGCCGAGCAGAACAGCTTGATCATAAGAGTTTTGAGTACCTGCTGCGTTACAGCATTTGTGCGCGCCTTGCAGAGGCGCTTGCAGACTGGATGCAAGCGCAGGTAGATGGAAGTGCGCAGACGGCAAGTGACGTGCAAGCCGCCGCCGCAGTGCAGATTGCAAGTGATGCGCAAGCCGCAGCAGCAGTGCAGCGCCTTCACATAATCCGTCCCGCCTTTGGCTATCCGGTATGTCCTGATCACTCTCTTAAACGCATGGCATTTAACCTGTTGCGCGTGCAAGACCGCATGGACATAAAGCTCACGGAATCCAATGCCATCATACCAACCACCTCCATCTGCGGCATGCTCATTGCCCACCCTGATGCCCGTTTTTTTGATATATAAAGATTTAATTGGCGGACTCGCACTTCTTTTTGTAATTACTTATTACCTTTGCCATTGCAATAAAGTTCCACAATGAAAGTCTCTGAAATTCTTACACAAAAAGGGCGCAAGCCTTTTGCCTCATTTGAAATTGTCCCGCCTCTTAAAGGCAGCGATATCAGCAAGTTGTACGCATCTATTGAACCGCTCATGGAGTTTGAGCCGCCGTTCATGAATTTTACATCTCACAGAGATGAGGTGGAGTATCGCAAAAATGCAAATGGCACGTTCACGCAAGTTACAGTGACTAAGAGACCTAGCACGCTCGCGATAGTTTCTGCCGTGAGCCGCAAGTTCCCTCAGATAGAAGTTGTGCCCCATGTGATTTGCGGAGGACAGACTGCGGATCAGAATGAGAGTTTGCTTTTGGATTTACATTTCCTTGGTTTCCACAATATTATGGCATTACGCGGAGATGCTCCAAAAGGTGAGAAATACTTTGTTCCAACACCTGGAGGACATGCTCATAGTTCAGAACTTGTTGCGCAAATAAAAAATATGAATAACGGAAACTATTTGGACCCAAACATCAAAAATGCCGTAAGCACGGATTTTTGTGTCGGCGTTGGAGGGTATCCGGAAAAGCATATTGAAGCTCCTAATTTAGAGGCTGATATTCAGAATCTTAAGAGAAAGGTAGATGCGGGCGCAGATTACGTAATTACTCAGATGTTTTTTGACAACAAAAAATATTTCAGCTTTGTAGAAAAATGCAGAACTGTCGGGATAAAAGTACCAATCATCCCAGGTATAAAACCAATTTCCACCCGCAAGCAGATAGAACTTTTGCCTCACGCATTTGCTCTGGATTTGCCGGTGGAATTGATGACGGAACTTAAAAAATGCAAAGATGATGCAGCCGTATATGAATGTGGAATTGACTGGTGCGTAGGGCAATGCAAAGAGCTGCTTGCTGCCGGAGCTCCTGCCATTCATTTTTATACAATGGGCAAAGCGGAAAATATCAAGCGTGTGATAAAGGCTGTTTTTTAAAAAGACGCCATCTTTAATTATTAACGGCGTTACAAATTGAAAACAATTTTAAAAAAAAATTAATATGAGAAATTTAATCAGAGCAATTTTTGTGTTGGTGCTGGGTTTTTGCCTGGCGTTGTGGCCGACAGCCTCTTCCCAGTATATTGTTTTAGTGCTTGGGTGGTGTTTTATTGCGGCCGGAGTTGCTACTATAATTTATGCTTTTGCAACAAGAATGTTTATTCACATTGTTGGAATGGGCTATCTTACAGCGGTTAGTGCTATTATTTTTCTTGCGCTTGGATGCTGGATGTTATTCATGCCTCAGGTTTTTCTTAGCATAATTGCCTTCTTGTTCGGAGCCGTTCTTGTTGTTTACGGTATTGCTCAAATAATTCATACTTACAGATTTACAAAGGGCAGCAAGAACAAGGCGCTGGTTTATACATTGCCTGTCATTGCTCTGATTATCGGTGTAATTTTCTTCTTCCGCTCAAAGGATGCATTGAAACTTCTTACAATGCTGTTTGGTTTTGGTTTGATTTTATTTGGCGTTGCGGAGATTATTCTGGATGTGAAATACGTTAAAGCAAAGAGAGTTATGAAGGCTGCCGCCGCTGCGGAGGCTGCTAAGATTGTTGCAGGCCAGGCAGGACCGGCAAGCACTGCAAGTCAAGAGAGCAGCGCAAATAGCCAGAGCTAGTTTGCATAATAAATATTAGTTGGACCAGGCGGAGAAGCCTGTGGTGGTTTAATAGAGAATCCTGCGGGCTCCGACAAAACGTTTAGCATAAAAGGGCTGGGTTGAATTGTCAATTGAGACACATCTTCCCGGCCTTGTTGCATGTATGAACCTAAACGCGCCATTACCCAAGACTTCATATACAATTCCCACATGTCCAATGTTTCTGCTGCGGGTCCCTTTCCAGAAAACAAGGTCTCCTCTTTTCAAACTGTCCAGCTTAACTTTAACTCCCTGTTTGTATTGGTCTCTGGATGAGGCGCCTAGGGTGTATCCTACTTTGTAGTAAACCTCTCTTGCGTATCCTGAGCAGTCAAAAGTCTTCCCGCCAATCTTGCTTCTGCCGTATCTGCTGCCCAGCAAAGTCTCCGCATATTTCAGCATCACGTCCACAGTATCATCCGGAGCAATCTCAATAGCAGCCTTTTGCGGGGTAAGCATCTTTAAAGTGTCGTTTTGTGCATGCAGCATTACGCATGACAAAAGGATAATAAGCAACGTACTTGAGGACTTTTTTATAATATGTTGATTCATAGGATTATATTCTTTTTATAATAATTATTAATCTTGATTGTGAAAACATTAATAGGCTTATAATAAAGCAATTATGAAAAAGTCCTCAAGTAGCTCTCTTTTCTGCAAAGTTAAAATTTTTTATCTTTGCCGCCCGTATAAATATTGAATGCCCGTAACAACTTAACCAAGAAGTTTTTCATAATGAAGCATATAGGAGCAATTAAACACTTTTCAACTGCAATTTCTATTTTTTGTATCACGATAGTTTTTATTATCGCGACAGTTTCTGCAGCGTCTGCGCAGAGAGATGTTACTACATTGGCGCAGAGGGACACAATCCATCCCGCAGTGCAGCAGACAGCCGCAGCACAGCAGACAACCACACCGCAGCAGCCAACCACATTGCAGAAAGTTTTGCAGTCTCCGTATATGCCTCAGTTCCACGGACTTTTGAATGCAAGATATGAATATGAACCGCGCGGAGGAGAGAAGGGGGAAAGTGCTTCAAGCTCCTCAAAGCCTGAGACAGAGGGGATAAGCAGATTTGAAATCCGCCATGCCCGTGTTGATATGACCGGAAGAGTGAGTCCCATTTTTGATTATCGCATCCAAGTAGATTTTTCCGATGAAGGTTCTATAAAACCTATTGACGCATATATACATTTTACTCCGTTTAAAGGCTTTGAGCTGACAGCCGGCCAAATGAGAATCCCTTCAACTCTTGATGCTCACAGAAGTCCTGCTACTCAGTTCTTTGCAAACCGCTCCTTTATTGCAAAGTACGGCGGCTTAAGAGATGTTGGCGTAATGCTTGGGTACACTTTCAGCAACACCCCGTTCCCAATAATCTTGCAGGCAGGCATTTACAACGGTGCAAGTTTTACTGAACAAAAGAATTGGCACGTCTCTTTGCTGCATACATTTAAGGCTCAGTTCCTTGTAAGCAAGCAGTGGGTATTCACCTGCGGCATTCAAGACCGCAAGCCGGACTCTGTAAGATTTTACATGGTGGATGCCGGCGGATATTATCAGGGTGAGCGTCTGCATGTAGAGACAGAGTATCTGTATTATCACTACGCTCACAACGCTTTCCATGATGTCAATGCGGTTAATGCATTTGCCAATTATGATTTGCCAATCAAATTCTGCCGCTTGGCACTATTGGGCGGCTCCTCATCAAATAGCGGTTCGGCCAACTCCGATGCATCAAAATATCTTTTCAAAAAGATTTCATTCTTAGTGCGTTATGATTATATGCAAGACCACAGCAACGGCAAAGTGCTGGCCACACATTCCGGTACAACTGCAACAGGAACTGTCGGGACCCAAACACTTGCAATCACAAATTACCACAGAAGCAGAGCCACTTACGGCATCACGCTGAGCATGGGCAAGCCCTTCACCGCAGACTTGCGCCTTAATTACGAGGACTATTTCTACAGGAAAAATGCAGTCATTCCAAAAGGCGAGCAGGACAAATTTGTCATTGAGCTGATGCTCAAGTTCTGATTTTTGGATATTTGTTTAACGCCTAGCTAATATATTATCAATCCTATAACTCCGCCGGCAATGATAACCCATATAGGGTTGGTTTTCAGCCATTGACATGCGGCAAAGGCACCGGCAAAAAGAACCCAGCTGGTCCAGTCAAAGAAGTTCTCTTTTGTGACTAAAATTCCTGCGGCGGCGGCAATCATGCCTATAACGATAGGCCGCAGCGTTTTCATTAGAGAGGCAAATAAGTTGCTCTCTTTGAACTTCATATAGAGGTGACAGATTGTAAGCACCAAAATGAATGACGGTAGCACAACCGCAAAAGTGGCTAGCAGTGAGCCAAATACATTCCCCGTTACGGTATAGCCAACGTAGGTTGCGCTGTTTATCCCGACAGGTCCCGGAGTCATCTGGGATATTGCCACGATATCAGTAAACTTCCCGGCGGTTATCCACGCATGCTTTATAACCACTTCACTCTGAATCAGTGACAGCATTGCGTACCCTCCGCCAAACGTAAAGAGTCCAATGATAAAAAACACCCAGAACAGCTGCAGGTAAATCATTTCTCACCTCCTTCTTCACTCTTTCCATCTGCGCTGCTTGCTTCTGCGTTGTTTGCTTCTGCGTTGTTTGCTTCTCTATTTATCAGATTATTACCACTTTGTTTTCTCTTTTTTTTGTCATCAAAATACCTTCCCATAAAGAAAAATACACCCACCACAAGAATGATATATATTGGAGAAACTTTAAGGAATACAATTGCAACAGCTGTCGCGATGGCAAGCAAAGCTCTGTAAACATTTAGATTTGACTGCTTTACCATATCTACAACCGGAACCGCAATAAGAGCAACTACAACCGGCCGGATACCCTTGAAGATTTTTACTACTATGGGATTGTCTCTGAAGCCAGCAAAGAACATGGCAATCAGCAAGATAGTAATGAAAGACGGCAGGCAGCTTCCAAGTGTTGCCACTACGCTCCCTTTGTTGCCGCGCAGCTTGTACCCTAGAAAGATGCTGATATTCACCGCCATAACACCGGGCGCAGACTGAGCTATCGCGAGTACATCCATAAAATCCTGTAGCCCAATCCACTTCTTATTCTCCACAACCTCCCGCTGAATAATTGGAATCATGGCATACCCGCCCCCCAACGTGAACGCTCCAATTTTGGAGAAGCACTTAAATATTTCCCAGTAGGATACCATGTTACTCTTTTTATTCCCGACAGTTTGCTGCGCAACTATTTGCGGGGAGCAAAAGTAGTAAATTACTGTGTGGGTAAAAAAATTTGCAGGAATAAAAAAAGTACTTATATTTGCAACCCGCTTTTGCGGAGAGACCAGTAGAAGGTGTCTTTAACACAGTCTCGTAGCTCAGTTGGTTAGAGCACCACACTGATAATGTGGGGGTCCGCGGTTCAACTCCGCGCGGGACTACAAAAAGCCGGAACACGGCTAGGGCTGGCGAAATCAGCTCAGAAGTTCTTTAGATAGAGTAAATTACTGGGGGACTAGCTCAGTTGGCTAGAGCACCTGCTTTGCAAGCAGGGGGTCAAGGGTTCGACTCCCTTGTTCTCCACTTATAAAAGGCTGATAATCAATATATTGTCAGCCTTTTCTCTTTTTATATTCCTTGTTATTGTAACTTGCTGGCCTGATCCGTAGAACGTTAATTGCTCGTATTCAATTAATTGTAAAACATCCTCAATTCTAAAATGAGGAAGTTTTATAAAATGCACATTATCAAGGGTATTGGTTCTAAGGCTCAGGCCAATGAGTTACGGTACACCCCTGAGAGTGCCTTCAGAAGAGGATTTTTATATGCCGTTGGGCTGCAAGAGAGGAATTTTGTTTAACAAGCCGCTGAGCGGCATGTAGGCGGTGCAGCACGAGCGCACTGCACCGCTTTGTGGTTTGACGCGCTGCCGCTCGGAGAGACACGTGCTTCCGGCGCGGCTCTGTGGCCTTTGGCCGCTCCGCTTGAGTACAAGTCCGGGCAAGCAAGTCCGTGGAGGCGGGCGGCTGGGATATTCCTTTATTTTTGTTAATTTTACGCGTCTAAGAAAAATAATCAAATAAATTCAATATCATGAGCGTAAAAATCAATTGTTTTATTCCCTATACGTCTAAGCAACAGGTGATTAAAACTATGGAGAGCCTTAAGGCTTGTCCAATGGTGTCTAAGATTATCTTGCTTGACTCTGTTAAGGAACCTATGGCCAAGACAGCTGTTATTAAGAAGATTGCGGCGCATTCTGATTGTGATTACACTTTAATTTATACAAAGGAAACTACGTTAAGTATTGGTTATCTGAGTCTTGAGCGTATGGTGAATGTTGCAAAGGATTCCGGCGCGGCCATGATTTACGCGGATCATTATTCATTTTTGAATGGAGAGAAAACAGCAAAGCCGGTGATTGATTATCAGTTTGGCAGCTTGAGGGATGATTTTGATTTTGGGTCTGTATTGTTCTATAAGACAAGCGCTTTGAAGGCTGCTGTAAAGACCATGAAGACTAATTATAAGTTTGCGGGTCTGTATGACTTGCGGCTTAAGGTCTCTCAGAAGGGTGCTCTTGTTCATATTAATGAGTTCTTGTATTCTGAGATTGAGGAGGATACGCGCAAGAGCGGGCAGAAGATATTTGATTATGTTGACCCTAAGAACCGCGCTGTGCAGGTGGAGATGGAACAGGCTTGTACTGACCATCTTAAGAAGATTGGAGGGTACCTGTCGCGCCGCACCAAGAAGGTTCCGTTTGGCAAGGAGAAATTTGAGTTTGAGGCATCCGTTATCATTCCGGTTTACAACCGCGTAAAGACAGTCAGGGATGCCATCAATTCCGTTTTAAGCCAGCAGACCAAGTTTAAGTATAATGTGCTAATCATTGATAATCACTCTAATGATGGCACAAAGGAGGCTATTGACGAGTTTAAAAATGATAAGCGTGTTGTTCATATTATTCCCGACAGGAATGACCTTGGAATAGGCGGTTGCTGGAATCTTGGAATTCACAATCCTAAGTGCGGAAAGTTTGCAATTCAGCTCGATTCCGATGATGTTTATTATTCAGAAAATTCACTTCAAACAATAGTTGATAATTTTTACAAGCAGAATTGCGGAATGTTTGTCGGCGCCTATGCAATGACAAACTTTAAGATGGAGATAATTCCTCCTGGAATCATTGACCATAAAGAATACACTCAAGAGAATGGCCATAATAATGCGCTGAGGATTAATGGTTTTGGAGCGCCACGCGCTTTCTTTACTCCATTTATCCGCAGCATAAATCTTCCTAACACTAGTTACGGAGAAGACTACGCGGTTGGACTAAGAATCTGTCGCGAGTATGCAATTGGCCGCTCTTTTGAAACACTTTATTGCTGCCGCAGATGGGAGGGAAATTCTGATGCTTCACTGAGTGTTGAGAAGACAAATAAGAATAATTTGTACAAGGACAGAATCCGTACTTGGGAGTTGCAGGCACGCGTTGCAATGAATAAAAAGACAGGAAGATAGTGCAACAACAAAGCAAGAAAATTGATAAGAATTTTTTGTGATGGGGAAAAATTTTGAGAATGTGGTTTTGAATATGGCAGCTGTGGATGAGCTGTTTGAGAGTCAGTTGCAGGAATGGGAGCAGGCAAGAAATAATTATGCTGCTCTTAAGAGTGTGAAGGTTAAGACATTGTGGATACGCAAGGGCGAACTGGCAAATTTGAAACAGAATCCCGGAATTGCGGTGAAAGTGCAGTTTAATCCGGCGCGCATTGTCTCTTCCGGGGCCAAAGTTGATGCAAAATCTATTACGGAAAGGAAGTGTTTTCTATGTGCGGCAAATCGTCCGGAAGTGCAGAAAGGTATTAATTTCCATGGAGTTGCAACTGATTATTCAGTACTCGTAAATCCTTTTCCAATTTTTCCGCGGCATCTTACAATCCCTTGCACAACACATTCCAGGCAAGAGATGGATTCCACAAGGCTGGATGATATGATGAGCCTCGCAAAAATTCTAAAAAATTACGTTCTATTCTATAATGGTCCAAAGTGCGGAGCTTCCGCGCCGGACCATTTTCATTTTCAGGCGGGCAGCAAAGGTTTTCTTCCGCTGGAGGCAAAGCTTAAAAATTTCCGTACCAAGGAAATTTTAAAACGTGGAATTTATAATAAGCTGGAAGATGAATTAAAGCCTAGCGATAACTTTTTAAGACTTTCATTAATAGAGAATTATATTAACGGAGCTTTTTTAATTGAAGCAGGAAATAAAAAGCTTGCAATTGCGGCTAGTGCAAAAATTTATGCTGCTTTTTCCAAAATTACGGGGAAGGGGGATCCAAATTTTGACCCCGCTCTTGTAAAGAAAATGGAGAGCAAGGTGTATAAAGATGAGGAGTGGGAGCCAATGTTGAATATCCTATGCTGGTATGACACAGGCACTTGGTACATTGTGCTTTTTGCCCGTGCCAAGCACAGACCTTCTTGCTATGATGCACAGGGAGATGCAAACATCTTGCTATCACCAGCTTCCGTGGATATGGGAGGAGTTTTTATTACCCCGCTGGAGAAAGATTTTAATAAGATAAAAGCTGCCGACCTGGAGAAAATTTTGGATGAGGTGGCTGTAACAAAAGAAGTTGAGCAGAAAATTATTGACGGAATTTTGAGCAAACAATAATATGAATAGTATTCAACCGTTTGTCAGCGTGGGGATTATGCACGCGGACAAGATTAAGTTCAAGTTAAACGGAAAGTATCAATTGACAAGCTGTAAATCTTCTGCGGCAGCGGATGCGGAGAATAATTTGTGTGCACATACTGATAGAATTTTTTCAGGCGAGCACACTGTTGAGCTAAATAACGGCAGGCTCTTGCTGGACGGAGAAGGTTGTGATGAATTTATTCTCACCCCAACAGAGGATTCTTCTGAGGATGAGCCAAAATCGGAGCTGGGAACATTCTGGTTATATGATGTCACGATAGGTGTGAATTTTCATTGGGAGAGAAAAGAGAATGAAAAGTTCAGAGGTTTTTTAAAATTTATTGTGGATGAGGGCAAAGCCTGCGCCGTGAATTTGATTGGAATAGAGGATTATTTAAAGAGCGTTATTTCCTCTGAGATGAATGCGGCTGCATCTGGGGAATTCCTTAAGGCTCACGCTGTTATATCTAGAAGCTGGCTAATGGCTCAGATAGCAAAAAGGAATAATATCAACAGCAAGACCGCTCCTGTAAATTCTTTTATCACGACAGACAAAGAAATTATAAAGTGGTATGACAGAGAGGACCATAAAAAATTTGATGTTTGCGCGGATGACCATTGTCAAAGATATGAGGGACTTACAAGAGAATCCACAAAGACGGTTGCTGATGCTGTTGATGCCACTTGGGGAAAAGTTCTCTCATACAAAGGAGAAATTTGCGATGCAAGATTTTATAAATGCTGCGGCGGAGTGCTGGAAGAATTTGAAAATGCTTGGGAGCCTAAGCATTATGATTATTTGCTGAATGTACGTGATAATGAGGATGCTGCAGAGTCCGAGAGAAAAGGGGATTTTAGCGCCGCACTTTCAAAAACAGATTTGACAAAAGAGGAAAATGCGGAGAAATGGATATTGGATAATCCCGATTCTTTCTGCAATACTCATGATAAAAAAATTCTTAGCCAGGTCCTGAATAATTATGATCAGGAGACTGTGAATTTTTACAGATGGAAAGTTGAATATTCAGCAGATGAAATTTCTGCAATTGCAAAGAAACGTTCAGGGATAGATTTTGGAACAATCACAGATATGATTCCTGTAGAAAGAGGAACTTCCGGGCGTCTTACCAAACTTAAGATTGTGGGGACAAAGAGAACTGTTACCATAGGCAAGGAATTGGAGATTCGCAAAACTCTTTCTGAATCACATCTTTACAGTTCCGCATTTATTGTGAGAAAATATGATGCCTCAGGAAAAGAGATTAAAAATGTTTCAGCTGAGGCAAACGGAAATGGAGTGGCAAGATTTGAATTGATTGGCGCAGGCTGGGGACATGGTGTTGGACTTTGTCAAATTGGAGCGGCCGTTATGGGGGAGAAGGGTTATAAATACAATGAGATTTTAAGGCATTATTATCCTAATTCTGAGCTTATTAAGAAATATTAGAAAATATTTCTATCTAGAACAGCTTGTAGTGCTTTAGTCAGAGAATATTAATAATTGAGTTAGAAAATATTAAATCATAATATATGAGTGAAGAAGTAAAAACTGTCGGGAGCCAGAAAAAACCTGCAGTTCAAAAGAGAAATCCATGGTATTGGATTCCCACTTTGTATTTTGTGGAGGGTCTTCCGTACTTTGCCGTCAACACAATTTCTGTGCTGATGTTCAAGAAGTTGGGAATGTCAAATACAGACATTGCACTTTATACGGGATGGCTTTATCTGCCTTGGGTTATTAAACCTTTCTGGAGCCCGTTTGTGGATATACTTAAGACAAAAAGATGGTGGACAGTTACAATGCAGCTGGTGATGGCGGTTGGGCTTGCGCTTGTTGCATTTACTATTCCAATTGTGCCGGCTGCGCAAATTGCAGCGGGCAATGTCCCTGTCTCTTTGTTTACCGCATGCCTTGCAATCTTCTGGCTTGTAGCCTTTTCATCTGCTACTCATGATATTGCGGCGGACGGTTTTTACATGCTGGCTTTGGATTCTTCTGACCAATCTTTGTTTGTGGGAATCCGCAGTACGTTCTACAGATGTGCCTCAATTTTCGGACAGGGAGTGCTTGTGGTAATTGCCGGCTTGCTGGAGAATAGCATTGGAGTTGTCCCTTTGGCTTGGAGATATACAATTTTAATTTTGGCTGCGCTGCTTGGCGTAGTTGGTCTGTATCACCTGTTTATATTGCCGCGTCCTGCATCTGACAGAAGCGTTGAGGCTATTAAAGAGGAGGAGGGAATTAAGACAAATGTTGTCAAAGAATTTTTTGAAACGTTTGGTTCTTTCTTCCGCAAGCCGCAGGTTGGAATTGCAATTCTTTTTATGCTGTTCTTTAGATTGCCTGAGGCTCAGCTTATTAAACTAATTCAGCCATTTCTTGTGGACCCTTTGAGCGCAGGTGGTCTTGGACTTAGCACGGAGGCCGTCGGAATTGTTTACGGCACTGTTGGAGTTTTGGGTTTAACTATTGGAGGAATTATCGGAGGTATATGCGCAAGCCGCGGAGGTCTTAAAAAATGGTTGTGGCCGATGGCTTTGAGTATTTCCCTGACTTGTATAACATTCTGTTACTTAAGTCATTTCCCTCAGTCAAGCCTTCTTGTAATTAACATCTGCGTCTTTATTGAGCAGTTTGGATATGGCTTTGGTTTCACAGCATTTATGTTGTTCATGATGTATTTTGCAGAGGGAACTCACAAGACATCTCACTATGCAATTTGCACAGCATTCATGGCTTTGGGCATGATGCTTCCCGGCATGGCGGCCGGCTGGATAGAGGAACATCTTGGCGGCTATAAACCCTTCTTCTGGTGGGTGTTCGCCTGCAACATCGCAACTCTTATTGTAACCGCACTAATTAAAGTTGATCCTAATTACGGGAAAAAGGTGAAGACGGTAAAGGCTGCGGAAGAGCCTAAAAAAATTGATGAAAAATAATTTTAATATGAGAAGATTACAGAAGTTTATAATTGCAGCTGCGGCACTTTTGTTTGCAAGCGGCACGTCAAATTTTGCAACGGCTCAGCTTCCTTTTTTTGGCGGAGTTAAGACCGGTCTGGAAGTTCTTAAGGATAATCATTTCAAGGAGCTAAAAGGAAAAAGAGTAGGACTTGTAACAAATCCTACCGGAGTAGATTCTGACTTGAATTCTAATATTGATATTTTCTATAAATCCCCTAATGTCAAGCTGGTAGCGTTGTATGCTCCTGAACACGGGGTTAGAGGAGATGCTTATGCCGGCGCCTCTGTTACAGACCAAAAAGATTCTGCAACAGGTCTTCCCGTTTATTCAATTTTTGGAAAGAACAGGAAGCCTAATGCTGAGATGCTTAAGGGAGTTGACGTTCTGGTTTTTGATATTCAGGATATTGGTTGTCGCTCATATACTTACGTAAGCACGCTTGGACTTATTATGGAAGCGGCTGCGGAAAATGATAAAGAGGTGGTTGTGCTTGACCGTCCTAATCCGCTTGGAGGTGAGAGAGTTGAGGGCAATCTTGTTGAGCCCGGCTGTGAGTCTTTTGTTAGCCAGTGGAAGATTCCTTATTTGTACGGACTTACTCTTGGTGAACTTGCCCAGATGCTGAACGGAGAGAAGATGCTCAAGAACGGAGAACAGTGTAAGCTTACTGTTATTCCTATGAAGGGGTGGCACAGAGATATGCTTTATGAGGATACAAAGCTTCCTTGGGTGTTGCCTTCTCCTCACATTCCGCAGATAGAAAGTGCTTATTACTACCCTGTTAGCGGAATCCTTGGAGAGCTTGGCTACATATCGGAAGGCGTTGGTTATACCCTTCCGTTCCAGTTGTTTGCAGCAGAATGGATTGAGCCGCAGGCATTTGCAAAAGAGATGAATGCTCTTAAGCTGCCGGGGTTTAGGTTCCGTCCAATCAATTACACTCCGTTCTACGGAAAATATCAGGGCAAGCAGATGAAGGGCGTGCAGGTCTTTATTACCAACTACAAGAAGGCAAAATTGACTGAGGTGCAATTCTATGTAATGCAGGTGCTTGCAAAGATGTATCCCGACAGGAAGACTTTTGATTGCTGCGATAAGGGGCGCTTTAATATGTTTGACATTGTGTGCGGCAGCAAGTATATAAGGGAGAAATTTTCACAGAATTATAAGTGGAGCGATGTTAAGACATTCTTTGATAAGGATGAGGCTGCATTTAAAGAGCTGAGCAAAAAGTACTACCTTTACAAATAGAAAGAAGAGGTACTTTTTACAGGCTGTTATGTGCCCGCATCTTGCATATAATTAGAGAGTTATTAGTGTGGCACAAGTATTGCCTTTAATACATAGAAGGAGATATGAAAAGGCAGAAAGAATAGGAAGAAATAGAAGGAGATAAAAAATCTGTCGGGAAGAAAAATATTAACATGAATAATTATTAAAACCTTACTGATATGAAAACAACATTCTTAAAAGAGGCTCTTATTCTGGCGGTTGCAGCAGCTTTTGCTTTTACGGCAAATGATGCTTTTGCACAGATAGGCAACGGTGCGGCCCCTTCCGGTCAGCAACAGAAAAATAACGGAGGTTCCTCTACAAGACGCAGCACGGGCGGCGGAATAGGTAATGGTGCGGCTCCCGCTAGTCAAAACAGAAATACAGGCGGAGGTATCGGAAACGGTGCAAGACCTAACAACAATAATAACAGCGGAAGCGGTATTGGCAGCGGCGCGCGTCCAAATAATAATGGCGGCGGCATTGGTAATGGTGCAACTCCTTCAAACAATAGGAATTACAATGACCAGATAGGCGGTGGCATAGGCAGCGGCGCAAGACCTAGCAACAACAGGAATCAGGGTTACAGCAACAACAACAATTACAATAACGGCAATAACAGAAATACCGGTTATGGCAATAACAACGGCGGCATAGGAAACGGTGCAAGGCCAAATAATAACAATAACGGTATTGGTAATGGTGCAAGACCAAATAACAATGGTCATAACACAATGAATGACAATAACGGACGCGGAAACAGAGGTTATGGTTATCCTGGCGGCAGAGGAGATGAAGGATATGGTTATAACAACAGCAGACAGCCGCGTTACAATCCGGGAAATCCAAACAGACATCTTGGATACAATCCGTTCTCAGATGGCAGACAAATTCACAGACCAGCCCCAATCCGCAGAGGATATGAGTACGGCGCACGTTTCTATAATCGTCCAAGAGGCGCTTACTACATAAATGAAAACGGCTACGATTTCTATTTCTGGAATGGCATATGGTACAGAGGATATGGAGATTACTACGGAATTTCCAGACCACCTATCGGGACCTTAATTGCCCGCAATCTAATTGCTTCAATCCTTTATGCAGTTGATTATGCAGATTCTTACTACTACGGTTACAGACAGCCTTACTATGTAGATGCTTACGGCAACTACTACACACCTGTAAACAGTTACTACATGAGAGTTGTAAATGCTCCAACGGGGTCAGTCTTGTATGACCTTCCAAATGACTATCAGGAAATCAATTACAACGGCCAGATATATTACCTGGTTGGCAATACCGTATACGAATATGTCTACATAAATGACTACAGCTATTACTTCCGCGCCGTAGGAGTTTATGAATAACTAACAATATTCTTTATAACCTCAACCGCTTTTTCCATGCTGCCGACCGGAACGTATTCCAGTTTGCCGTGGAAGTTGTGTCCGCCTGCAAACAGGTTAGGGCATGGCAGGCCGCGGAATGATAACATTGCTCCGTCTGTACCGCCGCGGATTGGCTGGATGACAGGTTTTACTCCCGCTTTCTTCATTGCTTCAATTGCCTGCTTTACAATGAAATACTTAGGCTCAACAACCTTCTTCATGTTGTAATATTGGTTCTTGATTTCCATCTTTACAACACCCTTTCCGTATTTCTTGTTCAGTTTCTCTCCAATCTTTTTCATCATCTTAATTCTCTCCTCATATTTCTTAATATCATGGTCTCTGATGATGAAACTCATGCTAGCATTTTCTACGGTTCCGTTAAAACTTGTCAGATGGAAAAATCCCTGATGTCCGCTTGTGTGTTCCGGTCTATCTTTTGGAGGAAGCATGTTTATCAGTTCATTTCCAACCAGCATGGCGTTAATCATTTTGCCCTTTGCATACCCCGGGTGAATGTTGCAGCCTTGTATTTCTATTTTTGCAGAAGCGGCATTAAAGTTCTCATATTCAAGCTCTCCAATTGCTCCGCCATCCAGAGTGTAAGCGTATTGAGCGCCAAAATCTTTAACTGAAAAATGGTCAACACCGCATCCAATTTCTTCATCCGGAGTGAAGGCAATTTTTACCTCTCCGTGCTTAAATTCTTTGTGCTCCATCATGTACTCTGCGGCGCACATAATCTCTGCAACACCAGCCTTGTCATCTGCGCCAAGAAGTGTAGTACCATCTGTCGTGATGATAGTCTGCCCTTTATATGCTTTCATTTCCGGGAACATCTTTACGGAAAGCTTTAGTTTCAGAGCCTTGTTAAGCAATATGTCTTTGCCGTCATAGTTCTTGATAATCTGCGGTTTAATGTCTTTGCCGCTTGCATCTGGAGCGGTATCAACGTGTGCAATAAAACCAATTGCAGGAACTTTTTTTGTCCCGACAGTTTTTTTGCCGCTGCTCTTTTTTGCGTTGTCAAGATTAGCAGGGACAGTAGCCATCAAAACTCCATGTGCGGAGATTGTAGCTTTGATGCCCATTTTGTGCAGCTCATCTGCAAGCATCTTAAGCAAATCAAATTCGCGCTTTGCGCTTGGAGCTGTCTTAGAATCAGGGTCTGACGTTGTCCATACGGATACGTATCTCAGAAATTTTTCTTCTACTTTTTCCATTTTATTTTGTGTTTTTATTTTTTTCAAATGACCTTGTATAAATTATGCTTTTTTCTTGGAATCATGCAAACAACTGTAAATCAAGAACGAAATCAGCAGCACATACATAAGCATACCAACATACTGCGCACCTGCCGTCCCCATCCAATTTTTTGCCATCAAATCTTTGCCTGAGAATCTGATGATTGCAGAGACAACGCCCATAAGCGCACCGCCCGCAATGAAGCCGCTGGCCAGCAAAGTTCCTTTCTCTTTTCTTGCAGTATTTACCGCTTCATCCTTGCTTCTTGTACTTACATACCAAGCAATTGCGCCGCCAATCAAAAGCGGAAGGTTCAAATCCAAAGGAATGAACATTCCAAGTGCAAACGCTAGCGCCGGAACTCCGCAGAAATTCAGAATCAGAGCAATGATGGCGCCTATTCCGTAAAGCACCCAAGGGGCTGACTGTCCGCTCATAAGCGGTTCAATAACAGCTGCCATGGCGTTTGCCTGCGGAGCAACAAGGGCATTCTGTCCTGTAAATCCGTAAGTTTGGTTTAGCACAATCATAACTCCTCCAACTGTTGCAGCGGCAACAAGAGTTCCAAGGAACTTCCAGCTCTCCTGAACTTTTGGAGTAGAGCCTATCCAATATCCTATTTTTAAGTCAGTTATAAAACTTCCCGCAACGGACAGCGCCGTACAAACTACGCCGCCGATAATCATTGATGATACCATTCCCGGCCATCCTTTTAGTCCGCATGCAACAAGAATTACAGAGCCTAAAATCAAAGTCATCAATGTCATTCCGCTTACAGGATTAGAGCCAACAATTGCAATTGCATTTGCGGCAACTGTCGTGAATAAAAATGCAATCACAGCCACAATCAGCAGAGCTACAATAGATAGCATGAGCTTGCCCGTATCAGGAATTACGCCAAAATAGAAGAATATGAAAGTTGCGGCCAGTGCGGCAACAAGGCCCCAGACAATAATTTTCATGCTCAGGTCCTTTTGTGTCCTCACCACGGCTTCTTCTTCCGCTCCCTTTTTCTTCCCTCCAAAACTCTTGGTAGCCAGAGAGAAAGCAGATTTGATAACTCCTGCAGATTTTATAATTCCTATAATGCCGGCCATTGCAATGCCGCCAATACCAATTTGTCTTGCGTAAGTTTTAAAGATAACTTCCGGTGCCATAGAAGAAACGCCCGCAAAAGTTGTCCCTAAAAAAGTAACTGTATCCGGTCCGCAAATTATGCTCATCAGAGGAATAATTACAAACCAAACCAGGAAAGAACCGCAGCAAATAATGAATGCATATTTAAGTCCAATAATATATCCAAGTCCAAGAACGGCCGCTCCAACATTCAGTTTTACAAGCAATTTGGCCTTGTCTGCAACAACGGTTCCCCAATGTGCTACGGTAGTGTAAACTGTCTCTGACCACCAGCCAAAAGAGGAAACGATGAAGTCATAAATACCTCCGACCAGACCGCTAATCAATAGCAGCTTTGCACTTCCGCCTTCTCCCTCTCCGCTCTTAAGTACCTGAGTAGTAGCGGTTGCCTCAGGGAAAGGATACTTTCCGTCCATCTCCTTTACAAAATATTTTCTAAAAGGAATCAGGAACAAAATTCCAAGCACGCCTCCTAACAAGCTGCTCAAGAAGACTTTAAAGAAATCAATGGAAATTTGCGGATACTTTGCCTGCAAGATATAAAGGGCGGGTAGCGTAAAAATTGCACCCGCTACAATTCCTCCGGAGCAGGCTCCAATGGATTGAATAATCACATTTTCTCCAAGTCCGTTTTTTCTCTTTAGCGCGCTTGAAAGTCCTACTGCTATTATCGCGATAGGTATTGCAGCTTCAAAGACCTGTCCTACTTTTAGACCAAGATAAGCTGCTGCTGCAGAGAATATTATAACCATCAGAAGGCCAACGCTCACGCTGTAGATTGTGGCCTCCGGGTATTTCCTGTCGGGAGAAAGAAGAGGTTTATACTCCGGTGCTTTCTCCTGTTGTTTATTTGTGTCTGCCATAAGTTTTTATGTTTGGTATGCGAAGATACAAAAAAAGATGCATAGGAGGGGCTGTGAATCAATGCATTAAAAAAAATCCCCTCCGTACGGATGGGGATTTTTTTTAACTATTTGAGTTTCAGTCTTTACTGCAACTCTTTTATTTCTTCTTCTTTCCAAACATAGAACTGATTTCCTTGCCGGCAGCCTTAGCGTCATTTACATCCTGTTTTGCAGAGTTGTAATCTGACTTGCCTTGGTCATAAGCTTTCTTTCCTTGGTCATACTGAGCTTTGCCCTGTGCATAAGCAGCTTTGCCTTTTGCATAAGTAGCCATCATCTTCTTATATGCAGGAGATGCTTTGCTTCCTTTTGAAAGTGCAAACATAGCGCCGTACTTTTGTGCTTGAGCTGCGCATTGTCCTAAGAATGAGGTTTCTGAAGCATTAATTTTCTTAGAGAAAAAATTCTGGGCAATCTTGCCGGCAGCCTTAAGCTTGTCATATTCAGCTTTAGTTTTTACAACACCGTCAACTACGTAAACGGGATCAATACCTGTAGCGGGAGCAGTCATAGCTGTAGCCGGAACAATTGCGTTGCTTTTAGCAACAACAGGTGAGCTTGCATTAGCATTTGCAGATGCAAGAACCATCAATGAAACAAATAAAACTTTTAACATATTAATTGTTTTTAAACTTGCTGCAAATGTACGCATAAAAGCTCACTGATTATCACTACATTTGCACAACAACCTAGAATTTTAATGAAATCACACCGGGCAGTCAATTATTCCCTCGCATTTTTTTGCGTTGTTTGCTGTGCCCTTTTTTCTATTAGCATCGCGACAGCGCAAAACACAGAGCAGCAGCAAAATAAGAGCGGAAGAGAGATAGCCGTAGGAGGAGTGGTGCGGGATGGCGCCACAAAGAAATCTATCTCCTTTGCAACTGTGGTTGTGAGGGATGAGGCAAATAAACTTATTGAGAATATTCCCACCGACAACTCAGGAATGTTTAAGTCTTTCTTTCAAAAAAACAGCAATGCCTATACGGTTGAGATTGCAATGCTTGGCTATGACAGCGTTGTAAAAAAGATTGATATTCAGTCAGGCAAGAGATATTACAATTTTGGAATTATTTATTTGAAGCCAAATACTCAGCTAAATACAGTGTATGTAACGGCTCCGCAATTGGTGAGGCCGTCGGCCGACGGATATATTTATGATGTAGCTGCGGATTCTACCGCAAAAAAGAAGAAGATTGCGCAACTGCTTGCAAGGTTGCCATTTATGGAGCTAAATGCATCTAATCAACCAATTTATTTTGGCGGCAACAGCAGGATACGCTACTTGGTAAATGGGAAACCTGAGGCATCTTTGATTGATGCATCTGTTATGAAAGTGGTAACCGGGAAAAAAATAATAAGCATTGAGCTTGTGCCTAATCCGCCAGTGTCATATGCCAATACGGATGTGATAATCAATATTATAACAGAAAATGAATCCAAACTGTTTGAGGGTCTTCTTTTCACTCCTAATTTCATTGGCAATCTCTCCGGCTTTAATTATCAGGGAATTCCCCAGGGGACTATAACAGCTAGTACTCATCATTTTTCTTACACAGCAAATTTGGCAGAGAATTATTCTGATGATTATAGAAAAACAAAGAGCAGCAATCTCAGAGAAAAAATAGAGGATAATGCAATGCCTGTTCCGGTTCTAGAATCTGCCGGAAAGCAAAATTCAAGTTCTAATTTTCCAAGCATAAAGGGAGCTGTTAGTTGGCAAATATCTAAAAAACAGAGCCTTGCGGCTGATTACACTTACTCTCACAGGAGGACAGACTTACACTCATTAACGGATATCCATTATTATCTGTCGGGAGCAGAAAGCAATAGCATTTATTCATCTATAGGAAAAAACACTAACTATTCCACTGAGCTTACATACAACAACGGAGAGTTTAAAAAGAGGGATTTTATGATATCCTATCTTTACAGGTATTCAAAAGGAGATGTAAATTCAAACAGCAATACCTCCAGCTATTATTCCGGAAATCCCTCATCTTCAAGTGCAAGCAAGAGAGACAATACAACAAGAGAGAGATTCCAAATATTTAGCACAAGGTTTAACATCCCGGTCACAAAGACGCAATCAGCCGCATTTACAGGAAGTTATAGCTTTGACAATAATAAAAATAATAATGCCGCTTATGTTTTTGATGAGAACACAAATCTGTGGAATGAGACTTCCGGTTTTCCGCAGATATTGAACAATAAAATCCAAGAGGGCTTATTTACAGCTAGTTACACATTCACACTTGCAAAGTCCCTAAAGCTTTCGCTATCGGGAAAGGCGAATTATTATAATGATAAGGGAAATTTTACGACTGATACTTACAGCGATGTTTCCTATCATTCTTTTCATTTTTTGCCGTCCGCAAAATTTATATGGGTTCCAAAGGCTGGATATAATATCACGTTTATATACTCTCGTGATGCCTTTCATCCTAGAATTGACCAGCTTAACCCTGCAGTTGATGATTCTAACCCGCTTTATGTGAACAGCGGGAATCCTAATCTTAAGGACAGCAAAAGCGATAATGCTTTAGTAAATTATATGATGTCCGTTAACAAAATAATGTTCTCAGTTAACCTTGAGTATAAGTACACGGCAGATGCAATAAATCTTTTCTCCACCCTTGGAAATGACGGAGTTACGCACACTACTTACAAAAATATCGGGGTCTCCAATAATATTGCTGCAAAAATGATTATGCGCTACTCCTTCACAAGTAATTTCCGTACTTCGCTTAATTTAACTTTGCAACATAATATGTGCAGGGCAGATACAACAAGACGCACAAACACAATATCGCCATCTTTAGCCTTTGATTATAAAATAACCAGACTCACAACATTTGGATGCAGTTTTCTATTTTCGCCAGTGCAATCTTTGGCTGCCCAACAAACCAAGGTGCATTATAACATGTCCTCAATTATCTCTCTCACAGGCAATTCCAAGGATATGCGTCTGAACTATCGGATTATGGTTATGAATTTTACAAACTTAAAAATGAGGCGAACGGAAAAGAGCACAACAGAATACAGAGGCAGCTCCACCGACAACTCATGGTACAGAGTTTCCTCAAAAAAAGATGTTGCCGGTTTAATGCTTGGCTTTAGCATCAGCTACGTGTTTGGGCACGACAAATAATTTACAATCTGTTCTGTGCATCTTTTCTTATCTTTGCATCTGTCGGGAGCTAAAACAGTTCCGGCATTATTAATATTTTTTTGGTATGAGATTTAAAAGATTTTTTTCCGCACGCATTTTTGTTGCAGCAGCGGTAGTTGCACTTTCAGTTTTCAGTTTTTCTTCTATCTCCGCGATGGATTATTTTCAGAGAGGCAAGAAGAGCAAGTCTGTTGCTGAGGTTACGCTAAAAGATTCATTAAAAGTGCTTTGCACCGTATATGATAAAAAAGGTTCTTCTGTAGATAACATGCTTACTATCAGTGCTATAGTAGATTGCGATTCCACAAAGGCGCCCATGTATGTAGTAGGGGATTCCGTTGTGACATTCTTCAGCGAGATTAGAGCAGATGCAATAAAAGGGATGCGTTATCTTAAAGATAAAAAGCAGACAAAGCAATATGGCAAAGACCTTCCAAACGGAGTGCTGATTTTAGATTTGGAAGATGGCGAGGATTTCAATACATGCCAGGCAATTCCATCTGACAACAATATTACGCGACAGGCGATTGTTACCAAAATGACACTAAATCAAATTGATAACAAAGATGGCATTTTTGCTCAAAATGCCAGAAACGCCGTTGCATCATACGGAACAGATGATGAGGCATTTAGAGCGTTCTCTTATAAAAATCCTAACGGCGCTCCAATCCTGGCCGTGGATAGTCTTAACCATAAGGCATTTATAGATTCCTTCAGAGATGTAAGGGACGGATATATGGAAACCATGACTGCCTACAGCGGTGAGGATGCAATGAAAATTATTGGAGATAAGGGAATTAACGGCATGGTGGTAGTTGCAATAAAGCCTCCTTATACTTTGCAGCAGGCTGTTTACAACATGGCTGAAAAAATGAAACGTTTTTCTGTGGAGCTGGAAACTGTAAACAAGGCTGTGCTTGATGGACGTAATCCAATTAAAATCAATTAGATATGAAAAAGTTTTTGCAGGAATTCAAAGAATTTGCAATGCGCGGCAATGTAACTGACATGGCCGTAGGTTTCATTGTCGGCGCAGCGTTTACAGCTGTAGTTAACTCATTAGTAGGCGATTTAATTATGCCTTGCATTGGCGTGCTGGTTGGCGGCGTAGATTTTTCAGACCTTGCTGTTACACTTAAACCTGCTGTTGCTGCAACGGCAACATCCCCTGCCGTTCCTGCAGTTTTGTTTAAATACGGAACTTTCATCAATGTTATTATCAACTTCATTATCATAGCGTTCTGCGTGTTCTTGCTTGTAAAAGGAATCAATCTTCTATCAAAGAAAAAGAAAGACGAGCCTGCACCTGCAGCTCCGGAAAAGACTGAAGACCAGAAGCTTTTGGAGGAAATCAGAGATATTTTAAAAGAAAATAAAAGGTAAATAAAACAGAGGCCAGTATATGAGATTTCAATAGGTATTTGGTACTTCATTTTATGGCGATATAATCAAATTTACAATTTTGTAACAGATTTTTTTTTAGCCGTTGTAGATATCTGCAACGGCTTTTTTATGCTTTTTTGAAAAATTTTCAACTTTTTTTTCAAAAAAATTTGCAGGAAAAGAAAAGATGTTTACCTTTGCAGCCCGTTTCGCTGAAAGCGGATCGGAAAAGTTCGTTGAAACATAGAAACAAGCAGCAAACTTTAAACAGTTTGGTAGGTGGAGTCTTTGACGAGATCCACTTAATTTTCGAGCGTCAAATTTAATAAGAAAGGAGCTACAGATCAACTTAGAAAAATAGAAACATATACAATGAAGAGTTTGATCCTGGCTCAGGATGAACGCTAGCGGCAGGCTTAACACATGCAAGTCGAGGGGCAGCGGTCTGTAGCAATACGGATGTCGGCGACCGGCGGAAGGGTGCGTAACGCGTGAACAACATTCCCGTCACAGGGAGATAATCCATGGAAACGTGGTCTAATATCGCATAGATTGCGGGTGGGACATCCCACCTTCAAGAAAGCAGCGATGCGGTGACGGATTGGTTCGCGTAACATTAGTCAGATGGTGAGGTAACGGCCCACCATAACCACGATGTTTAGGGGTCCTGAGAGGGAGGTCCCCCACACTGGAACTGAGACACGGTCCAGACTCCTACGGGAGGCAGCAGTGAGGAATATTGGACAATGGATGGAAATCTGATCCAGCCATGCCGCGTGCGGGAAGAAGGTCCTATGGATTGTAAACCGCTTTTGTACGGGAACAATAAGGGTTACGTGTAGCCCGATGAGTGTACCGTACGAATAAGCATCGGCTAACTCCGTGCCAGCAGCCGCGGTAATACGGAGGATGCAAGCGTTATCCGGATTTATTGGGTTTAAAGGGTGCGTAGGTGGGCTGTCAAGTCCGTGGTGAAAAGTTCGCGCTCAACGCGGATCGTGCCATGGAAACTGGCGGCCTTGAATAGGGGTGCCGTTGGCGGAATGTGAAGTGTAGCGGTGAAATGCATAGATATTACACAGAACACCGATTGCGAAAGCAGCTGACGAACCCTCGATTGACACTGAGGCACGAAAGTGCGGGGATCGAACAGGATTAGATACCCTGGTAGTCCGCACAGTAAACGATGACAACTGGCTGTCGGCGATATACCGATCGGTAGCGAAGCGAAAGCGTTAAGTTGTCCACCTGGGGAGTACGACCGCAAGGTTGAAACTCAAAGGAATTGACGGGGGCCCGCACAAGCGGAGGAACATGTGGTTTAATTCGATGATACGCGAGGAACCTTACCCGGGCTCGAACGGTGCAGGAATGCAGGAGAGATTCTGCAGCATAGCAATATGTCTGTACCGAGGTGCTGCATGGTTGTCGTCAGCTCGTGCCGTGAGGTGTAGGCTTAAGTGCCATAACGAGCGCAACCCTTGTCGTCAGTTGCCATCACGCAGTGGTGGGCACTCTGGCGAGACTGCCGCCGTAAGGTGTGAGGAAGGGGGGGATGACGTCAAATCAGCACGGCCCTTACGTCCGGGGCGACACACGTGTTACAATGGCAGGTACAGAGGGGAGCGAGGCGGCGACGCCGAGCCAATCTCGAAAGCCTGTCTCAGTTCGGACTGGAGTCTGCAACCCGACTCCACGAAGCTGGATTCGCTAGTAATCGCGCATCAGCCATGGCGCGGTGAATACGTTCCCGGGCCTTGTACACACCGCCCGTCAAGCCATGGAAGCTGGGAGTGCCTGAAGTTCGAGACCGCAAGGATCGACCTAAGGCAAAACCGGTAACTGGGGCTAAGTCGTAACAAGGTAGCCGTACCGGAAGGTGTGGCTGGAACACCTCCTTTTTGGAGTTGAGAAGTAGCTGTAGGCGCTTGACTGCTTGTTTTTAGATATAATCCGGAGGGACGCTCGCCGCAAGAGGCCCGCGCTCCGCACACATCCGGACCACCGGGGGGACCCGGGAAGTTCATTGAAGTAATGAGAGAGAAACAAAGAGGTAAAGAAATTTATTAGTCTGATATTAATTAAGAGAGTATGTACGACCAAGAGTTATATGTACAGGGTCGGCGTCCAGGGATGGGCGCTGTCCGTTGATATGGGACTACGATTTCACAAGTAGAGAATCAGAGAATGATTCACTAGGTAAGAAGAAGTTACAAAGAGCGAATGGAGGATGCCTAGGCTACCATCAGCGAAGAAGGACGCGGTAAGCTGCGAAAATCTGCGGGGATCTGCAAACAGGAATTGATCCGCAGGCTTCCGAATGGGACAACCCATGATGTTGAAGACATCATACACCCGCGAGGGTGGGCGCACGCGGAGAACTGAAACATCTCAGTATCCGCAGGAAAAGAAAGAAACATCGATTTCCCGAGTAGTGGCGAGCGAAAAGGAAAGAGCCCAAACCCAGGACGTCTAGGCGTTTTGGGGGTAGAAGGACCGCGATACGACGAAGGCAGAGCGAGAGGAAGCGTCTGGAAAGGCGCGCCGCAGCGGGTGACAGCCCCGTACTCGAAGCCAGGCCGGAGTCCAGCGGAATCCTGAGTAAGGCGGGACACGAGGAATCCTGTCTGAAGCAGCGGGGACCACTCCGCAAGGCTAAACATGGATGGCAGACCGATAGGGAACCAGTACTGCGAAGGAAAGGTGAAAAGCACCGCGAACAGCGGGGTGAAAGAGAACCTGAAACCGTTCGCTTACAAGCGGTCGGAGCCACTTAGGTGGTGACGGCGTGCCTTTTGGATAATGAGCCTACGAGTTGCTTCTCGGCAGCGAGGTTAAGTACTGTGAGGTACGGAGCCGAAGCGAAAGCGAGTCAGCATATGGCGAGCGAGTTGCCGGGAGCAGACGCGAAACCTTGTGATCTACCCTTGACCAGGTTGAAGTTTCCGTAACAGGGGATGGAGGACCGGACTGATTTCCGTTGAAAAGGGATCGGATGAGTTGAGGGTAGGAGTGAAAGGCCAATCAAACTGGGAGATAGCTCGTACTCCCCGAAATGTTTTTAGGAACAGTCTTGCAGCAGTCTGCATGAGGTAGAGCCACTGATAGGATGCGAGGGCTTCAACGCCTGTCAAGTTCTGACAAACTCCGAATGCGTGGAGACGATCTGCGGGAATGAGTCGTCGGGTGCTAATGTCCGGCGGCAAAAGGGAAATAGCCCAGACCAACAGTTAAGGCCCCCAAACGTGTGTTAAGTTAATAGAACGAAGTGCGGTCGCATAGACAGCTAGGATGTTAGCTTGGAAGCAGCTAATCATTTAAAGAGTGCGTAACAGCTCACTAGTCGAGGGACTGTGCGTGGATGATGATCGGGTATCAAACACACTGCCGAAACTATGGGCTTCGCCAGCAATGGCGGAGCGGTAGGGGAGCATTCCGGTCGGCCGTGAAGGAAAGCCGCGAGACTTTCTGGAGCGTCCGGAAAAGAAGATGTAGGCATAAGTAACGATAATGCGGGCGCAAACCCCGCACACCGAAAACCCAAGGGTTCCTGATCAACGTTAATCGGATCAGGGTAAGTCGGGACCTAAGGCTAAGCCGAGAGGCGACGCCGATGGAGAAATGGTTAATAATCCATTACCTGTGACAGACACAAAGGAGGGACGGAGTAGTGACACGCTCGCCGGCTGACGGAATAGCCGGTTGAAGGCCGTAGGCACAGCAGAGGTTAAGAGCTACTGCCGCTGAAAGCCGACAGTACGGAGAGTCTTCGGACGATCCGACAGAAGCGGTAATCAGACTCCCGAGAAAATCTTCGGCGATACAATCTGTCAGAGCCCGTACCGTAAACCGACACAGGTGGGAGAGGAGAGAATCCTCAGGTGCTCGAGTGAATCATGGCTAAGGAATTCGGCAAATTAACCCCGTAACTTCGGGATAAGGGGACCCTCGTAAGAGGGCGCAGAGAAATGGTCCAGGCGACTGTTTACCAAAAACACATGGCTTTGCAAAATTTAAAGATGAAGCATAAGGCCTGACACCTGCCCGGTGCCGGAAGGTTAAGAGGGGGCGTAAGCACGGAAAGCAATGGAAGTGCGAGGCGCTGAATTGAAGCCCCGGTAAACGGCGGCCGTAACTATAACGGTCCTAAGGTAGCGAAATTCCTTGTCGGGTAAGTTCCGACCTGCACGAACGGTGTAACGATCTGGACACTGTCTCAGCCATGAGCTCGGTGAAATTGTAGTAGCGGTGAAGATGCCGCTTACCCGCAACGGGACGGAAAGACCCCGTGAACCTTTACTGCAGCTTAACGCTGATTTTGGATAACCGATGTGTAGGATAGGTGGGAGACCGTGAGACGAGTACGCCAGTATTCGTGGAGTCGCCGTTGAAATACCACCCTTTGGTTATCCGGGATCTAACCTGGCGACAGGGACACCGTTTGGTGGGTAGTTTGACTGGGGTGGTCGCCTCCAAAAGAGTAACGGAGGCTTCCCAAGGTCCGCTCAGCACGAATGGTAACCGTGCGCAGAGTGCAGTGGCAAAAGCGGGCTTGACTGTGAGACCGACAAGTCGAACAGGTACGAAAGTAGGGCAAAGTGATCCGGTGGTTCCGCGTGGGTGGGCCATCGCTCAAAGGATAAAAGGTACTCCGGGGATAACAGGCTGATCGCTCCCAAGAGCTCAAATCGACGGAGCGGTTTGGCACCTCGATGTCGGCTCGTCACATCCTGGGGCTGGAGCAGGTTCCAAGGGTTCGGCTGTTCGCCGATTAAAGTGGCACGCGAGCTGGGTTCAGAACGTCGTGAGACAGTTCGGTCCCTATCTGTTGTGGGCGTTGGAAATTTGAGGAGGCCTGTCCTTAGTACGAGAGGACCGGGATGGACGCACCTCCAGTGTACCGGTTGTGGCGCCAGCTGCATTGCCGGGTAGCTATGTGCGGTTTAGATAAGCACTGAAAGCATCTAAGTGCGAAGCTAGCTTCGAGATGAGATTTCCAAACAGGGCCGTGGGAGACTACCACGTTGATAGGCCGCAGGTGTAAAGGCAGCAATGCCAAAGCCGAGCGGTACTAATAGCCCGAGAGCTTCAAATACAAACAGTGAAACGAGACTTTACCAGGGAGTTTCTCTCTCAGCAACATACGCCCTGCCGGCGGAGACAAAGGCCGGGCGAAGATATTGTGGTGGCAATAGCAGCGGGGATCCACCTCTTCCCATTCCGAACAGAGAAGTTAAGCCCGCGCGCGCCTATGATACTGCTATACCAAGTGGGAAAGTGGGTAGCCGCCAATTTAAAACGAAAAGCTCTGCAGTCAGCAATGACTGCAGGGCTTTTCTGTTTTCCGGCGGGGCCGGAAAACAAGCAATGCGTCACGAGCGCGCCGCATTGCCTTGTGGTTTACGCGGCTTGCGCCGCGGAGCTGCACGCTCCCTTCGGTCGCGGGCCTGCGGCCTTGTTATCATTACTTGGTGGAATTAAGGCAGAGCGAAACTTTTCAAATGACTTGCAAAATAAAAAAAGCAGCACCGGAAAGATGCTGCTTTTTAAAAATCAGAGAGTTATAATCTTAACCCTTAAAATCATCAAGCTTGTGAATAGTAACGCCGCTGGCAAGCTTTGGCTCAAACCAGGTTGTCTTTGGCGGCATGATGTTGCCGGTGTCAGCTATGTTAATCAGCTGGCTCATAGAGACAGGATACAATGCAAATGCTGCAACCATCTCTCCGCTATCTACTCTGCGCTTTAATTCTCCAAGACCGCGAATTCCTCCGACAAAATCTATTCTGTCAGATGTACGCAAGTCTTTTATGTTAAGCAGTTTGTCAAAGACGCAATTTGAAAGGACCGTAACATCCAGAACGCCAATAGGGTCTGAATCATTGTAGGTTCCTTTCTTAGCTGTCATTGAATACCACTCGCTACCAATGTACATGGAGAAATTGTGAAGTCCTGCAGGATGATAAATTTCTTTTCCTTTATTTACTATATCAAAATCTTCACTCATTTTCTTAATGAATTCATCTTTTGACATGCCGTTCAAATCCTTTACAACTCTGTTGTAATCAAGGATATGCAGCTGGCTTTCAGGGAATACTACTGCCATAAAGTAGTTGTATTCCTCTTTGCCGGTATGGTGAGGATTTTGTTTTTTCTTCTCTTCTCCAACTCTCGCAGCTGCAGCTGTTCTGTGGTGTCCATCAGCAACATAGAAGGCAGGAACTTGTGTTGTGAAAAGCTCTGTTATTCTCGCGATAGTTTTGTCATCATCTATGACCCACATCTTGTGGCCAAAACCGTCTGCTGCAACAAAGTCATACTCAGGCTGTTTCTTAATAGTCTCAGCAACAATTTTGTTGATTTCATTATTATCGCGATAAGCAAAAAAGACAGGTTCAAGGTTGGCATTCTGAATTCTAACGTGAATCATTCTGTCATCCTCTTTCTCTTTGCGTGTAAGTTCATGCTTTTTTATTGTGCCGTTCATGTAATCATCTACATTTGCGCAAAGCACAATTCCATATTGAGTGCGGCCGTTCATGGTTTGAGCATATACGTAGTACTGCTCTTTTTTATCTTGAACCAGCCACCCTTTCTGCTGCCATAACTTGAAGTTTTCCACCGCTTTATCATAGGTTCTGCGTTCATGCTCGCCTGCAATTGGAGTGAAATCTATTTCAGGTTTTATGATGTGAAGCAAAGATTTTTCACCAGCCTCTTTTTGTGCCTCTTCTGAACTTAGCACATCATAAGGATGGGATGCAACTTCCTTTGCAAGATTTTTTGGAGGGCGTACCGCCGCAAAAGGTTTTACTTTTACCATATTCTTTAGAATTTTAAAAAGAATTAAACCTTATTAAAACTTGTTAACCTGGAATTTTGTGCAACCATCTTTGAAGAATCCAACTATCTGATTAGCAGCAGCTAGACCGGCATTCAAATTTGCCTCTGCAGTTTCTGCACCCTGCTTTTTAGGAGTAGCAAAAACTCTATTGCCAAATTTCTCCTTAAGAGTTGCAATGTTTGCAGGAGCAATATCTGTAATGTATTTAAGATCTTGTCTCTCTTCCAGAACTTTTTCTAGTTCAGGCTCATTGATAACTTCTTTTCTTGCAGTGTTTACAAGGCAGCCGCCCTTAGGCATCTTGGATAGAAGTGCGTATCCGATGGAGCCTTTAGTTTGGTCATTAGCAGGGATATGCAGAGAAATGAAATTAGAGTGAGAGTAAAGATCATCAAGGTCTTTAGCAACAACAACTCCATCTTTCTCCATAACTTCTTTAGGTACAAACGGATCAAATGCCATGATAGTCATGCCAAATCCTTTTGCATGGTCTGCAACCAATTTTCCTACGTGTCCATAAGCCTGGATACCAAGTGTTTTGCCCTTAAGCTCGCTTCCTGTTCCTGGAGTGAACTGATTTCTGCTTATGTAAACCATAAATGCAAGTGCAAGTTCTGCAACTGCATTTGAGTTCTGGCCCGGAGTATTCATGGCAACAATCTTTCTTGCAGAAAGTGCTGCAAGGTCCAGATTATCAAAGCCTGCGCCGGCACGTACAACAATCTTAAGATTCTTGGCGGCGTCAACAACAGCCTTGGTAACTTTATCAGAGCGAACAATTAGTGCGTCTGCATCAGCAACTGCTGCAATAAATTTATCTTCTGTTCCGTATTTTTCCAAAACGGTTAGAGTGTGTCCTGCGCCCTCGACAATTTTTTTAATGCCTGTAACGGCAGCGGCGCTAAAAGGTTTATCAGTAGCTATTAAAAATTTCATGATATTTTGTTTTTAAATAATAGTCCCGACAGATTATTTTAACCATCTGTCGGGAGTATTACAACTATTTATAACTCAGTTATTTAACGTGCATTTTTTCAAATTCCTGCATGCAGTCAACAAGAGCCTGAACGTCTTCTACTGTGCAGGCATTGTAAAGAGATGCTCTGAATCCTCCAACTGAACGGTGGCCTTTAATTCCAACCATTCCCTTGCTCTTTGCAAAATCCATAAACTCTTGTTCTAGAGCCTTATACTCAGGAGCCATTACAAAGCAGTGGTTCATGATAGAGCGGTCCTCTTTAGCAGCTGTGCCCACAAACATCTTGTTGCGGTCAATCTCATTGTAAAGAAGCTCTGATTTCTTCATGTTGATTTCATGCATCTTATCTACGCCACCAAGATTCTTAAGCCACTTAAGTGTCTGAACCATAACGTAAATTGCAAATACAGGAGGAGTGTTGAACATACTCTCTCCGTCTACGTGAGTCTTGTAATTCAACATAGTAGGGATATAAGTCTTAACTCTGTTAAGCATATCATCTCTGATGATTACAAATGCAACACCGGCAGGACCAACGTTCTTCTGTGCGCCACCGTAGATAACTGCATATTTGCTGACATCAACTCTGCGGCTCATAATGTCTGATGACATATCTGCTACCAATGGAACAGGGCAATCCATATCTGTCTTAATCTCAGTTCCGTAGATAGTGTTGTTGGTTGTGATGTGGAAATAATCCAAATCAGAAGGGATAGTGTAACCCTTTGGAATGTAAGAATATGTCTTGTCTGCAGAAGATGCAATTGCATAAGCTGCGTTATCACCAAGACCTCTGCTCTTTGCAAGTCCTCTTGCCTCTGCTAGAGATTTCTTTGCCCAAACACCTGTCTCAAGATAAGCTGCCTTGTGGTCAAACAAGTTCATTGCAACATATAGGAATTGCAAGCTTGCGCCGCCGCCAAGGAACAGAATATGGTAATTATCAGGAATATGAAGAAGTTCTCTCCATAGAGATCTGCACTCCTCCATAACTGCTTCCCACTCTTTGCTTCTGTGAGAAACTGAAATAACCGGCATACCTGTGCCGTTAAAATCTTTTAGACCTTCTATTGTTGCATCAATGGCCTCTTGAGGCAATTTGCAAGGTCCTGCGTTAAAGTTATAAGCCTTTTTCATAACTAATGTATCTTTTAAATTATTTATATTTTTGAAATTATTGTTTTAATTTTTTCTAGTTTTCTTTTCTAGAGTGCCAAATTTAATAAATCTTTTTATTTAAACGTAATATTTATGCTAAACTAAATAAAAAAGGGACAAAGCCGAACCCTTTTGTGGCAATGTCCCTTAAATCTGCAGCTATAAAGCACTTAAACTGATGCGCCGCGCATCACAAGAGAGCGGGGCATTTTTGGAACGGGAGCTATAGCTGGGAGTCAATTATCTGAATATCATCTCCGTCAGTGGTTTTTTCACAGAAATGGCAGACAAGTTTTAAATGCTTGTTCTCATATTCCGTCCTGAATTTAGTGGCGATAGGCTGATGATTGGTTATGCAGACCGGATTCATGCACTTTACAATGCCTACTATCTCTTTTGGAATGGTGATAACCTTTTTCTCAATCACTTTGTAATCTTTGATTACATTAATTTTGGCATCGGGAGCTACAAGCGCAATTTTATTAATCTCGCTTGGCTTGAAATATCTGTCGGCAATCTTGATGATAGCTTTCTTTCCAAGAAGCTTGCTTTCCAGATTCATTCCAAAAGTTATCTGGTTGGAGCAATTCTTGTCCAGACCCAAAATGCTGATTACTTTAAAAAGCTGATTTGCAGGTATGTGGTCCAATACTGTTCCGTTCTTTATTGCGCTAACCTGTAGAATATCTTCTGTTACTTTTTTAACCTTATCCATCATATTTATTTTTTATCCCTATTAAAAATGACAATTATTTATCCATCGCGATGGATATTATTATCTGTATCCCAGCAGGTAAGAGATGATTGCCATTCTTACGTACATTCCGTTTTCCGCCTGCTTGAAGTAGTATGCAAAAGGGGTATCATCCACGTCTTGAGCAATTTCCGTTACTCTTGGAAGAGGGTGGAGGATTCTCATGTTTTTCTTGCAATCTCCAAGCATATCAGCAGTTAACCTGTAGCAGTTCTTTACCTTCTCATATTCAATTGGATCTGTGAAACGCTCCCTTTGAACCCTTGTCATATAGAGGATATCTGCCTGATTCAGTCCCTCTGCCAAATCCTTTGTCTCTTTGAAAGAGATTTTTTTGTGCTTTAGGAAATCTTTGTACTCTTCCGGCATGGAAAGTTCTTCCGGAGCGGTGAACATAAATTCTGGAGAAAAGTATGAAAGTGCCTGAAGCAGAGAGTGTACGGTGCGTCCATATTTTAAATCTCCAACCATATCCACGTTTAGATTTTCCAATGTCCCCTGAGTCTGCTTAATGGTGTAGAGATCCAGCATGGTTTGAGTCGGATGCTGGTTTGCTCCGTCGCCGGCGTTTATGACAGGGACAGATGCTACTTCAGAAGCGTATCTTGCCGCACCCTCCAGAGGATGGCGCATCACAATCAGGTCTACATAGTTGGAGACCATTTTTATGGTATCCTTTAAAGTTTCCCCTTTTGAAACGCTGGTGTTGGCTGCATCTGAAAATCCTATTACCCTGGCTCCCAGTCTGTTTGAGGCGGTCTCAAAACTCAGCCTGGTCCTGGTGGAAGGCTCAAAGAACAGGCATGCTATGACTTTATCATGCAGGAAAGTTTGAGATTTTTTCTCCTCAAATTCCCGCGCAACTTCCAGTACATGAAGCATCTCTTCCTTTGTAAAATCTGAAATGGAAATTAAACTTTTTGGCATATTTGTTAAATTTTTTATCTCTATACTTTAGTCTTTTTATTATCTGATTTTTCTTGCTCAATTTTAGTGAAGGAGATATGGCTGTCTCTTTTAAATGTCCCTGTAAGTCTCTCTATATCAGTCAGCCTTATATCAGCCTCTACTGAGCATTCGCTCTCGAATTTTTTATTTTGCGCCTCTATTCCAAGTTTTTTCAGCTCTTTTAAAATCTTGTCTGCAGATGGGTAGTCAAAAATTATCTTATAGCGTTCAGTAGAAATTTTTGTGATAATTTTTGAGTTCGCGATGGCTTCTGCCGCCGCCGTTTTGTAGGCTTTGATAAGTCCGGGAACTCCCAGCTTAACGCCGCCAAAGTATCTGACAACCACCAGAAGAATATCGCTTAAATTGTTTGAAAGTATTTGCCCGTAAATAGGACGTCCTGCCGTGGAAGAGGGTTCTCCGTCATCATTTATTCTGAATGTATCTCCTTCTCTGCCAAGTCTGTACGCATAGCAATGGTGCGTAGCGTCGTAATACTTTTTTCTTATGCTTGTTAGGATTTCATCTGCCTGTTCTGCGGAAGTGCAGGGGTAGGCGAAGGAAAGAAAACGGCTCCCGTTATCTTTGTATGCCCCTTCTGAAAGGGAAGCAATACTCAAATAACTGTCGGAGAGTAAAGTTTTCTGTGCGCCCATTTCAGGTTGTAAAGATACTCCTTTTTGATAAATTTGCACTATGCAAGAAAATCATTTTATAAAAAGTTTTGTCCGGCTTGGCAGGGAGATGAAAAATCTGAAAAATCCGCTTCTTGCAGATGCAATGCGTTTGGCCCGGAAGGATAATCCTTTTTTTACAATAGAGATGCAGCGCGCCGCAATTATTAATATTGTGGATAAGTTCTTGCAGCCCAGACCTTTGGAATGGCTGTTAAATCATGCCGGAGGAGATGGGAAAATCTCAGAGAGGGGAGAGGGCGATTTGTGGGAAAAAACTGTCGGGATAATAATGGCCGGCAATCTGCCTCTTGTTGGTTTCCATGATTTTCTCTGCACTCTTGCCTGCGGGCGCAACGCATATATTAAGCTCTCTTCCAAAGATTCACGTTTGCTTCCTGCGGTGTACAAGATGCTGTGTAATATTGATAGTTACTGGAGCGGCAAAGTTGTTTTTTGCAAATTTGCTTCAAATACTTGTGCTATAATTGCTTCCGGCAGCGATGATTCTATGGCTGAGATTAAAAAAGAATATCCGGGCGTTCCAAAACTTTTGAGGGGGAGCAGATTTAGTTTTGCCGTTGTGAATGGTAAGGAAAGTGAGGAGCAGCTTTGTAATTTGACAGAAGATATGCTGCTTTATTTTGGACTTGGCTGCCGTAGCGTCTCATATTTGTTTGTACCGGAACATTATGATTTTAAGAATCTTATAAAAGCAGCGCAAAAAATGAAGCTGAACGGAACGCGGAGCATTAAGCAAATTATGATGAGCGTTGATGCGTACAAAAATTCATATTTGAGGATGCGCGCCCTGAATATCATGGGCGGCGCAAATATTTGTGCTCCAGATTCTTCATGTGCTGATGAAAATGGATTTATAGATGGAGGGTTCTTTATTTTGCAGCGCGGCAATTCTGTGCATCCTCCGCTGGCGCAGATAAATTTTGCGTACTACAAATACAAAAAAGATGTGGCGGATTTTGAGAAAACGAACAAGAGCAAAATTCAGAAAAAATATACTACCTTTGGGTTAGCGCAGAGGCCTGAGATTGACGATTTTGCAGATAGAGCTGATACTGTGCGTTTTATATTAAAAAATTAACGGCTACAAATTATTGCATCATGGCAGATACAATTTATACATACAAGGCAACGTTTACATTCAGTAAAATTTTTTTCCGCACTTATGAAATAAGCGGAAGTACTACGCTTTTTGCGTTGCATAAATATTTGACTGATGATTTGGGTTTTGCGCCGGATCAGATGATTGCTTTTAAGGGATTGGATGACAGCGGAAAAGTCAAGAGTATTTATGGTCTGTTTGATATGGGCAGCGGAACTTTGGATGGGGTGACAATAGAGAAGACTTTGTCAAAAAAAGAGAATACTCTGCTGTATGTCTTTGACATTAAAAAGAATAAATATCTGACTTTAACAAAAGAGGGTACGGCTGAATTTGCTGCGCACAACTCATATCCCCGGCTTGTGGCAGAGAAGGGGAGAGTTCCGGAACAATTTGCCGCAAAATATGACAACTTTGATTTGATTAACGAGTCTACTTCTGTTGACGCAACGGACAACCCTTCAGATATTTATGAAGACCCTGCCGACGCAGATGCGGATGATAATCAATAATGATGTCAGACTCTTCCAAAACTCTCACAATAATTTTAGGTCCTACTGCTGCGGGAAAGACAGAATATGCAATTAAACTTGCAAAAGAAATTGGCTCGCCTATAATTAGTTGTGACTCACGACAGATTTTCAAAGAATTAAATATTGGGGTGGCGCGCCCATCATTGGAGCAGCTTGCGGAGGTCAAGCATTATTTCATTGCCACAAATTCCATAACAGAACATTATACCGCAGGACGCTTTGAGATTGAGGCGCTTGCGTTGATGGATGAATTGTTCAAGACTCACGACAGACTTGTAATGTGCGGAGGCAGCGGACTTTACATAGATGCTGTGTGCAACGGGCTGGATGATTTCCCAGCAGCCGATTTGGACTTGCGGGCGCAACTCACTGAGCGTCTGGAAAAAGAGGGGCTGGAGAGTTTGCGCTATGACCTTAAGAGGCTGGACCCGGAATCCTATGAGACCATAGATATAGCTAATCCCCAGAGAGTTGTAAGGGCGCTGGAAGTCACATTGCAAACCGGCCGCAAATTTTCCGATTGGAAAACCGGCGGGGTTGCCGCATCCGGCAACGCACCCGCCATGCCTCACAAGCAAAGACCGTTCAAAATTGAAAAAATCGGGATAACCCGCAATCGCGCAGAGCTTTATGAGCGTATCAATATGCGAGTTGATAATATGATTTCTGCCGGCTTGCTTGATGAAGTGAAGGGGCTGCAAAAGTACAGAGTTCTCCAGCAGTCGCTGGTGCCCGGCGAACGCATGGAGCGCAGCGACTTTAAGCGAAGTGGCGCTGTAACACCTGAGTATCCCTCTTTGCGCACGGTAGGCTACCGGGAACTATTTGACTATCTGGACTGCAAAACAAACCTCGCAACCGCCGCAGACCTCATCAAACGCAACACCCGCCGCTACGCCAAACGCCAGCTAACCTGGTGGGGACGAGACAATTCAATCAAATGGAATAACCTGTCGGGAACAAAAAATTAGACAATACCTTCCCTCAAAATATCATGAATGTGGACAAGACCTGCATACTTGCCATCCTCCATTACAACCACAGATGTGATTTTGTTTTTCTGCATTATGTTAAACGCATTCACCGCAAGCTCATTGATATCTATCTGCTTGGGATTGTGGGACATAATATCCTTTGCCTTAAGAGTTTCCAGCGGTTTGCCGCGCTCAACCATTCTGCGGACATCTCCGTCTGTAATTATTCCCAGCATTTGGTCATTTTTGTCCAGAACTACCGTAGCACCAAGGCGGTTCTGAGAAATATTTATGATGGTATTTTGAATATTTTCATCCTGGTCAACCCATGGGCGCACGCTCTTGTCAATAACATCTGCAACCCTCAGGTACAGGCGTTTGCCAAGTGAACCTCCCGGGTGATACTTTGCAAAATCTTCCTGGGAGAAGCCTCTCATCTTAAGCAGGCAGACCGCCATGGCATCCCCCATAACCAGCTGAGTTGTGGTAGAAGAAGTTGGCGCCAAATTGTTGGGACTAGCTTCCTCCGCGACAGTTGCTCTGATAATATAATCTGCATGCTGTGCTAAAAAAGAGTCTGCATTTGATACCAGAGCGATAATTTTATTTCCCATTCTTGCAATCAGCGGAACAAGGACTTTTATCTCCGGAGTATTGCCGCTTTTTGAGATACACATAACAACATCATCCGGCTGAACAATTCCCAAATCTCCGTGGATTGCATCTGCGGCATGCATAAAAATAGAAGGTGTGCCGGTTGAATTCATAGTCGCCACTATCTTGTTGCCTATCAGGGCGCTCTTTCCTATGCCCGTAACAATAAGACGTCCTTTTGAACTGTAAATGAGGTTTAAGACCTCTATGAATTTATCATCTATATATGGAGTAAGATTGCTAACGGCCTCCGCCTCTTTTTTTATGACGTTAACTGCTAAATCCTTGAGATTATTCTTTGAAATTTTCATAAAAATTTTGCTATCAAAAAAGTTATCACTAACTTGTATGCACAAAGTTAAAAATATCTTTTGTATAAAAGATTATTTTGTTTGGAGCTGGGCCTGAATGGCCGACATGCCCCTTTAGTGGTTTTTATTTATTATAAGGAGGAGACGTGGTATCATCGGAAGCACTACATAAAAAGCTGAAAGAGTTTTTTGGCTTTGACACTTTTAAGGGTGACCAGGAAGTTGTCATTAAAAATCTGATTGCAGGAAATAATACTTTTGTTATCATGCCTACAGGTGGCGGCAAATCTCTTTGTTATCAGCTGCCTGCATTGGTGATGGAGGGTACTGCCATAGTTATTTCTCCGCTGATAGCGTTGATGAAAAATCAGGTTGACGCCATTCGCGGCTTTGTTGCAAATAGTGATGGCATTGCGCATTTCTTAAATTCTTCCCTTAATAAGGCGCAGGTGCAAGAGGTTAAAGATGACCTGCTTAAAGGAGTTACAAAACTTTTGTACGTTGCTCCCGAGTCTTTGACAAAAGATGAAAATATTCAGCTTTTAAAGCAATGCCATATCTCTTTTTACGCGGTAGATGAGGCCCATTGTATTTCTGAGTGGGGACATGATTTCCGTCCCGAGTACAGGAGGATACTCCCGATAGTTCAGGAGATAGGGGCTGCCCCCATAATTGCCTTGACGGCAACGGCAACTCCAAAGGTTCAGTCTGATATTCAGAAGAATCTGGGGATGATGGATGCTAAAGTTTTTAAGACATCATTCAACAGACCAAACCTTTATTATGAAATCCGTCCAAAAATAAATGCTGAGAAAGAGATTATAAAGTTTATCAAAAATAATCCCGGCAAGAGCGGAATAATATATTGCCTTAGCCGCAAAAAGGTGGAGGAAATGGCTGAGTTGCTGTGCGTTAACGGAATCAAGGCATTGCCTTATCATGCCGGCTTGGATGCAGCAACAAGAGCTACAAACCAGGATAAATTTTTGATGGAGGACGTAGATGTTATTGTTGCGACAATAGCGTTTGGAATGGGTATTGATAAGCCCGATGTCCGTTTTGTTATCCATTATAATATGCCTAAGTCTTTGGAAGGTTATTATCAGGAGACGGGGCGTGCAGGCCGTGACGGCGGTGAGGGACAATGCATTGCTTTCTACAGTTTTAAGGATATTCTTAAGCTGGAGAAATTTATGCAAAGCAAACCTCTTGCAGAACAGGAGATAGGGAAGCAGCTTCTTAATGAGACAGTTGCTTATGCGGAATCTAATCAATGCCGCAGAAAGACTTTGCTGAATTATTTTGGTGAAGTTTACAAACAGGATAATTGCGGGGCGTGCGATAATTGTTTGCATCCGCAGCCTAAGTTTGAAGGAAAAGAGTATTTTGTTACGCTGTTCCAGTTGATTCGCTCAATGAAGGAGAGTTTTAAAAGCGACCATCTTGCAAATATATTGGGCGGTGTAATGAATTCAATTATAAAGTCTTACAATCATCATCACAGCCGCTTTTTTGGAGTAATGCCGGACAAGGACGATAAGTTCTGGCTGGCTGTTATCCGCCAGGCATGCGTAATGCAATTCTTAAAGAAAGATATTGAACAGTATGGGTTGATATCATTGACTCCAAAGGGGAAGGAGTATTTGGAGAAACCTTATTCAATCAAGATTACTGAGGACAGGAAGTTTGAGGATACGGATGAGGATGAGTCAATTACAAATGACGCTGAAAAACATGGCGGCGGCGGCGGAGATCTTCAGCTGCTGGCTATTCTTAAAGATTTAAGACGTTCCGTATCAAAGAAATTGGGTCTTCCTCCATTTGTAATATTCTCAGATCCTGCGCTGGAGGAGATGTCAATCAAGTACCCGATTACCCTTGAGGAACTTAAAGATTGCCAGGGAGTTGGTGAAGGCAAGGCAAAAAAATACGGGAAAGAATTCATAGAGCTGATAGATAAATATGTGAAGGAGAATGAGATAGACAGGCCTACGGATGATTTCGTAATGAAAACTATCGGGACAAATTCTGCCAATAAAATATTTATCATTTCAAGTATTGACAGAAGGTTGCCGCTTGATGAGATTGCAAATGCAAAGAATATGGACATGGATGATTTGTATTCTGTGATTGAATCTATCGTGAACTCAGGTACTCGCATTAACATAGACTATTACATAAAGCAAGTTGTTGATGAAGACAAGATTGCAGATATCTATGATTATTTTAAGGAAGAGGCGGAGACAGATTCTTTGATAGATGCTGAGAAAGCTCTTGGCCCGGATTATTCAGAAGAGGAAGTGCGTCTTGTAAGAATTAAATTTCTGTCAGAAGTTGGAAATTAATTCAATTGGTTTTTAATCCTTTGTATGGAAAAATTTGATGTTAACGGAGTGGGCGTTCCTAATGGGAATTATTTTGGGATGCCTTATGGGGCAGACGAGTGCCCGGTTGTTATCGTTTCTGTCCCGTGGGATGCAACTGTCTCATATTCAGTAGGTACCTCAAAAGGACCAAAGGCAATTATTGACGCCTCTATTCAAGTGGACCTATTTGACGAGGGAATTGCAAATTCAGAAAATTTGAAAATCGGAACTGCAAAAACTTTTGTTGCTGGAGCTGCGGAGAACTCAAAAAGTGCGGGAAATAAAAATGCTAAAAGTAAAGAGAATGATGTAAAGTTTTTTGCCGCGGAAGATTATATAGAGCTGATTAGCAAGGATGCGCGGGCAAAGGCGGAAAAAGTTATAGATGCGCTTGCCGGAGGGGAGAAGCAGAGTAAAATGCAGAAGCTTATAGATGAGGTTAATGCGGCATCCGAGGAGATGAATGAAATTGTAGAGGGAATCTGTCGGGATTACAATAAAGAGAACAAAATTGTGGGCGTTGTTGGGGGAGAACATAGTGTGACTTTTGGCGCTGTTAAGGCGGCGGCGGAAATGGTTGCGGAGCAGGCTAGAAAAGCTGGAAAAGGAGCGACTGCGGAACTTGGTGTGCTGCAGATAGATGCGCATGCAGATTTGAGAAAGGCCTATGAGGGTTTTGAATATTCTCATGCCTCAATCATGTATAATATTTTGCATAAGATTAAGGGCGTCAAGACTTTATGCCAGGTTGGAATTAGAGATTTTTGCAAGGACGAGTATGATTTGATGAACGGCAATAAATCTTTAAAGGTCTTTACGGATGCGGGAATTAAATCTGCGCTTTACGGCGGACGGATGACCTGGGATGAAATATGCGATGGCATTATTGATGTTTTGCCGGATAATGTTTACGTAAGCTTTGATATTGACGGACTTGAGCCATCCTGCTGTCCTAATACAGGCACTCCTGTTCCCGGCGGGCTTACGTGGGGAGAGGCTGTGTACTTGCTTAGGAAACTGTCGGGAAGAAAAAGAATAATTGGATTTGACCTTTGCGAGGTTGCGCCTGCTTCTGCAAAAGGCAAGATGGCGGCCGGCGGAGAGAAGAATGAATGGGACGCAAACGTCGGGGCACGGCTATTGCATAAACTTTGCCTGTTTGCTGTCAGAAGTTTGCAAAAATAGTTACCTTTGCCCTCTGCGCTGCGGTTAAGGCGCTTGGATAGAATTTATTATAAACTAATTAGTTAAATACAATGAAGATTTTAAAATCACTAGCAGTTTGCGCTTTATGCGCAATGGTTGTTGCTTCTTGCGGAAAGAAGACGACTAAGATTGAGGGCGTAAGCCAGGCAGAAATTGACTCTGTCAGCTATGCCGTTGGTGTTTCTTTTGGCGGAATGCTTAAGGCTTCTTCTATGGAAGGTCTTAATTATGGCGTTATTATGAAGGCCATGAAGGCTTACATGGCCGGAGACACAACTTTAAAGATTAAGGAAAATGATTGTGGTCCTGTCATTCAAAGGTATATGATGAAGGCTCAGGAGGCTATGGCAAAGGTTAAACAAGAGGAGGAGAAGAAGTTTATGGCTTCTAATAAAACTAAAGATGGCGTAAAGGAGACTCCCGATGGTTTGCAGTATAAGATTGAGAAACCTGGTAATGAAAACAAGCCGGCTCCGGAGGATACCGTTGAGGTTAACTATAAGGGTACAACTTTGGACGGAACAGTATTTGACTCTTCTTATGACAGAGGAGAAACTGTTAAATTCCCTCTAAATGCAGTTATCAAAGGCTGGACAGAAGGACTTCAGTTTATTGGAGAGGGTGGAAAAGAGACTTTGTGGATTCCATTTGATTTGGGATATGGTCCAAGACAGATGGGTCCTAAATTGCCTGCTTATTCTACTTTGATTTTCAACGTTGAACTTGTAAAAGTTACAAAGGCTGCTGCTAAACCTGCAGCTGCAACTGCTGCTCCTGTTAAGTAGCAAAGTGAATTTTTAGCATAAAGAATTTTGAGGCCGGCATATTGCCGGCCTCTTTTTTTCTCCCTCTTTGCCTCCCTTCCTTTATTTTTTAGTAAATTTGCCCCGACTGTGCGTTCAAATAAATGAGGAACCGGAGGAATTACTTTTTGTGCGGAGTGCTAGGCGCTGCCGTGCTATTACTTGTGGCATGCAAGGGGCGGGAAGAGAAGGCTGATAAAGAGCAGCGGCAGCTGACAGAGGCATCAATGGCGGCTTATAAGGCGGTCCCGACAGATGCCATAGCAATATTTGATTTTGAGAAGCTGGAACATTTTATTCCGGTGCTTAATGATACTACAAATTTTGGCAGCGGCCTCATTAACAAGAACGAGTCAATTGTAAAATTCCAGGAATCTCTCCTTAAGAAAAAAGTATTCAATAACTGCCACGTTCTCTTTTCTTTACATTATTCTTCCAAAAATGAAATAACATTTATGGAGATTATGGATATGAGTACTGTGCCGGGTTACAGCGGCATCATATCCGGACTTTTGGATTCGGTCTCCCATACTTCCAGAAAATATAATAATTGTGATGTCCGTGAATATCCTGATGGATTGGAAGTTACAACCCACGGGTCTCTGCTGATAGCCAGCGGCTCCACATTTTTGCTGGAGAGTTCTGTGCGGCACCTTGCCAACGGAAGTTCTATTTTGGACTTTCATGATTTCAAAGCTGCTTTGGAGGGAACAGGCGGTGCAGAGTGTTTATATCTGAGTCACAAACAGGTAGGAAAACTTTTCTCCGGCTGCGTTACATATGACTTTTTGAAATATTCAGATTTTCTTTTGCGTTTCTCCTCTTGGAGCGCGCTGGAGATTAATCCAAGACAGAAGAATTTTATCTCTTTCCGCGGAGTGGCCTGCAATACAAATGATCCGGCCAATTACGCGTCTGTCTTCCTGTCTCAAAAACCGGCCGAATCCGAAGTTGGAAAAATTCTTCCTGCCAGCACGATGTTCTGCGTAAGCTTGCAAATCTCCGGAATGAAGAGTTATCTAAAATCTTACAGAGACTATCTGGAGGTAAATAAAAAATTGAATTCTTATTTATCCCGACAGCTTAAAGTCGCAAGGAGGGGAGAGAAGCAGCCTGCAGATTGGGCTATATCTCAGAATTTTACAGAGGTTGCTACTGCATTCTGCCTTATTGGAGGAAAGTATGAATGGCTGACGGTTGCACACGTGAAACCATCGGGATTATCAAGATTATTTGGAGGCGTTAAAGATAAGATAGGCAGACCCAAAGTTAAGCCTTATAAACTGAGAGGATATTTTTATTCAGTTTTTGGAGAGGCCTTCAGCCATACAAGGGAGGAGGTTTATTGCCGTTCCGGAGAGTGGATGGTCGTTGGTCCGCGTAAAGCGCTTGCAGAATTTACAAAGGGCGGAGGACGTATAAGCCTGGAGAATTATCTTGGCAAAACACCGGCGTCTTCTTTCCTGTCTGATAAAGGTTCCGCAAGAGTTTTGATTAATATCAAAGAGGGTTCCGATACATTGTTCAGCGCGCTTAATCCATATTTTAGAAAGCAGTTTACCTCAAGCATAAAGAAGAAGAATTTTGAATGTCTTACTGCAACCGTAGGTGCTGAAGATAAGAATGTTATAGCGGAACTGGATTTTTATGCCGCCAAGCTTTCCAATGCGCCTGAGATGTTTAAGCGTGAGGGCGGACACCAGCAGTTTATTGATAGTACAATTAAAGCATCGCTCGGACCGTTTATGGTTATTGACCCTGTTAGCGGAGACACTAATTATGTTGAGCAGTCTAAGAAGTTTCTTTCAATTGCATTTTCTGATAAAACCCATAAAGACCAGTGGGCCCTGCCATTTAAGGATACTCTTAAAGGTGCTGTAGGTCAGGTAGTTTATGGAGGCAAAGTTCACATGGCGTTTATTGTTGCAGATAAGCTGTGTCTGATGACAAAGCGCGGAGCGTATGCCGGCGGATATCCTATTGTGCTGCCAAAGAGGGTTTCCATGGGACCTTCAGTTGTAAAGGAGGGAGATAAATACTATCTGCTGGTAATTAACAAGGATAACACTATTACAAAATATAATCTTGACGGTACGCCGGCATCCGGATGGAAGGATATTCATGCTCCGGAGTTTACTAGAGAACTGCCTTCAGAAGTTGTGATATTTGGTCGCAATTATTTGTTGATGAGGACAATAGGAGCTACAAGAATTTATAATCTGGATGGCTCTGAGCTTACCGCAAGAAATTGGCGCAGGCCTATAGCAAAGGACAGCCGCATTACCATGGAGAAGGATGGGTACATTAAAGTCATGGGAGTTGACGGGAAGGAGTTTTTGCTGAATTTAAAGAGCGGAAGGATAAAGAAACTTTAACCTTCCGCGATAATAAATTGATATAAAGAAAGATGAGAGTATGAAGTCATTTAAGAGATTATTAAATTATGCCAGGCCGTTTAAAAGGTTCTGGCCCGGATATCTTGTACTCTCCATATTCTCAGTTATTTTCGGCGTTGCTAATTATGCATTGGTTGACCCTTTGTTGACCGTTCTATTTGAGCCTAATACGGTGCAGGCGGCAGCGGCGGCAAACGCGGACAAGGTTGCCCATTTTTCTTTGAGCGTTCAATATTTTAAGGATGTCTTTCAGTATGAGATGGACAAAATATTTATGCAAAGCGGCCCTTTGAGCGCATTGCTTTTTGTCTGCATAATTTTAATCATGGCATCCTTTCTTTCCAATGTTACAAGATACTGGTCTCAGGTGATTCTCATTAAGATGCGGGCGCGCATCATGAAAAATATCAGAACGGATTTGTTTAGAAAAGTTTCCACTTTGCATGTCGGATATTTTCATTCCCATCAAAAGGGAGATGTGCTAAGCAGAATTTCCAATGACGTTACTGAAGTTCAAAACGGAGTTGCAAACAGTTTTCATATTTTATTCCGCGAGCCGCTTTTAATTATCGGATTCCTTGCCGGCTTGTTTTACATGTCTCCAAAATTAACGTTGGTGACTCTTCTGACCATACCTTTCTCAGCGATAGTTATTGGGAAAATTGCGCATAAGCTAAGGAAGAAAGCAGTTACTACTCAGCAGCTTATGGGAAGAATCGTAAGCCATTTTGATGAGGCTATGTCCGGCATAAGAATAATAAAAGCATTTAACGGACAGAAGTATGTTCAGAATAATTTTGAGATATCAAACGTTGCTCATCAGAAGAACAGTAGAAGGATGTCTTACCGTCAGGAGCTTGCCTCTCCCATATCTGAATTTTTGGGAATAACTATTGCCGCTGCGGTTTTGTTCTACGGAGGCTGGCTTCAGATTCATGGACAGCTTGGGCTGGATATGCCTGCCTTTGTTGTTTACATTGCTTTTTATTGGAGAGTCCTGGAGCCTGCTAAAAATATTTCAACGGCTTATGCAAGCATAGAGAGGGGAATGGTTAGCGGAGAGAGATTGTTTGCAGTTTTGGATGTTGAGAATCCAATCAAGGAGAAAGAAGAAGCGATTGAATTAAAGGATTTTACAGAGGATATAGAGTATCGCAATGTAGATTTTTCTTATACGCCGGATGTTCCGGTCTTAAAAAATATTTGCCTTAAAATTCCTAAGGGAAAAATGGTTGCAATAGTTGGTCCTTCCGGTGCGGGCAAGTCTACGTTTGCAGATATGCTTCCAAGATTTTATGATGTTACGGGCGGAGAAGTGCTGATTGATAATGTGGACATTAAGGACTATACGCTGGAATCCCTTGTAGCTCAAATGGGTATTGTTACCCAGGACTCCATTTTATTTAATGATTCTATTTACAATAATATAACTTTTGGTGCGGAAAACGTTAAGAAAGAGGATGTTATAAATGCCGCCAAAATTGCGAACGCTTATGATTTCATAGAGCAGATGCCGGATAAGTTTGAGACCAATATTGGAGACCGCGGCGCAAACTTGAGCGGCGGACAGAGACAGAGAGTGGCAATAGCAAGAGCTATTTTAAAGAATCCTCCTATTCTTATTCTTGATGAGGCAACATCATCGTTGGATACTGAGAGCGAGAGACTTGTACAAGATGCGCTTACAAAGCTGATGCAGAACAGAACGTCCATTGTGATTGCTCACAGGCTGAGTACTATTCGTCACGCAGATATTATTGTTGTACTTAGAGATGGCGAAATTAAAGAGCAGGGGACACATGAAGAGCTTGTAGCAAAGGGCGGTTTGTATTCGCATCTGTGTCAGCTGCAGGATTTTGCATAAGATGGCGGAATAATCCGTCGGGATAAAAAAGATTATTTTTAGTTAAATTAAATATGAATATTTCTCTAAATAAAATGATTGAGGATAGTTTTAAGAAGAACTGGGACTGTCCTGCTTTATCAGATTACAAAGGGATAACTCTGTATTACAGAGATGTGGCCAGGAGAATAGAAAAACTCCATATCATCTTTAAAATCTGTGGAATACAAAAGGGTGACAAGATTGCAATATGTGCGCGCAACCAGGCAAACTGGGGCGTGGTTTTTCTTGCCTGCCTTACTTATGGTGCAGTACCTGTTCCTATCCTGCATGAATTCAAACCGGGGAACATAGAGTTTATAGTTAATCACTCAGACGCAAAGGCGCTCTTTGTGGGTTCAATTGTGGCGGAAGAAATTACGGCATCACACATGCCTAATGCTGAGTCAATTATAAACATGGATCAATTTATTGTACTTTATGCAAAAGATCCAACCGTTTCTGAAACACGCGAGCATCTTAATGAACTTTTTGGAAAAAAATATCCTAAGGCTTTCACAAAAGAGAGCTTGAATTATTATAAGGAGGAGAGTCCGGAGCAGCTTGCAATGATAAACTATACAAGCGGAACCAGCGGCTTTTCCAAGGGTGTGATGATTCCTTATAGAGCCTTGGTCTCCAATGTGTTATTTGCAATGCAGGAAATGCCTCAGGTAAATAATGCTACCAGCGTTGTGTCTATGCTCCCGACAGCTCACATGTACGGAATGATGTTTGAGTTTCTGTTTGAAATGTGCGTAGGCGCACATGTTTATTTCCTGACCAGAGTTCCTTCTCCAAGTATTATTGTCAAGGCATTGGAAGAGATTAAGCCTATACTCATTATTGCAGTTCCTCTTATCATAGAGAAAATCTACAAGAGCAGATTGCAGCCTTTCTTAAAGAAACCGGGTATGAGATTTTTACTTGGGCTGCCGTATGTAGATAAAAAGATTGGGGATAAAATTAATGAGACATTATCCAATGCATTTGGAGGAAATTTTGTGGAAGTAATTGTGGGCGGTGCTGCTTTTAACAAAGAGGCTGACAGCTTTTTCCATAAGATAGGTTTCAGATATACAGTTGGTTACGGAATGACAGAATGCGCTCCAATCATAGCTTATGCAAGGTGGGATAAATTGAAATTGTATTCCTGCGGCAAGGCGGCGCCGCGCATGCAGATAAAAATTGATTCAGGAATTCCTGCAACAATACCGGGAGAAATTTTGATAAAGGGGGACAATGTAATGCTTGGCTATTATAAAAATGAAAAGGCTACGCAAGAATCTTTTACTCCCGACGGATGGTTTAAGACTGGAGACTTGGGACTAATGGATGAAGAGGGATTTTTGTACATCAAGGGCAGGAGCAAAACAATGTTGCTTGGTCCTAGCGGACAAAATATTTATCCAGAAGAGATAGAGAGTTTAATTAATAATATGCCGTATGTTGTTGAATCTTTGGTTGTTGAAGAGAACGGGAAACTTATGGCATTAATTTATCCCGATTTTGAAGCGGGTGCTCTTGCCGGAATTACAAACGGAGATATGAAGCAGAAGATGGAGGAGAACATTAAGATTGTAAATCAAGATTTGCCAAATTATTGCAAGCTAGCAGGAGTAAGAGTTATGCCGGAGGAATTTGAAAAAACTCCAAAGCGCAGCATTAAGAGATATTTGTACCAGCCTAATACACTGGAGAGTTAAAGGATTCGTCTATGGATAAGCAGACACAGTTTGATATTAGTTATTTGCAAATGGCAGGTATATGGGCCAAGAATTCTTACAGCAAAAGAAGACAAGTTGGCGCTCTGCTGGTGAAGGACAGAATGATAATTTCTGATGGTTATAACGGAACCCCATCGGGGTTTGAAAATGTATGCGAGGATGAGAACGGAGTTACAAAGCCGTATGTGTTACATGCTGAGGCTAATGCAATTACAAAAGTGGCAAAGTCGAACAACAGCTCACAGGGGGCCACGCTTTATATCACTGCATCGCCGTGTGTTGAATGTGCCAAGCTTATTATTCAAAGCGGAATTGTGAGAGTGGTTTATAGAGACGATTATCGTCTTGATGATGGAATAAAGTTGCTGCAAAGAGCTAATATAGAAATAGTTCACATGCCGCAGGAAGAAATTGACAAATTAGAAAAAGAGAGGAACCTATAGTATGCCGGAAGATATTAATAAAGAGAACCAAGAGCCGACTCCACAGCAAGAACCGCAGCAAGATTCCCAACAGGAGTTACAGCAAAATTCTCAGCAAGAGCCTGATCAAAAACCGCAGCAGCCTGTTCAGCAGTATCACCATAAGTATTTTAAAGAGCTTTTGCACAATCCTTATTTTGGGATAGTTATTATCATTATTCTTTCTTTATTCTTGTCTCTCAACATGTTGGAGAGATGCTCAAGAAGGAGGAGCATGGCTGAGTATGCAATAGGTGGACATCAGTGGGATAAGCTTCTGCTTGTGCTTGACCAGATTCAGCAGAATTACGTAGATACTCTCAACCCTAAGGATATGGTTGAAAAATCCATTCCTCTTATTTTGGAATCTTTGGATCCTCACTCTGTTTATCTTCCTCCGCAGGACTTGGCGGAAGCGGATGAATCTTTGGAGGGAAACTTTAGCGGAATTGGCGTTGAGTTTAATGTCCCTAATGATACTGCGGTGGTTATCAACGTAATACCAGGAGGACCTTCTGCAAAGGCGGGTTTGCTAAGCGGAGATAGAATTATAAAAGTTAACGGTAGAAATGTTGCCGGAGTAAAATTTAATCAGGATTCGCTCATCAAGCTATTAAAGGGGCCTCAGGATACCAAGGTAAAAGTTGATATCAGGAGGGGGAGAATTGCTGGATTTATTCCGTTCACAATTACCCGCGGAATAGTTCCGCTTAAGAGTCTTGATGCAAGCATGATGCTAAATAAACGCCTGGGCTATATTAAGTTATCAAAGTTTTCAAAAACAACTTACCAGGAGTTTATGACATCTGTCACATCGCTTAAGAAGGCGGGGATGAAATCTTTGCTGCTGGATTTGCGTGATAATCCCGGCGGTTATTTTGACCAGGCGCTGCTGATAGCAAATGAATTCTTAAAGAAGGGAGAGAAGATAGTTTACTTGCAGGGCAGAATGAGAAAAAGAGAGGATTTCTACGCAGACGGAAGGGGAACCTGTCAGGACCTTAAACTGTATATTGCTATAAATGAGAACTCTGCCTCTTCCAGTGAGATTGTCAGCGGAGCAATTCAAGATAATGACAGAGGTACAATCATAGGGCGCCGCTCTTTTGGAAAAGGACTTGTTCAGGAGCCAATTAATTTCTCTGACAATTCCGGAATACGGCTTACGGTTGCACGCTATTACACTCCTACGGGACGTTGCATTCAGAAACCATATTCGCCCGATTATATGTATGATATTTTGGAGAGATATCAGCATGGAGAGATGCAGAATGTGGACAGCATTAAGATGGACAAAAAGTTAAAGTATACAACTCCAAAGGGGAGAGTGGTTTACGGTGGCGGCGGAATTATTCCTGATGTCTTTGTACCTCTTGATACCCAGGGTGTTTCTGAATTTCTTATAAAGGTTAATGACAAGAGTTTGCAAATGCAGTACAGCGCTTTGCTTGCAGATAAATATAGAGATAAGCTTAGGCAGGTTAAGAGTTTGCCGCAACTGGAAATCTTGCTTTCAAAAATGGATTTTGGAAGCGGATTCCTGGCATTTGCAAAGAAGAACGGAGTTGTTCCAAAACCCGGGGAGTGGGCAAAGAGCAGCGGAATTTTGGAGACCCAGATGAAAGGACTTGTAGGCAGATATTCGTCAATGGAAAATGATGCTTTCTATCCATTTATTATTAAGATAGATAACGTTGTTGCAAAAGTTAAAAGCCTTGACGTTGCAGGCAAATAATTTGTTTTGAGAGAGATAATAATTTAGTTCACGATAGATAATAGTTTAATTAAATAATTATGGCACAGTTAATTGGAATGGCGGCTGATCATGCGGGATACGAGCTTAAAGAAACCCTTAAACCTTTTTTGGAGAAAGCCGGCTACAAAATAAAAGACTTTGGAACTCATTCAACTGAGAGTATGGATTATCCCGATGTTGCTCATCCCCTGGCACTTGCAGTGGAGAATAAAGATGTTGATTTTGGAATAGCAATGTGCGGCAGCGGCAACGGAATTTCAATGACACTTAATAAACATCAGGGAATCAGAGCCGCCCTTTGCTGGACTCCGGAACTTGGGGCTCTTGCAAAGAGACACAACAATGCAAATATTCTCACTTTGCCGGCAAGATTTATTTCGCTTGAGCAGGCTGAAGCTGTTATAAATGCCTATCTGTCAGCAGAATTTGAGGGAGGAAGACATCAGCGCAGAATAGATAAAATTCCTGTCGCCGAGTAAAAGTATTTTAAAATTCAAATCAACTTCAAGTGGGACTAACTGTAATACAGAAGGATAGCAAGCTGTGTCTCTCAGAGCACATGGAAGATTATCCCGACGGTATTATCATCGTATTGGATAAGCCGTATAAGTGGACAAGCGCAGATGCTGTGAGAAAAGTGAAATTTGCTTTGCAAAAGCATTTCCATAATCATAAGCTGAAGGTTGGGCATGCCGGGACTTTGGATCCGCTTGCTACCGGCATCCTTCTTATTTGCATAGGGAAAGCCACAAAACTAGCTGAGTCTCTGCAGTCTGAGCGCAAGGAGTATATTGCCAAGATAGTTCTTGGAGCAACAACGCCATCTTTTGACAGAGAACACCCTATAGATAAAAATTTCCCGTATAAGCATATCACGCTTGACAAAATAAAAGAGGCGGTTGCCGGCATGATTGGAGAACAAGACCAAGTTCCTCCAAGTTTTTCTGCAAAATTTGTTGACGGCGTAAGGGCTTATGATATCGCACGCGGCGGAGACGACATTGTCCTTAAACCATCCAGAATTACTGTTTATTCTGCGGAAGTGCTTGATGCAAAGGGGCTTGATGGGGTGAACTTTTCGGTTCCGGAAAATCTTCCGGAGATATCTTTGAAAATTTCCTGCAGCAAAGGAACATACATTCGTTCAATAGCAAGAGACTTGGGTGTATCATTGGGCAGCGGAGGTTTTTTAAGCGGTCTTACAAGAACTGCGTCAGGCGGTTACATTCTGGATAACGCCATTTCAGTTGAGCAATTTGAACAAATTGCAGGTATCAATAGAGACAAATTGCAGATATAGCATTTTTGTTTTCAGGGAGAAAATTTCATATCGTCTGTAACTTTTTCATTTTTGTTTCGTATAAATAACGCATTGATTACGCTAACATTATGAAATTATCACAATTTAATTTTGCGTTTCCAAAGGATTTAATTGCAAAATATCCTCCCAAATACAGGGATGAGTGCAAGCTTATGGTGCTGCATAAAAATAACGGAAACACTGACAATAAAGTATTTAAAAACATAGTTGACTACGCCAGAGAAGGAGACCTTTTTGTATTTAATGATACTAAAGTTTTCCCTGCAAGACTGAGAGGAAACAAGGAGAAGACCGGCGCAGAGATTGAGATTTCTCTTTTAAGAGAACTTAACCGGGAGCAGAGATTGTGGGATGTTCTGGTTGACCCTGCAAGAAAGATAAGAATCGGCAACAAGCTCTATTTTGGAGATGATGATTCTTTGGTTGCTGAGGTTATTGATAACACAACTTCCAGAGGAAGAACTTTAAGATTCTTATATGATGGAAGTTATGATGATTTTAAAAAGACGCTTTTCAGCGTAGGTGAACTTCCAATTCCAAAAGAAATCAGAAGCCGTCCGGAAGAGATTGATATTGAGAGATTTAATACAATTTTTGCAAAAAATGAAGGAGCAGTTGCAACCCCAGCATCAGGTTTGCATTTCAGCAGAGAGCTTTTTAAGAGGATGGAGATAAAAGGGATTGAATACACATTCCTTACATCTCATATCGGACTTGGAAATTTTGTAGGTGTTGATGTTGAGGATCTTTCAAAGCATAAGATGGGTTCCGAGAGAATGATAATTCCGGAAGAAACCGCTGATAAAATTAACAAGGCAAAAGAGGAGGGACATAAAATATTTGCGATAGGAATCTCAGTCCTTAGGGCTTTGGAGACACCTGTCACAACTACAAATCAGGTTAAGCCTTTTGACGGCTGGACAAACAAATTCATCTTCCCGCCTTATGATTTTGCAATTGCTGATGCATTAGTTACAAATTTCCATTATCCTCTCTCTACAATGCTTATGACTCAGGCCGCTTTTGGTGATTATGATAAAGTGATGGCCGCTTATAAGCTTGCAATTAAAAAGGGTTATAAATTTGGCATTTACGGAGATGCAATGCTTGTCATTTAGTCAAATTGACTATAAATTTTGACAGGCCTTAATTTTTTCTTTTTCCGGATTTTTTAAAAGGATAAATTTACCCTATGGCATAAAAAGGGGCTGCGGATGGAATATCTTGCGGCCCTTTTTAAATTTATCTTATGAATGAGAATTATTTATGCGCATTGAGCAAAGTGTTCTTTAATAATCCGGTTGCGGGGAGAGCCTTGCTGGAATTGTATCCAACTGTAAAGGAGATATTTGAAGCAGATGATGAAACCATAGATAATGCGCTTTGCCGCCGCGGATCCGGTGCAAAATTGCACTCCAAGGGACTTTTGGATTGGGCGGAAAAGGAGGCTTTGTGGTATGAAGAGAAAAAAGTGCGCATAATAGATATCTCAAGCAAAGATTATCCTCAGAAATTGCTTGATTGCCAGGATGCTCCATTTGTTTTGTATTTTAAAGGCAATGGTAATCTTAATAATGCGCGCAGCCTTGGGGTTGTGGGGACGCGGCTAGCATCTTTGTACGGGAGCGATTCATGCAAAACATTAATTTCTTCATTTTCAGATAATGCGTATAATCCGCTTATAGTCAGCGGACTTGCCATTGGGATAGATATAACCGCGCATAGGGCCGCGCTGGAGAACGGGATGGAGACTGTAGCAGTTTTGCCCTGCGGAATAGATTTGATATATCCCGCATCTCACAGAGATGATGCTATAAAGATGATTTCTGGCGGAGGAATTTTAACGGAGTTCCCAAGGGAGACTCCGGCACTAAGGAGAAATTTTTTGCAGAGAAACAGGATAATAGCGGGAATGACACAGGGACTGTTGGTTGCGGAGACAAGGGTCTATGGCGGTTCCATGAGCACCGTTGAATATGCAAGTTCCTATGGGAGAGAGATTTTTGCAGTTCCGGGGAGAATCTGCGACGCAAATTCTTATGGATGCAATTATTTGATATCTAAAAATGTGGCATCTGCTTGCATTAATACGCTGACTATTCCCGTCGGTCTGGGCTGGACAAAAAGCGTAGGGAGCGATGTTTCTCTTCAGCAGGATTTGTTTAGCTCCTCCAATGGGAAAAGGGAGAAAATATTGTTAACTTTATCACCTGTAATTGCAAGGGGCGTAGATTATGTGGTGCAGAATACCGGGTATGATTTTAATACTGCATCGCTGATTCTTTTGGAGCTTGAGCTGGAGGGGGAGATAGTGGCGGACGATAAGGGGGAGTATAAGCTTAAAAGGCGGAACCGGCAAGATGCGGAAGATAATGGCTGATTTATGAAATTTGTTGATACACATACACATCCTTATGACGAGGCTTTTGATGCAGACAGAGAAGAAGTGCTGCAGCGTGCGTTGGATGCGGGGGTGGAAAAGTGGATTTTCCCTTCAATAGATTCTACATACTATCGGAGACAAAAAGAGTGTTTTGACAAACATCAGTGTAATGCCTTTATGGCCATGGGGTTACATCCAACATCAGTTGCGGCGAATTGGAAAGAGGAGCTGAATTTTGTTTTTGAGCAGATGAAGCAGTCTGCCAATTTTTCTCACGACAGTGCAACTACTTCATCTGTAAGGTATTATGCTGTAGGAGAAATTGGACTGGACGGATACTGGAGCAAGGAATTTATTGCAGAGCAGATGGAAGTGTTTTCTGCTCAGATAGATATGGCGGAACAATACTCTTTGCCCATCATTATTCATGAGCGTTCCGCAACCGATGAAATGTTCCGCGTTTTGGAAAACCATGTATTTGGGAAAGACAGCAACACGCACAAAATCAAAGGGGTATTTCATGCGTTCAGCGGCAGTCCGGAGACATTTGAAAGGATTCAGAAGTATGGAGATTTTAAAGTTGGAATAGGTGGAGTTGTGACATATAAAAATGCAGGAGTCGCCAAAGCATTGGAAAACATTCCGTTAGAAAGTATTGTTCTGGAGACCGATTCTCCGTGGCTCACTCCTGTCCCATTCCGCGGCAAAAGAAATGAGAGCTCATATATTCCTTACATTGCTGCAAAAGTCTCAGAAATAAAGCATTGCAGCGTAGAGGATGTGGCTGCCCAAACAACAAAAAATGCAGAGGAGCTATTTGGAATATAGAATGATAATATAAAACTATCGGGGAAATTATTATATAATTGTTTGATAATAAGAAGGATATGAAAAGAAAGCTATTGCTGATTTATACCGGCGGAACAATAGGAATGAAGCAAGACGCAAAAACTCTGGCGCTTGTTCCTTTTGATTTCAGCCAGATTCAGGAGGAGGTTCCGGAGCTTAAAAAATTTGGGTATAATATTGATACATACTCATTTAACCCGGTCATTGATTCTTCTGATGTTGCTCCGGATTTTTGGGTAAAATTGTCTCTCCTTATTAAGAAAAATTATGGTAAATATGATGGTTTTGTTGTGCTTCACGGCACAGACACAATGTCGTATACCGCTTCTGCTCTGAGCTTTATGCTGGAGAATCTGGAAAAGCCGGTAGTGCTTACAGGCAGCCAGCTCCCGATAGGAATGTTAAGGACAGACGGAAAGGAAAATATCATATCCTCTATTGAAATTGCCGCGGCGGTGAGAAAAGATGGCAGGGCGATGGTCCCTGAAGTTTGCATATACTTTGAGAGTCAGCTATATAGAGGGAACAGGACAACAAAATACAATGCCGAGAACTTTAGAGCTTTCAGATCCGCAAATTATCCCGTGCTGGCTGATGTCGGCATACATATTAAGTATAATACATCTGTCATAAATTATCCTGCAAAGTGGGATAAACCTTTGAAAATTAGCACAAAACTAGATACCAACGTTGCGATAGTAAAGATATTCCCCGGAATATCTCCGGAGGCAGTGGATGCAGCCTTTAACATTAAGGGTTGCAGGGCTGTTATTTTGGAGACTTACGGTTCCGGCAATGCTCCTACCAACAGGGAGTTCCTGGATAGCATTAAAAGAGGAGTTAAAAAGGGGGTTATAATTGTGGATGTTACACAATGTCAGGCAGGTAGCGTTGACATGTGCGCATACGCAACAGGCGCGGCATTAAAGAAAATAGGGGTTATATGCGGTTATGACAGCACTACTGAGGCCGCCTTGGCCAAATTATTTGTTTTAATGGGTAAATATGCTGATATAGAAAAAGTTAAGAAAAATATGTTGATAAATTTGAGGGGAGAGGTTACAATTTAGTTTGCATTGGCGGATTTTTGTAAGAAAAAATTGCGTAAATTGCGCCTCGGTTTTTCCAAGAGACAAACGAATAACTACAAATACATTGTTTAATATTAAATCACAAAAAAATTTATGAAAAAAATTTTCATGTTTTTGGCAGTCGCTGGCATTATGGCCTTTACTGCCCAGAACGCAGTTGCACAGGACTCTACAAAGGCTGCTCCTGCAACGTCAGCTCAAGCTGCTCCTGCCCCTGCACAAGCTTCTCAGATGTCATCTCAGGAACTAATGGGTGGAAGTTCTGACCAGCCTATTTATCAGCAGATTAAGATTAAGTTCATTGAAGGAGGTCCCGGATTCATGGCTACAATCATCTTGTGCCTTATCTTTGGACTTGCTATTGCAATTGAAAGAATTATATATCTTAACCTTGCAAGCACAGACACAGACAAACTTGTAAAGAAGGTTGATGAGGCTCTTAACAATGGTGGCGTTGACGCAGCAAAGGAAATTTGCCGTAACACTCGCGGACCAGTTGCAAGTATCTTCTATCAGGGTCTTTGCCGTATGGATCAAGGTTTGGATGTTGTTGAGAAGTCAATCACTTCTTACGGTTCAGTTCAGATGGGTCAGCTAGAGAGCGGACTTACTTGGATTGCATTGTTCATCGCTTTGGCTCCTATGTTGGGATTCCTTGGAACAGTTGTTGGAATGGTTCAGGCATTTGATGCTATCGAGTCAGCAGGAGATATTTCTCCAACCGTTGTTGCCGGTGGTATTAAAGTCGCTTTGATCACTACCATTGGTGGTTTGATCGTCGCTATTATCCTTCAGTTGTTCTATAACTACATCGTATCTAGAATTGATAGCATCGTAAACGGAATGGAAAATGCTTCCATCAGCTTTGTTGATGTTTTAACTCACTTTAGCAATAAAAAATAATTGGTATGTCTAAATCAGCAAAAATTTTTACATACATAATATACATCATCTCTGTTATCGTCTGCCTGGGATTTTATGTTCTTAATGGCTCCGGGAACAAGATGGTCAGCACAATTCTTGATTGGGCTTACATTCTTTGCGCTTTAGCTGTTGTTATCACTTTGGTATTGCCTTTCTTCTATCGTTCAGGCGGCAGCAACAAGAAGACCCTTTGGGAATTTGGTGTTGTAGTATTATTATGTTTGGTATCATTCCTGATTGCTTCCGGCAATCCGGTTGATGCTCACGTTACCACTCCTCCTACGCACATGACGCTAAAGTGGATTGATGCTTCATTGATTTTGAGTATTATCCTTCTTGTCGGCGCTTTCTTGTGCTCAGTATTGAGCGGTTTATTCAAACAGAGAAAATAAATTATGGCTACTAAAGAAACTCCTCAGATTAACGCAAGTTCGCAAGCCGATATTGCATTCTTGCTTCTGGTTTTCTTCCTGGTTACAACAACCATGGATGTAGATAAAGGTATTCAGAGACGTTTACCTCCTATGCAAGAGCACCAGCAGCAGCAAGATGTAAAGATCAACCGTAGAAATGTGATCATTGTTAAGATTAACTCCAATGATAGAATTTTGGTTGGTTCTCAGCCTATGGACGTGAGTCAAATCAAGGATAAAATAGTTGAATTTATTACCAATCCTGCAAACGATCCTAATCTTCCGGAAAGAGAGACTATCAACGTTAAGGGATTTGGCAATTATGCGGTTTCCAAGGGTGTTGTTTCCTTGCAGAATGACCGTGGTACTAGTTACAATGCTTACATACAAGTTCAAAATGAAATTGTTAGAGCATTTGATGAGGTCCGCGACGCGTTTGCAATGCAAAACTATGGAAAGAAGTATGCTGCGCTGGATGAGGATCATCAGAAGATAGTTCGTGATGCAATACCTCAGAGTATTTCAGAGGCAGAACCAAGAGATGTTAGAGGCAAATAGGAGAAATTATTATGGGAAGATTTAGAGAAAGTAATAAAAAGAAAGCTCCGGCAATTAGCACTGCATCACTTCCTGATGTTGTGTTCATGTTGCTGTTCTTCTTTATGATTTCAACTTCATTCCGCCAGACTAATAAGTTGGTTACGGTTAAATTGCCGGAGGCAACTGAGAATGTCAAGCTGGAGAGAAAGGATTTGGCTTCATATATCTACGTTGGTACGCCTATACCTTCTAAGCAGATACAGTTTGGAACAGACGCACGTATCCAATTAAATGATTCATTTAGAACAGTTGGCGATATCCGCGACTTCATAGCCTCTGAAAGAGAGGGTATGGCGGAGGGAGACAAGGAATTAATGACTGTTTCCATTAAAGCTGATGAGAACGTCCGCATGGGTATCATTTCCGATATCAAGCAAGAGCTAAGACGTTGCTCCGCTCTAAAAATCATGTATGTTGCACGTACAAGGTCTACAGCTGCAAAACTTGCTGACTAGTAACCTTTGTATATATAATAAAAAGAGCCGCAGATGTTTTCTGCGGCTTTTTTTATTGCTAAATTTGTAGGCTCCGCTGCGGCTTATTTTGCCGTCTGCCGGGATAATGAAATAATCTATAAAAGAGATGGAATTTAATAAAATTGTACGTAGAACAGTCTTGTGTTTGGCTGCTGTAATGTTTGTTGTTTCAGCATCTTATGCAAAGACACCGGTGAAGAAACAGGCTCCAAGGGCCAAGTATGTTTTCTTTTTTATTGGAGATGGAATGGGCTTTTCCCATGTCTCTCTTACTGAGGCATATCTTGCTACAGAAAATGGTCACGTTCCGGGAAGCGATCCGCTTTGTTTTACGCAGTTTCCGGTTATGGGAATGGCAACAACTTATTCTTACAGCAATATGATTACTTGTTCTTCTGCCGCTGCAACTGCTTTGGCTACAGGGCATAAGACAAGAAATAATATTGTCGGGATGGGACCGGACTCTACAAATTTGAGACAGTTTACTTATTTTTTGCATGATGCCGGAGTTAAGATTGGAATCATGACTACCGTCACGATAGATCATGCTACGCCTGCCGGTTTTTATGCGCATTCAGCTGACAGGGACGGGTATTATGATATAGCAATGCAGCTTCCAAAGAGCGGTTTTGACTTTTTTGGAGGCGGCGGTTTTGACGGCGTTAACAACAAAAAAATTGCAAATGCAAAAAAGAATATTTATGATAACGTTGCAAAGTGCGGATATACAGTTGCTTATGGAGTAGATGATTATAAAGCAAAGAAAGCCGCAGGCGCAAAAAAAATGATTCTTTTCCAGTCTGACACATCCAGAGTTAATGATATCCTTCCTTATGTGATGGAGAGAGGTCCAAAGGATTTAACTCTTAAGCAGGTAGTTACATCTGCAATAGATTTTCTTTACAAGCCTAATGACAAAGGATTTTTTATGATGTGTGAGGGAGGAAAGATTGATTGGGCCGCTCATGATAATGACATGACTGGTGTTATTACAGAAACCATTGATATGGATGAAGCTATAAAAGTGGCTTTTGAATTTTATAAGAAACATCCAAAAGAGACTTTAATAGTTGTAACTGCCGATCATGAAACCGGCGGTCTAACTCTTGGACGTACAAAGGGTTACACTTATGATTTATCCGGAGTGGATGTTACTTTAAAGAAAGTTCAGAAGGAAAAAATTACCGTTGATAATTATTTGAAGCAGGAGCCTGTTGATTCTTTGAGCAAGGTGGCGCACATTGGATGGACTACCAGTTCACATACAGGAGGAGCCGTTCCCGTTTTTGCCGTAGGCGCTTGCAGTCAGATGTTTAGCGGAAGACAAAATAATATTGACCTGCCTAAGAAAATCTATAAGGCTATGGGATTTGGCGAGTTAAAGAATTAGCATAGGGATATTGGTATAAAGATGTCATTTAGAAAAAGTAATATATTTATTGCTGCAGTTCTGCACGTGGTAATTTTTTCCGCGGCTGTTTTTGCTGTGCTGACGGCGTCTATGCTAAAAGCTGATGCTCAGGATCTTGTAAAGACTGCTACCGAGGCTCAGAACCTAAATCCGATGGCGCAGAAAGATGGGGCTAAGTACACTAATTATTATTATACAAGACTTGAACAGTTTGCAAAGGAGAGTCCGATTTGCAAAGAAGACATTGTTTTTCTTGGCAACTCTTTAATAGAAGGTGGCAAATGGGATACTTATTTTCCTGCTGCAAATCAGAGGCTTGCAAGAAGGGGAGGGGCTATCAGAAACCGCGGAATTATTGGTGACATAGCAGATGGAATTTCTGACAGATTGGGAGATGTTGTTAAAGGAGAGCCTAAAAAAATATTTTTAATTACCGGGGCCAATGATGTAAGTCATGATTTAACAGCAGATTCTATTATTGTTTTGGTAAAAAATTTAGTTGAAAAAATAAAGGCTGAAACTCCCCGTACAAAAATTTATATGATGAGCTTGCTCCCTATAAATGAGAGTTTTAAAAGATATAAAAGATTGACCGGCAAGACCGCTATGATTTCTGAAATTAATGCGGGTTTGGCAGAGGTGGCTCGCAAAGAACACGTTAAGTTTATAAATTTGTACCCGCTGTTTCTGGCGGGAGGCAAGGCTGACCTCAACATGCCGGCAAAGGACCAGGTGATGAATCCGGCTATATCTCCTGATGGATTGCACGTTACGGCGGAGGGTTATGCCATTTGGGCGAAGGCGATAAAAAGATACGTGAGATAGACTGTCGGGATTAAAATTGGAACTAAAGAAAAGATTAGTTTAAGTTAGAAATAATAGAGAATAATATAAACGTTTGATAATAGGAGTATTTTAAAATGGGCGAAATTCAGAGAAAAAACATTAAGCAGCTGTTCCAGGAGAAGCCTGGTAGTGAAGTTGTTGTAAAGGGATGGGTAAGAACAAAAAGAGGAAATAAAAATGTTGCTTTCATTGCAATGAATGATGGAAGCACCGTTAAAAATATTCAAGTTGTTTGTGACGGACAAAAATTCTCTGAGGAGAGTTTGAAGGACGTTACAACCGGTGCATGTCTTTGCGTTAAAGGTAAACTTGTTGAGAGCATGGGCAAGGGACAGAGCGTAGAGGTTCAGGCTGAAAGCGTTGAGATTTACGGGACTGCAGATGTTGCAACTTATCCTCTTCAGAAGAAGGGACACTCAATGGAGTTTTTGAGAGAGATTGCTCACATGAGAATGAGGACCAATACTTTTGGATGCGTCTTTAGAATCAGGAACGCAATGGCATTTGCCATTCATAAATATTTTAATGAGAGAGGTTTCTACTATCTTCATACTCCGCTGATTACAGAGTCTGATTGCGAGGGTGCCGGAGAGATGTTCCAGGTAACCACCATGGATTTGAATAATATTCCAAAGACAAAAGACGGCAAGGTAAATTTTGAGGATGATTTCTTTGGAAAGCAAACAGCTCTTACTGTTAGCGGTCAGCTGGAAGGAGAACTTGGAGCAACAGCTCTAGGAAAGATTTACACTTTTGGTCCTACGTTCCGTGCAGAGAATTCAAATACTCCAAGACATCTTGCAGAGTTTTGGATGATTGAGCCGGAGATGGCTTTCTATGATATCAATGATAATATGGAGCTTGCGGAAGATTTTATTAAGCATCTTGTTCAGTATGCTTTGGATAACTGTGCGGAGGATTTGCAGTTCTTGAACGATATGTTTGACAAAGGTCTTATTGAGCGTCTTAAAGGTGTGGTTGACACCAAGTTCCAGAGACTTGAGTACACAGATGGGATTGATATTCTTATGAAGAGCGGAAAGAAATTTGAGTATCCGGTTAGCTGGGGAATTGATTTGCAGAGCGAGCATGAGAGATATCTTGTAGAGGAATATTTTAAGAAACCTGTAATTGTAACTGGTTATCCTAAGGATATTAAAGCATTCTACATGAAGCAAAATGATGACGGAAAAACCGTTAAGGCAATGGACGTTTTGTTCCCTAAGATTGGAGAAATTATCGGCGGTTCAGAGAGGGAGGCTTCTTATGAAAAATTGATGAACAGAATCAATGAGCTTAAGATGGACACCAAGAATTTGTGGTGGTATATTGACACAAGGAAATGGGGGACTTGTCCTCACAGCGGCTTTGGTCTTGGCTTTGAGAGACTGCTTTTGTTTGTTACGGGCATGGCCAATATCAGAGATGTGATACCATTCCCAAGAACTCCAAAAAATGCTGATTTTTAGGTAATTAAATATCTGTCGCGACAGAAAATAAAAATAAAAATATCATGTTAATCATTGGAATTGCCGGCGGGACCGGTTCCGGAAAAACAACTGTTGTAAACAAGCTGAAAAAATTGTTGAAGCCGGAGGATGTGGTTGTCATCTCTCAAGATTCTTATTACAAGGATAGCAGCAATCTTACTCCGGAGGAGAAGGCGGTGCACAATTTTGACCACCCCAATTCTATTGATTTTGATTTGCTTATAAGCGATTTAAAAAAGCTGAAGGCGGGGAAGAGCATAGAGGAGCCGGTTTATTCTTATGTCACGTGTTCCAGGTCAACAACGGAAACTGTTCATATTGAGCCTGCTACAATTATTATTATTGAGGGCATTTTGATTTTCACTTGTGAGGAGCTACGCAAATTGCTTGATATATTGGTGTTTGTGGATGCAGATGCTGATGACCGCCTGAGCAGAGTGATTAGAAGAGATACTCAGGAGAGAGGCAAAAATGTTGAGCAGGTTCTTAAGAGATATCAGGAAACAGTAAAGCCCATGCATCTTCAGTTCATTGAGCCAAGCAAGAGATATGCAAATATAATTGTGCCGCAGGGAGGTCACAATACTGTAGCTATCAATATTTTAGTGGCTACAATAGAGAAAGCCCTGAAGGGGAAGATTGCATTAAAATAGTTTAACGGTTAAACTCAAGAGTGGAATTTTTAAAAGAGACCGTGGAGGAGAATCAAAAAAATAGTGTTCCTGAACAGAAATCGGAGGAGCAATTGTATGAAGCCCGTGTGAAAAAAGGGAAGCACATTGGGCTTTTTGCTACTATTGCGTTCCATTTGATTTTGCTGATTATCCTTCTTGCTATATCCATCCATACCGTTGTTACACAGGAGACTTCATTCGTTACTGATTCTGAGGGAAAGCTAGCGCAGGAGCAGAAAGATGAGAAGATTCAGAAGCAAGAGGAGGTTAAAAATCTTGCAAAGAGCGAGCTTGCTGAACAACTTGCCGGCCGGCCGGTGCAAGAGTATAAGAGCATTCCGGTTCAACGGAGCGGCGGGTCTTTAAAAGATGACCGCAACAGCAATACTAAGGAACTTTACAAAGAGGCGGCTGAGGTTCAGAAAAGAATCAAGGAGGCAAGGAAATATGATATTCAACCCGATGGCGTTGATAATGTTCCTAATGCAGCGCCCGTGAAAAAGTCTGATGCTAAGCCATATAAAGGGCCTTCTGTTTTATCGTGGACTCTTGACGGCCGTAATGCTTTTTCTCTTCCCATACCTGTTTACAAATGCCAGAGCGGAGGAGATGTAAGTGTCAGAATTTCCGTTGGCAGGAACGGATACGTTACCGGCGCTCAAATAATTGAGGGTTCTTCTGTTTCAGACGGATGCATTCGTGCAGCAGCACTAAATGCAGCAAGACGTTCCCGCTTTTCCGCATCAGAAACTGCAGCCAATCCGCAAATTGGTGAAATTGTCTATCGCTTTATTGCTCAGTAAATAACCTTGTTTGGCGGCTTGCTATTTTTTTGGCAAAGTCTGCTGCCACTTCCATGCAGATTTCAATACTTCAGCTATAGGAGTTGCGGCTTTCCAGCCAAGCTCTTTTTTGGCTTTAGATGGGTCAGCCCAAACTTGCTCAACATCACCTTTTCGGCGAGGGGCAATTACATAATTGAATTTAACTCCGGTTGCCTTGATAAAGCCCTTAACAAGCTGAAGGACAGAGAGTCCCTTGCCTGTTCCAAGATTATAAACAAACCATCTTCCGCTTGCTTCGGCAGCAGGATAAGGTGAATTTTTTGCTACAACTATTTTCTTAACTGCGGCTTTTTTTGCCTGCGGTTCTTCTCCAAGAAGTTTGTCCAAAGCTTTTACATGAGCCTTTGCCAAATCCACAACATAGATGTAATCCCTTATGCATGAGCCGTCGGGAGTATTATAGTCATCGCCAAAAACATTCAAATGGTCCCTGATTCCTGCAGCGGTCTGGGTGATAAATGGTACAAGATTCATTGGAACTCCGTTTGGAAGTTCTCCGATATATGCAGTCGGATGCGCGCCTATTGGATTGAAATACCTTAGCGCACAGACTTTTAACTCAGGAAAAGCAACTACGCTATCGGATAAAATATCCTCCGCCATCTGCTTTGATTTTCCATAGGGAGATGGTGATTTTACAAGCGGAGCAGTTTCCGGAATTGGAAGATATTTCTTGGCCGGCTGTCCGTAAACAGTGCAAGATGAGGAGAATACAATGTTAGCGCGCTTTGCCTTCTTCTTCATCAAATCAATCAAATTCAGAAGAGATACAATATTGTTGCGGTAATATAGCAACGGCTTCTCTATGCTCTCTCCAACAGCTTTGCACGCTGCAAAATGAATAGCTCCCTCAATTTGCGGGTACTTATCAAATACTTTTTCAAAGGCCTTATAATCAGAGCAATCTACTTGTTCAAACTTTATATTGAATCCAACTATTTTTTTAATTCCATCTAGTACTTTTGCGGTGGAATTGTAAAAATTATCCACCCCCACAACATCATACCCGGCATTAATTAATTCAACAACTGTGTGAGAGCCAATGTAGCCTGTAGCCCCCGTAATTAAAATAAGACCTTTATTTTTCATGACTTTTTAATTTAAGATTAAACTGACCGTTCTCCCCTGCGGACGGCGCAAATTTACACTTTTATGGGCTAAAAATGGGCTATTTGGCCTTTATAGTTAAGAAATAATCAAGATTTTTTGCAGTATTTGATACAACGGGGCATTTTATTTATACCTTAGCAGAACATTTTTAACCAATTAATTTTTTTTACAATGAAAGAAGGAACAGTAAAATTCTTCAACTCTGAGAAGGGATTTGGTTTTATAATCCCAACAGACGGTACCGAGGACATCTTCGTACACAGAACAGGCCTTAAAGAAGGCGTTAGACTTACCGAGGGTGACAAGGTAAAGTATGATGAGGCGCAAGGTAAGAAGGGAATGAACGCAGTTAATGTTGAGAAAATATAATACTACAGTATAATATTAGTTTTCACTTTAATGAGTTTTAGAGCGTGCTGAAAAGCACGCTCTTTTTTTTTGCAGTTTGCTGCAAAAAAAGTTGCCTTGCCTTTCTCTTTTTGCAGCAAGCTGCAAAAAAAAGTTGCCTTGCCTTTTCCTTTTTGCAGCAAGCTGCAAAAAAGTTGCCTTGCCACAAAGCGGCAAGGCAATTAGGGGTTTACGTGGCTTCGCCACGAGGATGCACTGGCGTTGTACGCCAGTCTGCGCGTCTTACAGCCGCTCCGCTAATGGATTATCTATTGGATATGTTAAATCTGTTAAAACAAGGATTCACCTGCGGAGACTGCAATCAGCTTTGCGCCGCTGTTGAATGCCTCAACAATAGCGTTGGCTTGTTTTTTCTTGGTTCTGCATCTGGATAGGGAAGCGCCTTCAACGCCTCTTACAGTTACGGTTCCAATTTTTGTTTGGGATGAATGCCCTTGAATATCGGTGATTTTGTAAATTTCAAACTGGTCTGTGTTTTTTACTCCCATATCGCTTCCCGCACCAATATACAAATCAACTCTGCCTCTGTCGTCCGGGTCACAAAGTTGAAGTACCGGAGCTTCAAACTTGCAATTCTCCTCAACAAAATAATCTATCCTGTTGCAAATATTGCTAAGCGCCTCTGCATCAGCAGCATCCATGTTGGGGCCCCAGCCTGAAATTTGGATATCATCGGGGTTAAACATTCTGCCGTTTTGCAAATCTTGCCCATACAGAGAAACATGCATTCTTGCCATGCAGCTCATTTTGCCCGGCTTGCCCTCTCTCTTATATTCATAGCGGTCCAACGTACCCCAGATAACATATCTGGCACCGCTTCTCTTAATCATATCTTCTGAACTTCTCCGGGAAAATCCTCCGCGGTAAAAACTTTCTCCATCAACTATCTGCAATCTTCCGCGGTTGATAAGTCCGGCAATAACCTGATTTCTTGCAGCTTGCATATAAACTACAGGAAGGTCTGGAGACTTTGTGAAATAATCTACGTACAAGATGTCTTTTTTAATCTCACCTTGTTTAACCTGCTGCCCCTGAACGGATGATTGGTCCTGATTCTGGTTGCCGTAAAAAGTAACCTTCTTCTGAGCCAATGCGTTTGCGGCTATAACTCCAAGAGCAATAACCAGTAACAATAATTTCTTCATATTAGTTAAAATGTTTTAGTTATTCCTTTCTCTATTCTTTTCACCGCCTCTTCCTTGCCCATGAAATAAATCAAATCGGCAATTCCAAGGCCGCAGGAAGTTCCCGTTAAATAAAGACGAATAGTATTCATTATGCTTCCCATCTTCCATCCGTTCTCATTGATGAAGCTTGTAAGCATTTCCTCTATTTTGTTGCAGCACTGAGTTTTGTAAGTGTCAATATCTTCTGAATTTTTTCCTCCCGACGGATAATCTTCTACTTTGGCAGCCTTGATATGTTCAAGCATTTTCTCCATTGCTGCTTTGATTTCAGGTTTGCAGAATTTTGCTACATCTTTTTCTTCATAATTTTCCGGAGCCTTGAAAAGGCATTTGCAAATTCCGCTGAAGTCTCCTACAAAGTGAGCGCGTTCTTTTATTAAGCCGCAAACTTGAGTTATAAATTTTAAGTCTGATACTGCAGGACATTGGGCCTCAGAATTTTGCAAGATTGGTATGAATTCTTTTGCAAGTTGTTCAGGAGTTCTCATCCTAAGGTATTGTTCATTAAACCATTTTGCCTTTTCCGGATTAAAGCGTGCGCCCGATTTTATAACTCTGTCAAAAGAAAATACTTTGGCAAGTTCATCAAGCGTAAAAATTTCCTGCTCTGTTCCCGGATTCCATCCAAGCAGCGCAAGCATGTTTACAAAAGCTTCCGGATAATATCCATCTTCTCTGTAACCTCTTGATACCTCACCTGTTGGGCTGGTCCATTTAAGAGGGAAGACGGGAAATCCAAGACGGTCACCATCTCTCTTGCTAAGTTTTCCTTTGCCGTCCGGTTTAAGCAAAAGAGAAAGATGTGCAAAGCGCGGCTGAGAATCTTGCCAGCCAAATGCCTTATATAGAAGGTAATGCAGAGGAAGTGAAGGAAGCCATTCCGCACCGCGGATTACTTCCGTTATTTCCATAAGATGGTCATCCACTATGTTTGCAAGATGGTATGTAGGAAGTTCATCCACCGCTTTCCATAAAACTTTGTCATCCAGCGTATTTGTTTCAACCTCTATGTGGCCGCGGATTAAATCGTCCATTGCTACCGTTTCTCCTTCCGGAATTTTGAATCTGATTGTCCAGTGATTTGTTGTCTTTAAAAGTTTTTCAACTTCATCAGCGGGCATAGTTAAAGAATTCCTTAACTGATTGCGGTTCTGGAAATTATAGATGAATGTGGAGTGATTTGCCTCTGCTTCTTGCCTTTTTGCGTCCAGCTCTTCCGGAGTATCAAATGCATAATATGCATTGCCGCTTGCAATAAGCTGTTCTGCATATTTGCGATATATGGGCTTTCTCTGACTTTGGCGATAGGGGGCAAAAGGGTGCTCCGCACTTGGAGTTTCAACTACATTTCCCTCTTTATCAATACCTTCTGTCGGGAGTATATTGCACCATTTTAAAGATTCAATAATATATTTTTCGGCTCCCGGTACAAATCTTTGAGAATCTGTATCCTCTATTCTTAGCACAAATACGCCTCCTTGCTGTTTTGCATAAAGGTAGTTGTATAGCGCTGTCCTCACGCCTCCCATGTGAAGAGGACCCGTAGGACTTGGAGCAAATCTTACTCTTGTAACTTTATCTTTCATAACTGTTTGCAAAGATACAAAAATGGCAGATTTTTCAATCTGCCATTTTTAATTGTTAGTCTTGTGTTTTGTGAAGGAAGGAGTTATCAGTTGAGAGGATGTTTTTACCATCCATGTTCTTTAACATATAACCTTGAGAATCAAATCCTTCCGTTGCTCTCTTTATTTCATTTTTTTTTCCTTTCCTCATATATGCGGGCTCATTTTCCAGCCGCAAAATGTCGCTGTCATCGTCCACAATTAGCGCAGGCTTCTCTCCCTTTGCATATTTGCTTGTGTAAGGCCCGCTGCCTCCATCTCCAACCTCAACATCTTTACCTGTTAACGGGTTTTTAGGATTGGTTAAAACTGTCTTTTTTGAGTCCAGGACATTTGTAGGCTCTTTTGTTTCATCTCCGTCTCTGTCAACTACATGGATGTTAGGGTTAATTGCCTCAACTTCAGGTAGATTCTGTACATTAAATCCTGTCGCGACTATAGTAACGCTTATCTTCTCTCCCATATCCGGGTCATTGATAAGGCCTCTCTTGAATTTGCTTGGATTTCCGGTGTAGCTTGTAACATATTGTACTACCTGATTTAGTTCAGACATTTTAACTACATCATAAGAACAGCAAACGTAAACAAGTGCTCCCTTGCAAGTGGATAGGTTGCAGTCATTTAGAAGCGGGGACTCAAATGCCTGCTTTACCGCCTCCTGCGCTCTGTCCGGCCCTTCTGCCTCTCCAATACCCATGATTGCCATTCCGCCATCTTGCATTACCATTTTTACATCAGCAAAGTCTACGTTAATAACGCCAGGTTTTGTAATGAATTCGGAAATACTTTTTACGGCAATTACCAAGACTTCATTTGCCTTCTTGAATGCCTTTGACATTGATAAGTCTCCAAAGATTTTATAGATTTTTTGATTGTCTATAATCAAAAGACTATCAACGTATTTCTGGAGTTTTCTTAAACCCTGCATTGCCCTGATGACTTCCTCTTTCCCCTCATCTCTGAACGGTATTGTCACAACAGCAACGGTCAGCTTGCCCATATCTTTTGCAACTTTTGCAATAACCGGAGCTGCTCCTGTTCCTGTTCCTCCTCCCATACATGCCGTAATAAAGACCATCTCTGTGTCTACGGAGAGCGAATCTTTAATGGCCTGGATAGAGGCTTCCGCAGCAAGTTTTCCGCGTTCAGGATCGCATCCCGCACCAAGGCCTTTCGCCAAATTTCCGCCTAGCTTAATTTTCTCTGCTACAGGACTTAACTCCAATGATTGAACATCTGTATTGCAAATCATCAGGTCAACATCCTTCAGGTTTTGGTGGAACATCTCCGTAACAACGTTTACACCGCCTCCTCCAACTCCGATTACTTTTATAATCGGCTTGCTAGTGGGGAACTCTTCTGGATAATCGGAACTTCCCGGTCCAAAAATATCGTTATTTTCCATCATATATAATTTTTATAATATTCTAAATACGTGAGTATTATGCCTCATTTGAATAATCATTGCTGAACAAGCTTGTGCCGCTAAACAGACCGCCAAGGATTCCTCCGCTCTTGCGGCCGCTGTTTGGTTTTTCTTCCTCCTCTTTTTCTCTCTCTTTCTGCTGAATTTTTTCCTGGCTCCTTTTTCTGGAACCCCACTTGCTTATTCTTGGTCTCTTTTGTTCAACAGGTGCTGCAGCCTCAGGTACAGCTGTCTCCTCTTCTACTTCTGTCGGGAACTCAATAACGGAATTCTCGCAACTTATAGCCTCATTTTCCATCATTTGGAAGCCATGAATAAGCAGACCTACTGATGTTGACGCTGCGGTTGTTTTTGCCTCATCTACAGAGCTGTCATCAATTGTATAATTAGTAGGACTGGCTGTTCTTGCCTCCATTCCGGTAACATAATTTGCAAGGTTAATAATATTCCTAATCTGAGCTCCGCCGCCGGTTAGAACAAGGCCGCCTCTTATTGCATCTTTGAAGCCGGATTGCTCAATGTGATAGCATGCAGCCTCAAGAATTTCTTCCATTCTTGCCTGAATAATTTTTGCAAGAGTTTTTAGTTGTATTTCCTTGTCATTGCTGCCGCCAACTCCTTGGATAAGAATAGTTTGATTAGCATCTGCATAATCGCTGAAACAGCTGCCGAATTGTTTTTTAATTTTTTCCGCCTGTCTTTGTGATATGCCGCATCCGATGCAAATATCTTCTGTTACGCTATTTCCGCCAAACGGGATAATGCCGGCATGTCTGATAATATTATCTTGGATTACTATTACATCAGATGTGCCTCCGCCTATATCCACAAGTGCTACTCCGACTTCCATCTCTTCATCAGTCAATACTGCCTTTGCTGATGCGACGGGTTCCAGAACAAGGTCTATCATGTCTAGCCTGTCCATCTGTAACACATTCTTAATCAATTGTCTGGAGTTATCCTTCCCTATAAATAATTTAAATCTGGAGACAATGCTTTTTCCCATCATCCCGACAGCTTCTTTAACGCTCATGTAATTGTCTACATTGTATGACTGCGGAACAGCGTAAATTACTTTGTATCCGTCCTCAGATTTAGACTTGTACATTCCCGTTGTAATGTCATTAATCTCCTGCTGAGTTATCATCTCCTCCGCATTCTCTCTTATAAATTGGCAAGGCTCCGGGCTAATGCATTTAATGTCCTGACCTGCAATACCTACAAAGACCTGATTTACCTTTTTGCCAATTTGCTTTTCTACATTTTTTACGGCAGGGTCAAGAGACATCAAAGCTTGTTTTACATTAACAACTCTTCCTCTCTCTATTCCCTTGGAGGGAACCTCGCTGTAGGCGATTACTTTTACTCCGCTGGCCGTCCTTTCTCCGACGGTGCAAACAATTTTTGTTGTTCCAAGATCAACAGCTGCAATTAGATTTTTCATAATGATTTTAATGTTTGGCAGTATTTTAAATTTTTATATATTTCTTATAATTAACTTATAATCAGTTTATTGTTGTCATTTCCGTTTCCGTGGAATCTTTTTGCGCGGTATTGGCGGGAATTTTTAGAGTGTCTGCGGGAACGTCCCATGCTTTCTCCTGTCCGGCCAATGTGCAAACAATCTGCTTTTTAAATTTTAAGCTCACCGTGCTATATTTATCCCATCCGGTATTTGGAATCACATATTTATAGAATGCGTACAATTTTTTAAACTTCTGAGGTATGTCATCCAGCTCTCCAAAAACAATTCTCTGCTTTCCAACTCTTGTATACATTGCAACATCTCCGTTTTGCTGAAAGTAAATCTGTTCAATCTGTGCGTTCCAGAAAGGATTCTCCTGCAGGAACTTACCAAGCTTAAGCAGCTTGCGTATGCAGTTGGTGCTATCCATCTGCTTAAGCGTTTGCTTTTCAGGCGTAATTGAGATAGGAATATAACCGGTTGCAATTGGAACATAGGATGTGTATTTTTCTATAAGCGGAAATACAAATGCATCTTCATCTATGTAGAATCCCCCGTTTTCTGTCTCAATTCTTATGATAGGCTTGCGCTGTTTAATTTGAATATTTAGTACACCGTCGCGAGTAAGAGAGACTTGACTCTCTTTTACGGCGCTCTTCATATTCAGCAAGTTCTCCAGGTTGCCCAAATTTATTTTGCCATTTTGCTTTCCTATGACGTTTCCGTTATAACTGTTGATAATATCTACTACCTCATTTTTTGAGACGAATTTATTTAATGAACTATCCAGCAAAGTTACATGTATGGCGCGGCAACGTTCTTTTGCTATGTTCTGACTGGCAAGCCATTGCGCACTCCAAAAGTACGCAACAAGAGCTGCGGTCAAGCACAAATAAATCAACGTCATTAAAACTTTACGCCACATAATTTTAACGGTTACTTTTTACCGTATTTTTTTTCTATCAGTTCTGTGATAGGTTCAATAAATCTGTCTATATTCCCCGCACCAAATGTTACCAGCAAATCAATTTTATGTTCATCTAATCTCTTATCCATAAGGTCCATAAGTTCCTCTTTCATTATCATTACCTTGTCTTCCGCAGTAACTTTGTCAAAAATTATCTTGGAAGTTACACCCGGGATAGGGAGCTCTCTTGCAGGATAAATATCCAGGAGAATCAGAGAATCCAGCATACTTAAACTTTTAGCAAAGTCGGGTGCTAAATCCCTTGTCCTTGTGTACAAGTGCGGCTGGAAAATTCCGGTTAGCTTTCTTCCCGGGAATGCCTCTTTGATAGAGCTTATTGTTGTGCTTATCTCCTGAGGGTGATGTGCATAATCGTCTATGTAGGTGATTTCCGGAGAGTTATAATGTATGTCAAATCTTCTCTTTACTCCGCAGAATGATGCAATTGCTTTCTTTATCTCATCCGCATTTATTCCTCCAAGCAATGCAACTGCTGCTGCGGCTACTGAATTTTCTATATAAACCCACCCCGGAACTCCGACAGTGCAGTGTTCAATTTTTCCTGTTCCTCCAATTAGCTCCCTGGAATAATTAATTGTGAAATCAAAATGCCCGGTGTTTTTTCCTCCCTCAATAATTGGCTTTATATCAGAAGCATAGAAGTCCGCCTTGTCTTTGTAAGAGTAGGTGACAACTTTTGCTTTTACGTTTGTTAAATCTAATTTGATTCCTCTTTTCATTACCAGGTATCCGCCCGCATCTATTTGAGAGGCAAATTGTGCAAATGCCGCGCGCATATTTTCTACATTTCCGTATATGTCCAAATGGTCAGGGTCTGTGGCAGTTACAACGGCTATGTGAGGGAACAGCTGCAAGAACGAACGGTCAAATTCATCCGCTTCAGCAACAAGAACGGGGTTCTTGCTCAGCAAAAGATTTGTGTTGTAGTTCTTTGAAATTCCTCCCAAAAATGCGCTGCAGCCAACGCCGCTGCTTGTGTAAATATGTGCAAGCAAGGTACTTGTAGTGGTCTTTCCATGACTGCCGCTTACTGCAAGACAATCTTGATTTGCAGAGATGTGACCCAGAGCGCGGGAGCGTTTTACAACTTCATAACCCTCCTCATTTACTTTTACAAGTTCCTTCATATCTGAAGGAATTGCAGGCGTATAGATAACTAAAGTGTTCTCTTTATCTGTCGGGATTAAAGAAGGAGTGTCCTCATAGTGTACTGCAATGCCCTCTGCCTCAAGCGCTTTTGTGATGTCGCTTGGAGTGCGGTCATATCCGCTGACATTGCATCCGGCATGTTTATAATACCTTGCTATTGCGCTCATTCCTATTCCGCCGATGCCTATGAAATAGACATTTTTATACTCTTTTCTTGCAGCCTTTCCCGTTAAATCTGCTGAAATATTTCCACCCTTTCCTTCATTTTTTTCTGCAAGCTTAAGGCATTCTTCCGCTATTGTTCTGGATGCGTCAGGTTTTGCCAGCGTTAAGATATTCTTCTCATATTCAGCTATTTTAGCAGGAGATGATAGAAGAGATTTTATCATTGGCATAAGCTTTTCTTCTGCCTCTGCGTCTTTTACAATCTCTGCCGCATTTTTATTTACAAGGGCCATTGCATTATGGGTCTGATGGTCTTCTGCAACAATTGGAGACGGAACAAATACGGTGCATTTTCCTGCAACGCAAAGTTCTGATATTGTGCCTGCTCCGGCTCTGCTGACAACTACGTCCGCAGCGGCAAATGCTAAATCCATTCTCCCTATAAAATCTGTGAAGTATACATTTTTACATTTATGATTCTCCATAAATGCATCTATCTCTTTTTTGTAATATCTGCCGCACTGCCAGATAATTTGGAAGTTTTCAATTGCATTCTCCTCTATAGCTCTCTTCATGCAGCTGTTTAAAGTCCTGCAGCCCAGGCTTCCGCCAACTACAAACACGGTCTTAAGCATAGGATCCAGATGATAAAATTTATATCCCTCTTCTTTCATTTGAGGAGTGCACTTTGTCATCTCTTTCCTGATAGGATTTCCGGTAAGGATTATTTTATCCTTTGGGAAAAATCTCTCCATTCCATCATAAGCAACGCATATCTTATCTGCCTTGTTTCCATTCTCTTTATTTACAATGCCTGCATAGGAGTTTTGCTCCTGAAGCAGAACAGGTATTCCCATTCCTGCAGCCGCACTTACTATGGCTGCGCTTGCATAACCTCCAACACCAACGGCCAGATCCGGCTTGAATTCTTTGATTATTTTTTTTGCCATCTTGCGGCATTTCAAATAATCCAAGGCCACGCCAATATTTGCCGGGTTGTAAAGAGGTCTTTTTAATCCTCTTGCGGGGATACCTTTAATCTCGTATCCGGCTGCGGGCACCCTTTCCATTTCCATTCTTCCCAAAGCTCCTACAAAAAGTATTTTGACTTGCGGTCTCAATTCTTTTATTGCGTTAGCAATGGAAATGGCAGGGAATATATGTCCACCCGTTCCTCCTCCGCTTATTATCACTCTCAAATCAGCCATCGTATAATTGTTTAATATTAATTTATCTCCTACAGTTCAACTAGTTATTGTTCATTCTCTCCGCCTGCTACGCTATTGCCTTCTCCTTTTGCCGTTGTACCTTTACTTGTTTCCGATGTTGCGGCAACAGTTGCTGTTGCATCGGCACCTGCAGTAGCAATTGATGCATTAATGCTGGACTCTTTTGTCCTGCTGACGGCAAGCACAATTCCAAAGGCGCAGCTCAATATTATCAATGAAGTTCCGCCAAGGCTCACAAGCGGAAGCGTATGTCCTGTAACCGGGAGAATACCCACATTTACAAGGATATGCAACAGCGCTTGAATTGTTATCAAGAGTCCCAGTCCGCCAACCGTTATGGATGAAAATACCGTCTTGCACGTTTTCATCAGCATAATACATCGGTATAAAAACCACAAATACAACATGAGAACAAATGAGCCTCCAAGTATCCCATATTCTTCCACGATAATTGTGTATATATAATCTGAATAGGGATGCGGAAGTACGTAACGCTGAGTGCTTTTGCCAGGTCCCTTTCCAAGAATCGGGGCGGAGGATATTGCAATTTTTGCCATATCCGCCTGGAATGTTTCATCTGCTTTTGCCTGTTTCTGCTCTGCAGTCATCGCTGATTGGCTAACCTCATCATTCTTAAAAAATCTTTTTATTCTGCTTGTTGCGGTGTCCATTCTTGGGAACAATCCAAAGGATAAGTGCAACATAAAAATCAGTACCAGCGCACCGCCTGCAAGTCCTAGAGTTTTAATTAGGTGCGAATTTTTAACACCGCCTATAAACAGAACCAGAAGACAAAGTATTCCAACAAATAATGCTGTGGAAACGCTGCCCAGCATAATAAGTATGCAGACAATCCCGACAGGTACAAGAACCTTTAGGAAGAATTCCCCAAAACTTTCCAAGCTGCTTGTTTCCAGCGTCTTCGCCAGATACAGCACTACTGTTATTTTAGCAAGTTCAGTAGGCTGGAAGGTAACTCCTCCAAAATTCAGCCATCTCTTTGCCCCGTTTAGTTCCTGTCCTATAACAGGCACAAGAGCAAGCAACAAAATGCTGATAATCAATGCCGGAGTTGCAAGAAAACGGTACCACCTCAATGGAATTTTGTAACATATATATAGCGCGACAAGTCCGAGTACGACAAATTTCAGCTGCTTAATTAGGAAAGAGAAATTGGTCGTATGCTCTTTGAATGCCAGAGAACTGCTGGAAGAATAAATCAAGGCTATAGATATCAGAGATAAGAATAATATGATAACCCATATTACCTTGTCTCCGTGAAGCCTGTTCATTACTTCTTCCTGCGTCTTATCTATGTTAAATCCCAGCATTATAAAAGCTTGTGTACTAGTTGTATATTAAATTAAAGCTCTTTAACCGCATTCTTAAATTGCTCTCCGCGGTCTTCATAATTCTTAAATAAATCAAAACTTGCGCAACATGGGGATAGCAGAACCGTATCTCCAGGTTTTGCGTATTTGTAAGCGACGGCAACAGCATCTTTTGCAGAGGTTACATCAATAATTTTATCAACTTTATCTGCAAAGCATTGATGAAGTTTTTCATTGTGTAATCCCATGCAAATTAGAACTCTAACCTTATTTTTAACAAGCTCGTAAAGTTGAGAGTAGTCATTGCCTTTGTCTTTTCCGCCTGCAATCCAAACTACAGGAGTTGTCATGCTGTCCAGCGCATACCATGCGGCATCAACGTTAGTTGCCTTAGAATCGTTTACATATAAAACTCCTTTAACGGTAAGAACTTTTTCCAGACGGTGCTCAACTCCCTGGAAAGACATTAAAGACTCTCTAATCACTTTATTATCAATCTCTACAACCTTTGCTGCAATTGCGGCAGCCATCTGATTATACAGATTGTGTTTGCCCGGCAACGCAAGTTCTTTCATATACATTGAGTACTCATCATCCTCATATCTTACATAAAGTTTGTCCTCATCTATGAACGCACCTTGCTCAACTGTCTTCTTCTGAGTGAAAGGCAACTTCTTTGCTGTCAAGACAATCTTGTCAAGTTCTTTTGCAGTAATAGGGTCATCTGCGCAAAATACAAAGCACTCTTTTTTTGTAAGGTTCTGAGTGATTCTGAATTTTGCGTTAATATAATTCTGCATTTTAAATTCATATCTGTCCAGATGATCCGGAGTAATATTCATTAAAATTGCAATATCAGCTTTAAAGCGATACATCCCGTCCAGCTGAAAACTGCTAAGTTCAATTACGTAATAATCAAACTTTTCCGTGGCTACCTGATAAGCGTAGCTTTTACCTATATTGCCTGCAAGTCCGACATTAAGTCCTGCATTTTTAAGCATATAATAGATTAAGGAAGTTGTAGTTGTTTTGCCGTTGCTTCCGGTAATGCAAATTTTCTTTGCGGTATCATAGCGTCCTGCAAATTCAATCTCTGAGATAATAGGGATTCTTTTCTCTTTTATCAACATTACAAGAGGGTTATCCTCAGGAATACCGGGGCTCTTAACTACCTCATCAGCATTAAGTATGGCCGACTGCGTGTGACCGCACTCTTCATAAGGAATATCAAATTTTTCCAAAGTCTTTTTGAAGTCGGGCTTAATTTGTCCGCTATCGGTCAGAAAAACATCCAGCCCTTTAACCTTAGCAAGAACAGCGGAACCCACTCCGCTTTCTCCTCCTCCAAGTATTACAAGTCTTTGTTTTGCCATATTAATTTTTTTTTAGTCTCGACGGTGTATATAATATAACTTATTGTCTATCTTATCTTTAATGTGATAATGGAAACAGCGCAAAGCAATATTGCGACAATCCAAAACCTTACTGTAATTTTAGCCTCTGGATAAATCTGTCGCGGATGCTGAAAAATTGCATCGGGATTTGCCTTCTGGTAATGGTGATGCAAAGGGCTCATTCTGAACAATCTTACACCTGTTCCATATTTTCTTTTTGTGTATTTGAAGTATGCAGTTTGCATAATAACGCTCAAACTTTCTACAAAGAAGATTCCGCAGAAAATAGGAATCAGAAGCTCTTTTCTGATGAGCAATGAGGCAACTCCAATAATTCCTCCAATTGCCAAAGAGCCGGTGTCTCCCATAAATACCTGTGCAGGATATGCGTTAAACCACAAGAATCCAATAAGCGCCCCCACAAAGCCTGCCATGAAAATCACTACTTCTCCTGCATTTGGTATATACATTATGCTCAGATAGTTAGAATATATGGCATTACCGGATACGTATGCCAAAATTCCAAGTGTAGTTCCGACTATTGCAGAAATTCCGGTGGCGAGCCCATCCATTCCGTCTGTTAAATTTGTTCCGTTAGAAACGGCCGTGATGATGAAAATCACAATAATGATGTAGACAATATTTGTCATTACATCTTTAACGTGTCCCTGTCCCGGAGCAAGCCATGAATATTTAAATTCATTATGTTTTACAAACGGAATTGTTGTTGTTGTGCTCTTTACATCTTTGTAGTAAAGCACATTTTGTTCTCCCGCCTCTTGTACGACAACAGCCTTTGCACCAGGAGTGTCGGCCGTTACATGCTGTCTTATAATTACTTGGTCGCTAAAGCATAATACAATTCCAACTATTAGTCCCAAAGAGATCTGTCCGTAGATTTTGTATTTGCCCTTTAAGCCTTGTTTATCTTTTTTAAATACTTTAATGGAGTCATCCAGGAAACCAATAAGGCCAAGCCATACTGTAGTCAGAATCATAAGAATGACATAGACGTTTTTCAAATCTCCAAACAGAAGTGTCGGGATTAAAATGGATAGAAGAATAATGCTTCCTCCCATTGTAGGTGTTCCTTTTTTCTCCAGCTGTCCTTCTAGTCCAAGGTCTCTAATGGTTTCTCCTATTTGTTTCTTCTGTAAGCGGCGTATGATTGCAGGACCAATCCAAAGTGCAACTATCAGTGATGTCATAGTTGCCACCAGCGCCCTGAAGGAGATAAACCTTACAAGGTTAACGCCCGGGAAATCAAATCCTTGCGACTGAAGCCATTGAAACAAATGATATATCATAATCTATATTTTTTCTAAAAATATCACGGATGTGTCCGTCCTTTAACTTAAATTTTCTCTCTCTTTAAAAGCTTTTTGCACAGTTTCTCTATCGTCCATGTGATGCTTAACTCCGCAGATAATTTGGTAATCTTCATGACCTTTGCCCGCAACGAGAATCAAAGACTCAGGTTTTGCCGTAAGGATTGCGCTGCGTATTGCCTCTAATCTGTCGGGAATAAAATTGGCTTTTGCTTTTGCCTCATCATTCATACCCGCTTTAATGTCTTGTATGATTGCCATTGGATCCTCGCTGCGCGGATTATCGCTGGTTACGTAAATCTTTGTAGCATAGGTCCCTGCAATTGCTCCCATCTCCGGTCTCTTAGTCTTGTCACGGTCTCCGCCACACCCGAATACGCAAACCAAATCTCCTTTAGGTTTTAGCGCCTGCAATGTTTTTAGCACATTTTCCAATGCATCGGGAGTGTGCGCGTAATCAACGGCGGCAATCACATTGTCCTTTCCTTTAAAATATTCCAAACGTCCTGCAACGGAGTGAAGCGTACTCATAATTTTAATTACCTCATCATGAGGAGCGCCCAGCAACATTGCCGTTCCGTAAACGGCGGTAAGATTTTCTGCGTTATAAACGCCGATGAAATTGCACCAAACGTCTGTGCCGTTAATGTTAAGCTGCATCCCCTCTATGCTCTGCTCCAAAATTCTTGTTTTGAAGTCCGCTACATTTCCACATGAGTATGTATATGTCTGAGCTTTAGTATTCTGTACCATGTACTCGCCATTGCGGTCATCTATATTTGTAAGGGCAAATGCATCTGCGGGAAGTGTGTCAAAAAATTTCTTTTTGCAGTTGCGATAGTTCTCAAAAGTTTTGTGATAATCCAGATGGTCATGAGTAATGTTTGTAAAGATGCCCCCGCGATATTTTAACTCTGCAATTCTTCCCTGGTCTATTGCGTGGGAGCTTACTTCCATGAAGCAATATTGACACCCTTTTGCAACCATTTGATCCATAAGCGCATTCAGCTGAATAGGACCTGGTGTTGTATTGATTGTTGGGAATTTTTCCTGTCCTATGTAGTTAGCAATTGTGGAAATTAATCCGCACTTATAACCAAGAGTTGTGAACATGTTGTATAAAAGGGTGGCAATGGAAGTTTTTCCGTTAGTTCCTGTAACTCCCACCAGCTTAAGGGCATGAGAAGGATTGTCATAATAATTTGCTGCAATTTTTGCCTCCGCTTCTCTTCCGTTTTCTACAACTATGTATGTAAGTTCATCTCTCTTTCCGGCTTTTACAGCAATTTCCTCATCCTCCGGAATATTTTCACATACAACGTATTGCGCACCCGCTTCAATGGCCTTGCCAATGAATCTGTGTCCGTCTGCATCCGCGCCCTTAACGGCTATGAACATGCAACCTCTTTTGCACTCTCTGGAATCTGCCGTAATTCTGCCAACCTTTGCGGCGTTTGCAACGCTGCATGCGGCAGTGCCCTGAGAAAGTTCCTCTGTTCCAAGGAATTCTCTTATTACCTTAACACCGTTTAATAAATCACCTAGTTTCATTGTTGGTTAATTGTAAATTAATAATTGTGTTTTTAGGAGCATGGCTTCCGGCATTAGGACTCTGCGCCACTATTCTTCCGCTGCCGGAGAATTTTACTTTGTATCCCTGATTTTCCAAAACAAAAACTGCATCCTTAAGTCCCATCCCCGTAACATCTACCAAGGAGTCTTTATAAATAGGGAAGCTTACAGGGAATATGGATGATGTATCTGATTGGAAATCAACCCATTTATGCCCTTCCAGCTTGCCAATCAGCATGCTCCTGTTTGCTATCGGCAAATATTCTACTGCAACTTTGCTTGCTGAAGCTCTGCCCTTGGCAATGCTTGGGCGTCTTCCGCTTTTGGCAATAAATTTTCCATCCATCACTGGATTCCATTCCGGCGAGTTGGCGTATATGAAATCTGCAATCTCCTTAAATACAGGACCTGCCTGAGATGCGCCGTAAAAGTTTCCCGGAGTATCTCCGGAATACAAGATTACAATGGCAGTATAGATTGGATTTTCTGATGGGAAAAATCCGCAGAAAGTTGCCTGGTATCTTCTCATTCCATTTTTCTCATAACCTTGTTTTCCTCCGTAAGCCCTTCTGGCTGTGCCGGTTTTGCCGCTAATAGAATAATTCGGATTATTTAGGCTGCGGCCGGTTCCTTCCGTGACAACTCCTCTTAGGGCAATCTTTGCCGTGCGGGCAGTCTCTTTAGAACAGATGGAGCCGCTTATTTCCTGAGGCTTAAACTGTTTTACAATCTCTCCGTCTTTCTCGTAATCTTCTATGAAATACGGCTTCATCATCCTCCCGTCATTTGCAACTGCGTTGTAAAAAGTTAAAGTGTGTAGCGGAGTGATTAACATTCCGTATCCAAATCCCATGGAAGCCAATGTGGAAGCTGACCACATGGCATCATCGGGAGAATAAATTGTAGCCGGCGCTTCTCCTTGAATATCAAGGTGAAACCTCTCTCCCAATTTCATATTTTGAATTCTGTCCACAAACTTTTTAGGATTATTCTGGTAAAACTGTACTGCAAGTTTTGCAAAGCAAACATTGGAGGAGTGCTCAAAAGCCTTCAGCACGTTAATCATTCCAAGACCGCCGTGGCTATCTGAGAAAACATGACCTCCATAACTAAAGTGCCCGTTGCCTGCATCAACCGGAGTTTCAAGGGTAACATATCCATCCTCCAAAAGGGAGACTAATGTTACAAGTTTCAAAACAGAACCCGGCTCGCTCGCCTCTCCAATTGCGTAGTTGTATGATTCATCAAATCCGCCCTTGCCGTCATTCTTCATATTTGCAACCGCTCTAATTGCACCTGTTTTTGTCTCCATGACAATTGCAGTTGCTCCGTCAACATTTCCTCCCTTTTCAAGCTGGTTCCTCAGAGCATTTTCCACAGCTTCCTGAATATCTACGTTAATTGTTGTTCTAATATTATAACCGTCTTGAGGAGGAATATTTTGGTTTGTGTTAACCGGAATCCACTCTCCTCCAAGCATTCTTTGAACAATCTGATGTCCCGGCGTACCCTTCAAATAATAATCCCATGTTCCTTCTATTCCAACTCCAACTCCCTCTGTATTAATGAATCCTATTGTTCTGTAAGCCAGTCTCCCATAAGGATTGTTCCTCTTATATTTTTCTTCAACTATAATTCCGCCCCTGTTTGCTCCCTTATTGAAAAGAGGGAATTTTTTGATTTGGCTCAGCTCTGAATAATCCACAAGTCTGTTTCCCAAAGCCAGATATCTTTTCCCTTTTCTCCTTCCGTCAAGTATGTATGCCTTATATTGCCCTGCTGTTCTATCACCGTAGAACTCAGCAAGATTCTTGCTCAGTCCGTCTATATATTTTTTTAAAGTGTCGGGGCTTGCAACGGTGCAGTCAATTCTGATTTTGTAATAGGGGACACTTGTTGCAAGCGGCCTTCCGTCCTCTGCAAGGATATCTCCTCTTACAGCATCTATAACTTCATCTCTATATGAAATATCCGTGTCTTTCACATCCGTTGGGTTAATAAACTGGAGATAAACAATTCTTCCTATTACACAAAGGGCTACCAAAATAAATAGCTGATATAGTGAAGCTATCCTTTTGAATATTAAATCATTTCTCTCCATTATCTTTTCTCTCCCCCTCTATATTACTCGCTTTTAATTCTATACGCCGGTTTGTCCGGGCTCTTAAGTGTTGAGCCTCCGTCCAGCAATCTTTGCTCTATCTCTCCTCTTTTGCTCTGATACTGCAGCTTTGCAGCTTTGCTTGTGTAATCCGCCTTCAAGTTTTTCAGCTCCCTCTGGTTTTTGCTCTGTGCAAGCTGTGTGCTCTCAATGCCCAGATTTATAGTTATATAGAGCAATATCAAAAAGAAAATGTAAAGGATGAACAGCCACTGTCCCGCCATCTTTTTCTTGGAAAGGAACTGACCTCCAAGAACATCTCTTCTTATGTTGAAATTTGACCCCATCCTTTTTTTCTCTGTCGCGACAGATATTATCTCTTTTCCGCTACTCTTAATTTTGCACTGCGGCTTCTGGCATTTTCTCCCTGCTCTTCATCTGTAGGGACAAGAGGTTTCTTTGTAACACTCTCAAAAACACCATTATCCTTGTATTCTCTAATGAAATTTTTAACAGCTCTATCTTCTAAAGAATGATAGGTAATAACAGAAAGTCTGCCGCCCGGACTTAAAACCTGCATTGCTCCGGCAAGAAAATCTTCCAGTGCGCGCATCTCCATATTTACCTCTATTCTAAGTGCTTGGAATACTTTACCTAAAAATTTCTTCTCTGTTTTCTGATTGTAAAGACGGGCAAGTATCTTGCACAAATCTCCTGTTGTCATAATCTTGCATCTTGTGCGTGCGGCACAGATAAGTTCACTTATTTTCCTTGCATTTTCCAACTCTCCGTACAATCTAAAAATTCTCTCTAAATCTTCTGATTTATAATTGTTTACAACCCACTCTGCATTGTGTTTTGCAAGCCTGTTCATTCTCATATCCAGAGGTGCGTCAAACCTATACGAAAAGCCTCTGTCGGGAGTATCAAATTGATGAGAAGACACACCCAGGTCTGCAATGATGCCATCTACCTTATTGATTCCCAGATACTTCACAAAGTTCTCTACAAACCTGAAATTGTTGTGAATAGGGATAACTCTCTTATCCTTAGGAGCATTGGCGATTGCATCTGAATCTTTATCAAATGCTATAAGCATTCCTTTTGAGCCAAGCTGACGCAAAATTTCTTTTGTGTGGCCTCCGCCGCCAAGCGTAGCGTCAATAAAAACTCCGTTTTTCTTTGAATCAATGTTAAGCGCAGAAACACTCTCGCTCAGCATTACTGGTTTGTGGTATGCAGGCATATTTTTAGGTTTTTTATAAATCCTTAACCCAGAATCTTCTCTGTAAGTTTAATAAAGTCTGAGTGGGACATTTCCTCCTTGCCATACTTTTCCTTTGCCCAAATCTCAATTTTGTGGTCATTGCCTGCAAAGACAACTTCCTTCTTTATCCCTATACTAGAGAGAATACTCTTTGGAATCATTATTCTTCCGAATTTAGAGTCTGCGGTAACTGATGCTCTGCCCTTCATGTACTCACGCCAGAACATGGCGTGTTCTTCTTTAAAGAAATTTAATTTGTTTTTTACCTGTTCTGATTCTTTTTCCCATTCATCGTATGGGTACATATCCAAACAATTGGCAAACAGGTCTTTCTTAACAACAAAAGAAAGCTCAATTTCTTTGTCCTCAGATTTATTTGATTTTCTGCCCATTGCGACGGCTTCCATGGCCTCTTGCTTAAGCAGATCCTTAGTCATTGCGCTCTTAAAAGCAGATGGAACAACAAGTCTTCCCTTGTCATCCAGCTTAACTTCATATTCGCCAATAAATTTAACCATCTGCTTGTTTTTTTAATCGGAAAATCAACTGTGCAAAATTAACGAAAAATTTTCCACTTTCTTACACTTATTTCCAAATTTATCCACATTTTCTCCACTACTTTTGAACAAGCATGGACCGGATAAGAATAAAAGGACAAAAAAAAAGCCGGGCAGAAAACTGTCCGGCTTAATAAAAATTGTTGTTAATTACTCTTTTTCAAGCTTTTCTGCTTTATCATCAAATTTTGAGTTATAATAATCATCAGCAGAAAATTTCTTGTTTTGACCATTTTCTGAGCTTTCATCTTGCTTTTCTTCCACTTTGTTTGGAGTTGCGCCGTAACGGCTCTCATTTCCGGTGTCGGGGATAGGATTTCCGTTCTCATCTTTTTTATCATGAAGCACAGCTTTTCTAAGGTCAAAGTTGGTGCCCAGATATTTGCGCCTTGCGTCGGGATTGCTTGCAAGTTCCTCCGGAGTGCCGCTGTAAAGAATGCTTCCTTCATACAGCAGGTATGCGCGGTCTGTGATTGCAAGTGTCTCATACACATTATGGTCTGTGATAATGATTCCTATGTTTTTTGTTTTTAGCTCAGATATGATGTGTTGAATATCCTCTACGGCAATAGGGTCAACTCCGGCAAATGGTTCATCAAGCAGAATGAATTTAGGATCTATCGCGAGCGCCCTCGCAATCTCGCATCTTCTTCTCTCACCGCCGCTTAGCTGAATACCATACTCTTTGCGGACTTTCTCCAGAGAAAACTCTTTAATCAGCTGCTCCAATCTTGCGTCACATTGCTCTCTTGTTAAGTCAGATAGCTCCATTACAGATCTTAAGTTATCTTCTACGCTAAGTTTCCTGAAGACAGAGGCCTCCTGTGCAAGATATCCAATTCCCTTTTGAGCTCTCTTGTACATTGGAAGAGCTGTAATGTCTTCATTGTCAAGGAAAATTTTCCCTCCATTTGGCTTTATCAAACCTGTAATCATGTAGAAGCTGGTAGTTTTTCCGGCTCCGTTAGGGCCAAGCAGACCAACGATTTCACCTTGCTGAACGTCAAAAGATGCATTCTTGACAACAGTTCTAAGACCGTATTTTTTAATCAGATTTGTACAACGTAAACGCATAATATTATTTTAATTGAAGCCCGAGGTCATCTTTTAATTTTGCAACTTCAGAGTTGGTGTTCTTTATGTGATCTTCTTGCTCTTCAGGTAAATACATCTTTTTCCCTATTTGCTCCTGAGTCTTTATTTTGATGGCAAGGTGTACATTTTTATTGTTAAGATTTTTTCTTAGAAAATCTGCCATTTGCTTGCCGGCATTTTTTTCTATCCACATTTTTTGATTGCTGTTGCCAACAAGAAAATCTACCGTGAGATTATCCTCTTCCAAAACGGGGACAGTGTTTTTTATTGTGGCGGCAAATTTTACAAGTGTCGGGTATTTTGTGGTGTATTCTGTTGCCAGTTTTTCCCATGCTTTCTTTACTTTCTCTATTGTAACTTCTTCTTGTTCAGAAGGTCCCATGAAGTCAAGCGGCTTTTCCGGCGTTTTTGCGGCGGTGTCTTGTTGTTTGGCTTTTGCCATGAGTGATGCAATGCTTATGCCGTTTGCAGCGGGTTGCGTTGCTGGTTGTGCTGCGGCAGGTTGAGTTGCAGTTGCTGCGCTGGACTCAGTTGCAACTGCTTTTGTCGGTTCTGCGGCAGTTGCGCCTGCCTGTACTACTGCAGGTTGTGCAGTTGCTGCGACTGGTTGTGCGGCAGTTGGTTGTGCTGCGGCAGGTTGAGTTGCAGTTGCACTGGAGTCCGCTCGCTTAAAGTCGCTTCGCTCCATGCGCTCGCTGGACTCAGTTGCAACTGCTTTTGTTGGTTCTGGAGCAGTTGCACCTGCCTGCGCTGGTTGTGCAGTTGCAACAGGTTCTGTAGCAGGTGCTTCAGCTTTAACAGGTTGGGCAGCAGGAGCTGCAACAGGTTGAACAGCAGGAGCTACAACAGGTTGGGCAGCAGGTTGAGCAACTGGTTTGGCACCGGTAATTTGGCTGATGCGCACAAGCATAAACTCCACCAGGAGCCGCTGATTGCCGCTGCGGTTAAATTCACCTGCGCACTTTTCAGTTGAAGCAAGTGCATTGAACAAAAATTTCAGCGGGCATTTTTGCGCCTGCTCATTATATTTTTTCTCCAGGGCAGGAGAAACTTCCAAAAGTTTTGCAGAGGCGCTCTCCTTGCAAACCAGTAAGTTACGCAAGTGATTGCCTAGTCCGTCCACAAAGTATAATGCGTTAAAGCCTTTGCGCAAAACATCATCAAACAATACAAGTGAATTTGCAAAATCTCCATTAAGAGACAAGTCGGTTAACCGGAAATAGTAGTCATAATCAAGGACATTCAGATTCTTTATAACTTCCTCATATTTAACTGTATTTCCGCAGAATGCAACAACCTGGTCAAAAAGAGTCAGAGCATCTCTCATTGCTCCGTCAGCCTTTTGCGCAATAACATGAAGAGATTCATCATCTATCGTGACCTGCTCTTTCTCAGCTATTTGCTTAAGATTTTTGACAATATCGGGGATAGATATCCTGTTGAAATCAAAGACTTGGCAGCGGCTTAATATTGTTGGAATTATTTTTTGTTTCTCCGTTGTGGCCAAAATGAAAATTGCGTGCGCAGGCGGCTCTTCCAACGTTTTAAGAAAAGCGTTGAATGCGGCCGTGGATAGCATATGTACCTCATCTATAATGTATACGCTGTACTTTCCAATTTGCGGAGGTATCATAACTTTTTCCGTAAGAGCGCGAATGTCATCTACGGAGTTATTTGACGCAGCGTCCAGTTCATGAATGCAATATGAACGTCCCTCGTCAAAAGATTTGCAAGATTCGCACTCGCCGCAAGGCTCCATATCGGGGCCCGGATTCATGCAGTTTATGGTCTTTGCAAATATTCTTGCGGTTGTTGTTTTTCCTACTCCCCTGGGGCCGCAAAACAGGTATGCGTGAGCTAATTGCCCGCGCTTTATAGAATTCTTAAGCGTAGTTGCTATGCTGTCTTGCCCAATCAATGTTGAAAACGTTGCCGGGCGGTATTTTCTTGCAGAAACAATAAACTTTTCCATATACCACAAAAGTAAGAATATTTTCTAATTTTGCCGACCGTTTAATGTTGCTATTTAGGAACTTTATCATGAACAAAGAAAACATGCTTTTTGCATTCAAAAGAACATCTTCACCAGTAGCATATTGTGCTTTAAGTACAAGATTTGGCACACGCAATGAAGAGGAAAAATATAATGGACTTGCGCATCTTACGGAGCACATGTTATTCAAAGGAACTTCTAAAAAGAATTCCATAGAAATAAACAGCACTTTGGAAAAAGTAGGCGGAGAACTTAATGCTTTTACCACCAAGGAGAGGATAGTGGTGTATTCTACTGTGCTTAAGCAAGATATAAAGAAGGCTATATCTCTTTTGTTTGAGATAGCGTTTGCTTCTAAGTTCCCGACAGATGAGTTAAAGAAGGAGAAAACAGTTGTGTATGATGAGATTATAACATATCTGGATTCCCCTTCAGATCAGATTTATGATACGTTTGAATCAAAACTTTTTGCGGGCAGCAAACTTGGACTTCCGATTTTGGGTGAGAAAAAAACAATTGAGCCAATTACTTCTGCCGTTCTGCAGAAAAATTTGAAGAAGTATTTTACTCCAGGCAATATGAGTTTTACAATTGCAGGAGACTTTGATACAAAGGAGATTGCAGCGGAGGTTGAAAAAGAGCTGCATGAGTGGAGGCCGGCAAGTTCACTTAGGGTTGTTGCTGCGTCAGAGCCTGTTTTAGGAGATGAGTCAGAGCCTGTTGGAGCCGCTTCGCTTAAAGTCGCTGGCGCTCCATGCGCTCAGCTGGCTCAACAGGACTCTTCCTCAACCACATGTAAGCGAGCAGGTGACAACAAGCCTGCATTTGCAAAAGCTGCTGTGCAAACAGCTGATGCAAAAGCTGCTGCTGCAAAGGCATTAGCCGCAGGCAAAAAATTCAATGAAACTGTCGAGAAAAAACTAAGACAAGTCCACTGCATCATCGGATGCTCCGCATACTCTGTCTATGATAAAGATAAGAAGATGGCACTCTCTCTGCTGACAAATATTTTAGGCGGACCTGCATCAAACTCAAGGCTGAATCTCTCTCTGCGTGAGAAGAATGCGCTGGTTTATACGGTAGAAGCAAATTATATTTTGTATCAGGATACCGGAGCGTTTTCTATTTATTTTGGATGCGATAAACCTTTCTTTAAAAAGTGTATCACTCTGATTAAAAAGGAATTGGAGCTTGCAGTGACAAAAAAGATTTCTGCGCGCGCACTTGCTGCTGCAAAAAAACAATTGATAGGGCAGTTGCTGATAGGAAACGATAATGCTGAGGCACAGTGTCTTACGATGGGCAAGTCGTTGTTGGTTTCCGGGAAAATACAACCTGTAGATGAAACTGTCCGCAGGATAAACTCCGTAACCGCAGAGCAAATTCAATCGGTTGCCAAAGAGGTTCTCAGGTGGAACCGCATGTCCATGCTGGTGTTTGAATAACTAAAATCCTAACTTCTTAAGCCAGTCAGTTACTTGCTGTAGTGCCTTTTCCTGTTCATTCTGCGCTACTGAACCCCTTATGGAGAGTCCGGAGAGAGTTTTTGCACCCTTGCAACTCTTTGCTATACTGTGCTCGGTGTCAGATAGTCCGCTGCCTTCATTTGTGCAGAAGGGTATTACTGTTTTTCCTTGCCAGTTGTGCTTTTCCAAAAATGTATATACAATCATTGGCATATCCCCGCACCAATTTGGGTATCCAATAAAAATCACATCATAGTTTTCAATTATTGTATCGCTTTTTAATGCCGGCCTTGCATTTTGTCTCTTCTCCTCTGCTGCAGCTTTTACGCAGACCTTATAATTACTTGAATAATCATTTATTGGTATCATTTCAAACAAATCTCCATGCATCTGATTTGCAATCATTTCCGCTATAATCTTTGTGTTGCCTTTTTTGATAACGCCTACGCTGTAATTTTCTCCTGCATGAGAAAAATAGGCTACTAATACTTTTTGTTGTGCGCCCATATTATTTTTACTTTTTATATTATCCTTTTTTAAATTATTTGTATTCTTTTCAATATCAACTGATTGATTCTTTGAAATTTTGCCTGCACATGAAGCAGCAAGCAGGACAAAGCCGGACAGCAAAATGCAAAATATCTTTTTCATAATATACATATAATCAAATTTTCCACAGCAAAGGTAAATGGTATTTCATCTCTGCAATTATATAAATTACAGATTGTTTTACCTTTTTTACATGTTCTGCCACAACTTTGTAAAATTCTTTGACAATCAGTTGATTATAAAAGCACGCTCTTTAAAATTACAATCGTTGCAATTGCCGTTAGGCCAAGCAAAAGCGTGGAGACGGTTTGTGTTTTGTAACCCGTTTTTGTGTCCTGCCCGCTGAAGCTTGTGACAACCCAAAAGTAACTGTCGTTTGCATGGGAAACGGTCATGCCGCCTGCGCCTATTGCTAGTACTGTAAGAACTGCTGCAAGCGGAGATGTTAGTCCAAGCGCCGCCATCATGGATGAACCGCTGGAGTACATTCCCATAATTCCGGCGGTTGTTGTAATTGCCACAGTAGAAGAGCCTTGCGCTGTTTTAAGAATGGCTGCAATGATGAACGGGAATAGTATCCCGATAGATGATATTGCGGATGCGTGGCTTTTGATTAATTCCACAAAACCTGCGGAGGTAATGACTCCGCCGAGCACGCCGCCTGCCGCAGTGATAAAAAGAATTGGCCCGGCTGTTTTTAACGAATCTTCAGTGATAGTTCTAAATGAACCGCCGCGCATTTTTATGTATGGGAGCAGCACCAGAGCAAACAGCAAACCTGCTGTTAGAGCGATGATTGGCTTGCCCAGAAAGACGAGGAGCTTGTAAAGAAATCCGCCTCCTCCTGCGCTGTTTGCATCAATGCCAATAAGACTTGCAACAGAGCCTGCGGCCATAAAAACTATCGGGATAATAATAGGGGCAAATGCCGCCCACCCCGATGGTAAATCATTGTAATTTACAGTATTATCTATCGCTGAGGCAACAACAGATTCCTCTGATGAGTGCGTTTTCTTTCCAATATATCTTGCATAAAAATAGGCTACAACCAAACAAGGAATAGAAATTAACGTTCCTAAACCTATGATTCCCAGAAGATTGTTTTCAACTCCCAAAAAGCCGGCAGCTGCAATCGGACCAGGTGTGGGCGGAATAAAAACATGTGAACAGTAAAGTCCTGCCGCCAGCGCAACTGCCATTGACACAGGGGATACTCCGGTTTTGCGGCTCATGGCTTTGCGGATAGGGTTCATAATAACAAAACCGCTGTCGCAAAAAACGGGAATAGAAACGATGAATCCCATAATCAGCATAGCCAGCTCCGGGTGTTTTTTCCCGACAGTTTTTACAACAACATCTGCAAGTTTTATTGCGGCGCCGCTCGCCTCTAATATGCTGCCTATCAGCATTCCCAAGATGATGACAATTCCAATGCCTGTGAACGTGGATGCGAATCCTTTTCCTATGATATCCGGGATAGCATCAAGCGGAAGTTTAAGCACAATAGCCAGCAAAAGGCTAATCCCCATAAGGGCAAGAAACGGGTGAATTTTCCACTTGGAAATTGAGATAATCAGCAGCACAATAGCTGCAACGAATGAGATTACTATCAGCATGTTGCAAAGTTACAAAATAACATCATACTTGAAGATTTTTCCATAATCATTTGATTTTCAGTCATCAAGTAATAACAAGACGAGCGGCAAAGCCGCGAGTCCGCGCCGGAGGCGCGTGTCTCCTCGCGCGGTAGCGCGTCAAACCCCAATGCAATGCGCTGCTTTGTAGCGCATTGCTCTGCATGCGAGCTGAGAGAGCATGCAAAATTACCTGTTAATGCAACATGCTGGGCTACAGCATCTTGCAACCGAACGCTTCCCTAATAGAGAGTCTGATAGCAAGTTGTTGTCATTTAGATAATTATAGAGATAGGTAATTATTTGCATACCTTTGCAACAGCAAATTAAATACAAATTCAATGGACAAGCAGCAGCTGGAAAATATCTGGGAGAAGGCAAAGGGCATTAAAGAGGATGAGGCTCTTCAATGGCTGGTGCGTCAAACCCACACGCGGACAAATCATGCCCGTATGTTGGTTGGTGCGGAAGAGGGGGCCTTTTTAGAGTTGTTTGTGCAACAGGTTAAGGCACAAAGAGTTCTTGAGCTTGGAACTTTTACAGGTTACTCTGCTATTCGGCTTGCAAGAGGCGGTGCGCATGTTGATGCAGTTGAAATAAATGATGAACTAGAAGATTTAATCAGAGAAGGTTTTGAGCGTGCAAGGGTAACAGATAAAATTGATTTGCATTTTACCGATGCAAAAATTTTTCTTAAGGATTGCAGAAATCAATATGACATTGTTTTCATTGATGCAAACAAAAGAGAGTATCCCGCATATTATGAATTAGTTTTCCCGCTTGTTAAGGAAGGAGGTTACATATTGGCAGACAATGTGTTATGGAGCGGCAAGCTGGAAGAGGCGCTGCAGAAAAAAGAGGCTCAGGAGATAAAAACGGAAGAACTCAAACCGGACATTTTAAAACTTGATGCGCAAACTTCCGGGATTGTTGAATTTTATCTCACTGCAAAAAACGACCGGCGGGTAGAGTTTATCACTCTTCCTATTCGCGACGGATTATCTATTATAAGGAAGAAATAATCAAGCAGCCAGCGGATTATAAAAAAGTCCTCAAGTAGCAATCCTATTTGTAAGTATCTGCTGGGTTGAATGCCGGGCTGATGTAGTCTACTTTCATGGAGGAGCTCCATTTGTTGTTGTAAACGTTGCCGCCTTTCCACTCTACTTCACCCATCTGGAAATCAACCTCATCTGAGTGAGGATATATTTTTGCAGGGTAAAGAGGAGCAAGGTCTCCATATTCATCATTGACTACATATCTGAACGCGTCAAGTCCTTTGCTGTAGAATAAATGTACATCTTCATCTTTGCTTGTTACAAAGCCAAATGACTGATCTACAGGTACCCATCCAATTCCTTCATAATAAACCTGCGCCCAGTCATGCAAATTTATATCTCCCGGATGAAGCATCCAGCCGCTTTGCCATCTTGCAGGAACACCGGCGATACGGGCCATCGTGATGAAAAGAAGTGAAACCTCTCCGCAATCTCCGTGCTTATTTGCAAGCACATATTCCGGAATATTTGGTATGGTGGAATAGTCTCTTGCACCTGCCCAAACTGTGTGATTGTTAATCCAGCTCCAGATTTTCAAAACCTTCTGGTATGGATTTGTTTCTTTTCCTACTATGCTGCTTGTCAGAGCTTTAATGTCATCATAGAAAACAACGTGTTGCTTTCTTTGGGATGTATAAAACTTATAAAAGTTGCTTCTTGTGTCATACGGTTTTATATCCCGCGGGTCAAATGTGAAGTACTGATTGTAAGAAGTAAGAGTGATATCATAACCAAATTTAAGAGTGTCTTTGCCGTTGGAAATTTTCTCCATATACAGGCAGCTGCGCATGTTGGAAACAGGTGACTGTTTGTAGTCTGGCTGTGACACGCTTAGCAATTTTACATTATTGTATTTTGGAGTAACTCTTGGATAGGGAAGCCATACTCTAACTGTTTGTCCTGCAGGTACGGCATCAGGGTCAACCTCCATGGAAAAATGTAAAGTCATGGTAACAGGTTCCACATAACTTGCTTTCTGCTTGTCTGTTGCAGGTATCGGCTTTTTTGCGGCACTTACTACTCCGGCTAGGTAATTGCTTAAAAATTTGCCAAGACCTTGTTCTGGGCCTTCAACTTTTTCAAATGTCTTTTTAGCAAGAGTATCTATGCGGAAAAGATTTCTTGCCGCCTTTCTAAAATAGAATGTCTTCCCGTCAATTACTTTGCACTCAAGGGCTCCGCTCTTTTTCCACTCGCGTATTTGCTTAGGAGTAACATCAGGAATATATTTTTTTATGTACGGCATTACTGTAGAATCTGTCTGATTAAATTCTGCCGCAATTCTGTTCATCTTCTCTGTCTCAAAATTGATAGCCATTTTTGTGGAATCAGACAAATTGTTCATGGCCAGCTCTTTAGCAATAATCTTTTTTGCCTTTGCAAACTTTCCGTTCTCTATCATCTGGTCAAGTTCGCTATTATCTATCTTGACGGTTCCGTCAGAATTAAGTTTCATTTTGGGCTGGCATCCGCAAAGGGAAATTGCGGTGGCCAAAACGACGACTGATAAAAATAATTTTTTCATAAGATTAGTAAAAAAAAATCCGCAACCGGATTGTTCCAGATTGCGGACTTAAAGGTAAGCATTTTTCCTATTCCTTTACTCTCTCTCCGTATGAACGGTCTTCTACTTTGATGCTTATTTTCTCTCCTTCATTGATGAAGAGCGGAACCATAACTTTTGCGCCGGTCTCCAAAGTTGCCTCCTTAAGAGCGTTGGTAGAGGTATTGCCTTTTACAGCAGGCTCTGTATAAGTGACTTGCAGAGTTACAAACTGAGGCAGCTCACATGTAAGAATTTCCTCTTTGTCTGCCCATACCATCATCTCAACATCTTGTCCCTCTTTCATAAGGTCTGCATTGCTTACAAAATCCTCATTTAGATGAACTTGCTCATAAGTCTCTTTATGCATGAAGTTGTAGCCCGTATCGTCTTTGTAAAGGAACTGGTAAGGTCTTCTCTCCACAGATACAAGGTCTATGCGCTCTCCAGCGCCATAAGTGTGTTCCAACAGCTTGCCGGTGTTTAAATCTTTAAATTTTGTTCTCACGATAGTGTTTCCTTTGCCCGGCTTAACGTGCTGGAAATAAACCAGCTGGCAAGGATGTTCGTTGAATAGGAAAAATATTCCGTTTTTAAAATCTCCTGTAGTTGCCATATATCAATGTGTAAAATTTGGCGCAAATATAATTATTTAGGCTTATTTTCAAAAATTTAGATGCAGCATCCAGCTGCCATTTTGGTGTTGAGGTGGCTCCGCATATACCTACGGTGTCGCCATTTTTAAACCACTCTTTATCAATTTGTTTAAGGCTCTGAATGTGGTATGAGCGCGGATTTGTGGATTTGCATAAATCAAATAAAACTTTTCCGTTTGAGCTCTCTTTGCCGCTTACAAATATGATAACGTTGTGTGAACGTGCAAATTCCGTCAGTTTGGAGTGCCTGCCGGCTACTTGCCTGCAGATTGTGTTGTGTACGGTGCATTCTACTCCGGGGGCCATCCGTTTTTTGATTTCTGCGCATACATGCTCGTATTCGTCCGGGTCTTTTGTGGTTTGCGAGAAGATGTTGATAGGCTTTGTATAATCTATTGTGGCTCCTTTGGAACTGCTGGAGCCCGCAGATTGCCTTGCTATTTCAATATTATAGCAATGAGATTCTGAAGATGCCGCTGAGCCTAGCGAGCGCATGGAGCGTAGCGACTTTAGGTGAGCAGGCTCCAGCACATCTGAAGAATCCAAGTCATCAGTATTTTCAATAACAACAGCACGCCCACGCGCCTGCCCGACAAGCCCATTAACCTCCGCATGCCCCATCTTCCCAAAAATCACAATCTGTCCAGGAGTTTCACGTATTTTTTTCTGCAGCTGCAGCACAACCGGACAGGTGCAGTCAATTAAATTAATCTTGTTTTCTTTGGCAATTTGGTAGGTCTCAGGAGGTTCCCCGTGTGCGCGGATTAAGACGGAAGTGTTGTGCAGATTTTTCATTTGCTCTATATCTATGACTTCCAATCCTTTAACTTTAAGCCTCTCCAGCTCCGAGCCATTGTGCACTATTGCTCCAAGTGAATATAAATGTGCATGGCTGCGCGTTTTTGAGCTGCTGCTGTTTTCCAATGTATTAAGGGAACTGTCGGGAGAAAGATTCTTCTCAGCCGTCTCCACGGCGCGTATAACTCCGTGGCAAAAGCCTGAATTCTTGTCTATTTCTACTTTAACACGCATCAGGCGCAAAGATACACTTTACTCTTTTTAGCCGCAATTTTTTGTGAATAGCGGCCGGCTAATCTTCTTTCTTGAAAATTCCGTACTTAACAAGTTCAATGACTATATAGCCCCATTTGTCATTAGACTTTCCGCATGCGATGCGGTATACATTACCAGGTGTGGTACAGTATTTTAGAGCAATCAGAAGATAGCGCCATTTATGTTTGGAGCGGTACCATTTCTTTTTCATAGACACAGCAAGAATAAAACTCAGCGGTGCGAATATACGCAAATTTTTGGCACTGGCTGTGCTAAAATTGGAAGTTATGGCCTCTCTTTCTCCTCTTTTTTGGAAATTCTCCTGAATTCGGACGGAGTCATTCCGTATCTTCCCAAGAAAAGCCGGTTGAAAGAACTGCGGGAATTAAAGCCGGATGATTCCCCAATTTCTGTGATGGATAATTCAGGATTTCTCATCAGCATAACAGAAGCATTGCGTAAACGGTAACCATTAATAAAATCCGTAACGCTCTTATCCTCAGAACAGTTCTTAATAATATCCAGAAGATAACTCCTATTGGTTCCCACTTTTGCAGCTAGGTCATCTCTTCCAAGCAAAGGATTCTTAAACAATTCTTCTTTCTGCATTATGTTGTTAAGACGCTGATAAATAACTTCTTCCTGTTCAGGCTGAGAACTATCTTGAGAAGTGCTTGCATCAGGCGAAGTTTGTCTTTCTGAGTTACCGGCAGTTTTTTGAGATTCAATAGCAGCCTTTGCCGCCGCTTCTTCTCTCCTGTGTGTTTCCCTCAGTCTTTCATAAATAATTCTGTTCTTTTCATTTAACCTTCTGGCATAAATTATTGCAGTTATCAGAATTGCAATTAGCAGCAGGCAAACAATAATTGCGGCGTAAAGCCTATAAGTGCTTGCGCGTTTTTCCAGTTTGAGCTGGTCCACTTTGAACAGAGTACTTAATTCATTTAATTGACTGCTTGTTTCTGAGGCGTTTAGAGAGTCTTTTAATGGTATGAGCTTTTCGTATTCATCCGCTGCTTTTGCCTTCATTCCGCATCTCATATAAATATCTGCGCGTTTTTCATAAACACCAATTAGCCCAAAGCCATTGCCCATTGCACTATCCAAAGCAAAACGTTTAGCTTCATACTTTAAGGCTTGTTCAAATTCTTTAGCCTCTATGCAGTAAGTAGATAAGTTATCCAGGGCATCCACTTGCGCAAGAGGAGAGGAATTTTTTGAAAGCTCCATTGCCATGTCTAAGAATGGCTTAGCGCTCTTAAAATCATGCAGGCCTGTCTCCGCCAATCCGAGCGCCCCGTAGCACTTGCGGTAAAAATCATCCAGTGCGGAAATATCAGTACCCTCTTTTTTATATCTCTCTTTATAGCTGTCCAAAACTTTTTTCCATTCCAGCGCTATAGATGCTTCTTTTGTATAATCTCTTAAATTATTGAGGACCACGCAGTAATCACGATAGGTGTCTACAAGGTCAGTTGCGTTGTCTTTATTTTTTTTCAAATATTTTACTGCAGCCTCAAATTTTCTTGCAGCCTCCTTGTCCATGCGCATGTGCAAATAAGTCTTGCCAAGACATGACAGAGAAATCCCGATGCCGTAATCATTTTTTCTGTTGCGGGCATCTGTATAAATTTTTTCAACTTCCCTTAATGCCGTATGAAATTTTCCATCATACAAATACATCTCCACAATTAGCGTCCACTTGCTGTAATACTGTTGCCACAATTTGTGTTCTGAGAAAAATGAAAGATTCTCCGGCAGCTCCCTTGCCATTTGATCTCTCATATAATAATTATACAAACAATTAAGCCTGAGTTCTCTTGCATAGGCTTCCTCTCCTATGTTGTTCTGCTTTTTAGCCTCTAACATATAGGCTTTTATGCAGTCCAACTCTTGGGTGGAATCATTTATGTTTCCCGCAATTTGACAAAGATTGTTCAGCGCAACCAGCTTTTCCTTTCCTGACAGATGAGGTAATTTTTTTCTGATAGAATCTAGTTGTGGGCTAGTGCCTGTCGCGATATTGATTTGAATAAGCGATAGCAAAACAACAAGAAGTAATTTTATATTTCTTAGTCTCATAATTTTATTCTCAAACAGAATAATATCTCTTAAACGGAATTTTGAATTGCGAATATAGTCAAAATAAATTCTATTAACTTTGCATTAACAGAAAAGGAGAATTTTATGGCTAATGGTAAGATAATCATCGCGATAGATGGCTACTCCTCTACGGGTAAAAGCACTTTTGCCAAACTTGTAGCGGAAGGACTCGGATATATTTATGCAGACAGCGGAGCTCTTTACAGGGCGGTTACATATTTTGCATATACTAACGGATTTATTGATAATAAGGGTGTTGTTGAGGCTGAGGGGTTGCAGAAAGTGCTGCATAAAATAGAACTTTCTTTTAAAACTTCCTGTCCCGACGGAAAAAGCATGACTTATTTAAATGGTTCTAATGTGGAGAAACAAATTAGAACATCTGAAATTTCAGGACTGGTAAGCAGGATAGCAGAAGTTCCTTTTGTAAGAGAATATGTGGATGAAATTTTGCGCAAGATGGGAGGCGATAAAGGACTTGTAATGGATGGTCGGGACATAGGAACGGCGGTATTTCCAAATGCGGAATTAAAAATTTTTATGACTGCGTCCCCTGAGGTAAGAGCTAAGCGCCGCTTTGACGAGCTTAAGTTGAAGGGAGCTAAAGATACTTATGATGAGGTACTTGCAGCTCTGAAGAAGAGAGATGACATTGATGAACACAGAGCAAAAGACCCTCTTACAAAGGCAAAAGATGCTATTGTTCTGGACAATAGCAGCATGACAATGGAGGAGGAAATAGATTGGCTTAATGCAATCCTAAAACCCAATTTTAATCTTCAAATTCTTAAACCCTCTATTAAACTTCCGTCCGGGCAATAATTATCATGAGTGTTATTAATGCTCCGGAGAAACCGCGGAAAATAATTGCAGTAATTGACATGGGAACCAATGTATTCAATCTGCTTGTAGCAGAGGTGAATATGGCTGATGTTAGCATTGATGGTGTCCGGCAAAAAAGAGTGAAGTACATTTGTCTTTTTAAGGCTCCTTCTAGAATAGGGGCGGCAGGTCTTGCAGACGGAGTTATTAAGCCTGTCGCATTTGAGACGGCGTCTGATGCTATGAAGCAAATTTTATGGCACGTCAAAAAGATTGAGGGACAATATAATACGCAAGTTCCGGTTTATCCCTTTGCAACTTCCGCGGTAAGGGATGCAAAGAACGGCCGGGAGTTTGTCTCATTTATGGATGAGCGTTTTGGAATTGATATCCAGGTAATTAGCGGGGATGTTGAGGCTATGTTTATTTTCCGCGGCGTCATGTTGAGTGTGCCCCAATTCAGCAAGAAGATAAGATTCGGTTGCGCCTCTGCCACTGAGCCAGATGAGCGCATGGAGCGCAGCGACTTTAAACGAATCGGCTCAGTGGCAGAGGCGAATGCAGATGCGGTGGCAGATGCATATAACAGTGGGGATATTTATATGCTGCTAGACATCGGCGGCGGCTCAGACGAATTCATAATCACCGACGGAGCCAAAATCCTCTGGGAACACAGCTTCCCAATTGGCATGGCGCGGATGAGGGAAAGATTCAATTATAGTGAACCTATTAAGAATGAAGTGATTGATGAGTTCCTTGTTTATTGTGATGAAGCGCTGCAGATACTTTGGGAAAAGATAAAAGAGTATAAACCAAAAATTCTTATTGGTTCCTCCGGCACCTTTGACACCTTCAAAGATTTGATTTATGACTGTGGCTATCGTGATAAAAATTCTATCACGCTGCCTCTGGGTGAGATGGAAAAATTGTATGAAAGACTGCTGCCAACCACAAAGGCCGAAAGAATGCGAATCCGTGGAATGAACTCAATAAGAGAGAATTATATTGTGCTGGGGATTATCTTTGTCCGCTTCATTTTGAGGCGAATGAAAGAGACTTCAGGCCCGGAAATTCAATTATGGCAGAGCAGCTTCTCTTTGCGGGAAGGAGCAATGGATAAAATTGTTTCTGAATTATAGATTAAGGCGGAGACCGCTATTTAAAAATAGGGGCAGCGTAGGCAACCACATCTGCTTTTGTAATCGGGTTGCTGCCAAGAATTAACAAGCGCTCAACAACATTGCGCAGTTCACGGATATTTCCGCTCCATGAATGTTTCTTAAGCTCTTCTATAGCATCGTTGTTGATTTTCCTCATAGGCATTCCGCCCTCTGTGCAAATTTGCTTTATGAAGAAATTTACAAGAATAGGGATGTCCTCTTTCCTCTCAGCCAGTGTTGGAACGTGTATGATAATTACGCTAAGTCTCTGATACAAATCCTCTCTGAAGGTTCCCTTTTTAATCTCTTCTGACAGATTTTTATTTGTGGCGGCAACAACTCTAACGTTAACGTTGATGTCCTTGTCGCTCCCAACTCTTGTCAATTTATTCTCCTGAAGAACTCTAAGTACCTTGGCCTGAGCAGGAAGGCTCATGTCTCCAATCTCATCCAGAAATAGTGTTCCGCCGTCTGCCTGTTCAAATTTTCCTTTGTGCTGTTTTACAGCAGAAGTGAACGCTCCTTTCTCATGTCCAAACAATTCGCTCTCAATAAGTTCGCTTGGAATAGCAGCGCAGTTAACATCTATGAACGGCATTTGAGCGCGGTTGCTTTTTTCATGCAGCCATCTGGCTACCAGCTCTTTGCCTGTTCCGTTAGAACCCGTTACAAGCACGCGCGCATCAGTAGGGGCAACTTTATCTATTATTGCCTTTACCTGATTTATAGCGGGCGAATTTCCGATAATTTCCTGAACTCCGGTGCCTGAAATTTTCTTCTTAAGCGTCTTATTTTCTTTGACTATGGAAGTCTTTTCGCTGGCATTTTTTAGAGTAATAAGAATCCTGTTTAAATCTGGCGGTTTCTGAATAAAATCAAAGGCTCCTTTTTTAATGCACTCAACTGCGGTGTCTATGGAACCGTGCCCCGATATCATCACGACAGATGATTCAACCCCTTCAGCTACAAGCTTATCCAGCACTTCTACACCATCCATGCCGGGCATTTTTATATCGCAGAAAATAACATCAAAATTATTGGCAAGCGCCTGCTCCAACCCTTTTTTCCCGTCTTCAGCTAATGAGACCTCATGTCCCTCATCCTCAAGGATGTCCTTCAAAGCCATGCGGATGCTCTTCTCGTCATCTATAATAAGTACTTTCATATTAATCTGTTAAAACTTCACTTAAGCGTCTGCAAATTTAACAAAAAGATAGAATGTGCTAATTTACAGCTCCAGAGTTGCGCTCAATGCGTATTTGCAAAATTTGCGCAGGGGAAGGCTGAGTTCTTACAAGAAGAATTACTCTAAAGTTGTCCCCGCCGGCAGTAAGATTTCCAATTGCGTATTTCATTGGAGGATTGCCGCTTTTGTGAAGAATGGTAAAACGTTTTGGGGTAAATTCTGCAAAGAAATTTTTCATAATCTGGGTCGCCTGCACTTTGCTGCAGTCTGTGGGGTTTCCAAGAATTTCCATCTCCAGATTGTTTGCAAACCACGCAGATAGTTTCTCTGCATCTCCTTTCTGAATGTATTTGGATATTGGAACAAAGACATCACCTCCCTCTCTTTGCGGAACGTCAGAGGAGCTTAGCGCAAAAAAACCAGCCGCAATACACATTGCAGCTGCGGCAGTTAAAAGGGGTGTCCGTATGTTCTTAATATTTAAATGCATAATGTGAGCGAGGAAAATTGCAAAAATCAAGCCATATTGGGTAAAAATGGCTATTTTTGCAAGTATGAAAGTGACTCTGATATGTGTTGGAAAAACCGATTTCCCCTACATAACAAGCGGAATGCAGATTTATGAGGAGAGGCTGAAACATTATGTTAAGTTTTCCACAACATATATTCCGGCTTTAAAAAATGCCGCATCTCTTACGGAAGGGCAGATAAAGGATAAGGAGGGCTCCCTGATACTTAAAGAGATTTCAGGCGGCAAGAAGGATGTGCCGGCGGGAAGAGGTGGTGCCGTGAAAGTTGCCGGAGGTGCATGGGTGGTCTTATTGGATGAGCGCGGAACATCTTTTGATTCAGTCGGATGGGCACGGCATTTGGAGCAAAGGCTATCTTGCGGGGGAGGTGATAAAGAGATTTTTTTTGTTATCGGCGGAGCGTATGGTTTTTCCAAAGAGGTGTATGAAATGGCAAATGAAAAAGTATCATTGTCAAAGATGACTTTTTCTCACCAGATGGTAAGGCTTATTTTTATTGAACAATTATATAGAGCGTTTACAATTATGAGGGGTGAGCCTTATCATCATCAATAGATATTTAAATTGGCGATAATTAACTGATTTCCAATGTTTGAAGATACTGTCGGGAATATAAAAAGATTTTTCAAAAGCACTAGCGCTCTGCTGTTTTTTGCTGCAGCCGTTATTATTGCCGCGGTCTCCTTTTTTGTTACTCCGCAGAGTACTTCTTTGAAGGGGCAAGCTGCAAGAGTAGAAAAAATTGTTCAGCAGAGAGAGAAGATTTTGGAGGATTACGCCAACAAATCGCTTAATAAGCCAGCTTCTCAATGGCTTAGTTTTGAGGATTTTCCAAGCGATATGGTTTTGTACCGCTATTGCGCCGATACGCTGCAGTCTTGGGTAAATCAGTTCCCTATAAGCAATGATGAAGTGGATATTGATGCTACTGCATACATGCAGCTTTACAGGATTCATTATATGGGGAGCCAAAATCAATTTGATTCCCCGTTCGCATATCTAAAAGGAAATGAACAGTATGTGAACTTGGGTACTTCCTGGTATGTTGTAAAAGTATATGCAAAGGGGAATCAAAAAATCATTGCGGGTCTTCTTATAAAGACAGACTCCAGGTCTTCCGACGCAACGGGTTCTTCTACGATAAATCCAAGGCTTAAGCTCTCCAGGCGGCTGGATATTGTACCAATAAATTTTGATGACGGAGCAATTGTAAAGGATAAGGAAGGAGATGTGCTATTTGCTGTGGTTGAGGATGTTGCGTTTAGAGGCTCAAAGAGCGTGAGCCTTCTTGTTTGGATAGCTCTTGTCCTTGCGCTGTGCGGATTTTTTGCTCTTTTCTACAGGAGAAGGACATTAAGAGATTTTCTGATTTTTGCGGCGGGCATTACTGTCTTGCGCGTATTGTGTTTTCAATTTGGAGGATACCTGAGGCTAGACTCAGATTTCTTCTCTCCTACTCTTTATGCAGATGCAGGAATATTCTCTTCCCTTGGCAATTTGCTGCTGAATAATTTATATGTCTTTCTGATAGTGCTGGCCATTTATATGCTCAGAACCAACTGCTTGCGTTATGTCAAAACACATGCGGGCTGGAGAAGGCAAATTGTTCTGGCGCCAATAATTTTACTCCCGATAGTTCTATTTGTTTATATAAACTTTACGCTGCGCTCTCTTATTAACAATTCCACAATTGTGCTGGAATTGTATAGAATAACGCAGCTGAATTTTTATTCCGTGCTCTGCTATCTCTCTTATGCTCTGCTGTTTTTGGATTTGCTTTTCTCATTGCAAAATGCTGCAAAAACTATCGGGATAAAAAGAAATTATTACCTGCTCTCTGCAAGAAACATTTTGATATTTATTTTTGCTACCGCTCTATATACTTTGTTGACAACTAATTATCTTAGCTTTAAGAAGGAGTGCGAGTGGAGCAAAGTGGTAACTAACAAACTCTCCGTGGAGAGAGATTTGGGACTTGAGCTGGAACTGCGCTCTATTGAAATGAAGCTTGCAAAGGACCCTTTGTCTGCTGTAATTCTTAATCTTCCAAAGGAAAACCTTAAACTTTTGGAGCAGAGATTTTCTGAACTTTATTTCCAAAGCATAAAGCAAAAATATCTTATAAGTTTAACAATTTGCCGTCCGAATGATGTGCTGCCGTTGCCGCAACTTGTTGACTGCATGCAGTATTATGATGCTTTGCTTACTCAGTATAATGCAATGCCGATAGCAGACGGAAGCAGTTTCTTTTATCTTAGCAATTACAAAGGAAAGGTTGGATATCTTGGAATTTTTAAATACCTGACGGAGAATGGCCCTATAAATTTATACATAGAAATTGATTCCAGGTTTGCAGAGGATCCATCCGGCTATCCGGCAGAACTATTTGATTATCAGCAGCAAGACAATGTCAATATTCCGTCGGAATACTCTTATGCAAAATATTATAGCGGAAGGCTGACACTTTACAAGGGTAATTATAATTATCCTATCTCATCTTCTGCTTATAAAGCTCCCGACGGATTTGCCGTGGAAATTAAAGATAAATGTGTCCATTTCATTAATCAGGTCTCAGATGATAACTTGGTGGTAATAAGCCGTCCAAAGAGATCTTTCTTCCCTTATCTGGTTTCCTTCTCTTATCTGATGCTTTTCTATTGCGCTATTTTCTTTATAGTCCTGAGGGTTAGAAGGTCCAGAATTAGAGCTGTTTCCAGATTGAGAGGTCCAAAGAAATCTCTGAGGAGGAAAATGACATATTTGCTTACTACCGCACTGGTTGTTGCGCTTATTGCAATGGCCCTTGGCACCGTGTGGTTCAGTATCAATTACTATAACGGAAGCAACAGGCTGAGGCTGGAGGAAAAAATTCAGACGGTGCAGAAGACGCTCTCTACATTTTGCTCATACGCAAGGGATTACACCGATATTAATTCCAATGATTTGTTCCAGGCAATGGACCGCCTGGCAAATGATACGCAGTCCGATATAAACTTGTATGACCCTCACGGAAAATTAATCCGCTCTACAAAGCCGGAGCTTTTTGACAAATATGTTCTGTCATCCAGAATGAATCCAAAGGCATATTCTGAACTGGTGCTTAAGACAAGAAGCCAAGTGTTTAATAAAGAGAGGGTTGGAGTCTTTCATTATTACTCTTTATACTCGCCTATATTCAATGTTAACGGCAAGATGATTGCCATTGTGAACATCCCGTACTTTGCAAAGACTTCCTCATTAAGAGGAGATTTGTCATCCGTTGTAGCAGCAATCATTAATGTTTATATCATTTTGCTGATTATTGCAATCTTCTTTGGCACAGTACTTTCCAATTCCGTTACAAGGCCTCTTGCGCAGATAAGCGGAAGGATGCAGTTTATAGATGTATCAAAGAAGCCTGAACATATTAACTATAAGAGCGAGGATGAACTTGGACTTTTGGTAGGGGCGTACAACAAGATGGTGGACTCTTTGGTGGAGAGCACAAAACAGATGGCGCAGACTGAAAGAGAAAGGGCATGGAGCGAGATGGCCCGCAGAATTGCGCATGAAATTAAAAATCCTCTGACTCCGATGAAGCTTAGTATTCAGAGGCTTATAATGCTTAAGAAGAGAAATGCCCCTGGATGGGAGGAGAAATTTGAAGATACGGGGAATTCAATTTTGGAGCAGATAGATATCCTTTCAAACACTGCTTCTGAATTTAGCAGTTTTGCAAAATTCTTTGTGGAAGATAATGCTGAAGTTAATTTGTATGAACTTATCCGGGAGCAAAAAATACTATTTGATACGCAAGATAATATTAGAATTTCTTATGGATATGATTCTGAAAAATGCATGATATTCGCCCGCAAGGGACAAATAGTTAGAGTCCTTGTTAATCTGATTTCCAACGCAATACAGGCGCTTGAGAAAGTAAGCGAGACTGGCAAGGGATTCATAAGAGTTTCTTTGCAGGACAAAGGGGATGATTATGTGGTTGCCGTGGAGGACAATGGAGACGGCGTTAAAGAGGAAGATATGCCAAAATTGTTTACTCCAAACTTTACCACAAAGAGCAGCGGCAACGGACTTGGACTTGCAATCAGCAAGAGCATAATTGAACAGAGCGGCGGAAAAATATGGTATTCTAAGTCTGAACTTGGCGGCGCGAACTTTGCGTTCAGCCTTCCTAAGTATAAAGGATAAATCATTATAAAATAGATAATTAACACGGTTGTAAATATAATATTTATGGCAAAATATAATTTTGATGAAATCATTGAGCGCAGAAATACTGATTGCTTAAAATGGGATGCGGTTGTGGAGAGATGGCATAAAAAAAATCTTCTCCCAATGTGGGTGGCGGATATGGATTTCCGCACGCCGCCTTTTTTGATGGACGCGCTGAACAAAAGGAATGAACATGAGGTGCTGGGTTATGCGCGCCGTCCGGAAGATTGGTACAAGGCTATAATCTACTGGTTTAAAAAGCGTTATAACTGGAGCATCAAAGCGGAAAACATAGGTTTTGTTCCGGGCATTGTTGTTGGCTTGTGCCACGCTTTAAGATGTTTCACAAAGCCGGGAGATAAAGTCCTTATCATGCCTCCGGTCTATTTTCCGTTCCGTCTGCAGATTCTTGCTGCGGGCTGCAAGCTTGTCAATTGCAATTTGAAATTAAAAGACATTGCCATTAAAGGAAATGCTGCAGCTAAAGAGCAGCAATTTGAGCTGGATTTTGATGATTTCCGTAAAAAGATAAAAGGCTGCAAAGCTATGATACTCTGCAATCCCCACAACCCTGGCGGAAGAGCATGGACCCGTCGGGAACTAGAAGAGATTGCAAAAATTTGTTTGCAGAATAAAGTGCTTGTGCTGTCAGATGAAATCCATTGTGACCTGACATTTCCCCCTTTAAAGCACATCCCTTTTGCAACTGTTAATGCTCGTCAAGCACTGAATACCATTACATTCCATGCTCCAAGCAAAACTTTCAACTGCGCCGGTCTTGGCAGCAGCGAGTGGATTGCTACAAACAAAAAGCTGCATGACACGTTTGCTAAATATTTGGATGACGGAGAGTTTGACGGAGGCAATGTTTATTCTTTTATTCCCGACAGATATGTCTATACGCCAGAGGGTTCCGAGTGGTTAAAGCAGGCGCTTGAATATATGCAGGGCAACATAAATTATGTTGAGAAATTCTTGAGAGATAATTTTATTTTTGATGCTATCTCAAAGGTAAAAGGAGGCAGGCAGATGTCTGAGCACAAAACACAGCTTATTACTATGATTAAACCTCAGGCTTCATTTTTAATTTATTTGAACTTTAGGAATCTTGGTTTGACTCAAAAACAACTTTGCAGTTTTATTGCTGATGATGCTCATCTTGCTCTAAATGATGGGGCTGTATTTGGTCCTGGAGGAGAAGGGTTTATGAGGCTTAACATTGGTTGTCCCAGAGCTACGGTTGAGCTGGCGATGGGGCAGTTAAAGAGAGCGTTTGATAAGAAGTTCTGCAAATAATTTTTATATTTGCACCCGCATTCCGCAAGGGGTGCGAGTTTGCTCCGCAGGGAGCATTTGATTTGCTCCGCAAGGAGAAGTTTCGGGATGTGGCGCAGTTGGCTTAGCGCGCCTGCTTCGGGTGCAGGAGGTCCCCCGTTCGAGTCGGGGTATCCCGACATTTTAAAACCGCCGAGTATTTGGCGGTTTTATTTTAAAATAATATTTAAAAAAAAGCGTCCGTTTTCACGGGCGCTTCTTTTTTTGTTCCGCGGCAATCAATCTGTCGCGACATATAATCTATTAATAACCAGGATTCTGTACTAGATTTGCATCTGTATTGATATCATCCTGACTAATAGGAAGGATAGTTCTAAAGAATGTTCTGTCAATTGTTGACTCTCTGTAAGGGTGAGGAAGCTCTCCCTCTCCTCCGTCAATTACATCATTATAAGTGATGCTCTTGTTGCAGCGGATTAAGTCCCAATATCTTTGACCCTCTCCAAATAACTCTTTGCTCTTCTCTAATAGAATCATATCAAGAGTAACAGTTGACTCAGTAGCAGGAGCCAAGTTAGGAGAACGCTTTCTAATCTGATTCAGATAGTAAGCAGCTCCGTCAGTTGCGCTCAAATTGCCGGTTCTTAATGCGGCCTCTGCAGCAATTAGATAAATCTCTGACAGTCTGCAAAGCTTGATGTTAACTGCAGTATATCCTGCTTTGCCATCACCTGACAATGAAGTGCTTCCAAGATATTTATAGCAAGAGCCAAGTCTTGTCTTAGAAAGCTCATCATAAGCCATGATGCCCCAGCGGACATCGCTTGCATCTTCCTTCATTCTTGCCAGCCAGAAGTCACTAGCAACAAACAATCCGTCAGAATCACCATCGCAGTCACCCTCGCGGCTTATTGTTTCACCAAGGCAAGCAGAGCCGTGGTCAGCCTCATTGATGTTAACTGCAAATTCTATAATTGACTCGCTTCCAAACTGTTTCTTCCATGAATCTACCCATTCTGAATTTGAATACAAGGAATAATCACCGTCACTGATAATCTCTTTGCAAGCTGCAAGAGCCTCAGCATATTTACCCATTTCCATATCAACTCTTGCCTGAATTGCAAGGTTGCCATAGTAATTGATATAGCCGTTATTAGCATCTTTTCCAATCAAGCCTGCGCCTGTTTTCAAATCGCTAACTATTTGAGTATAAATATCATTAACAGTAGCACGTGAAGGCTTCTCAGTTGTTGCCAGGCTTGCCGTTACCAAAGGAACTGCCAAAGCTGATTTATCAACGTTGTAGTCTTTTCCGTACATTCTTACAAGATCAAAATAAATCATTGCTCTGTAAGTATACAGCTGACCTTTAGCGTCGCTGAAATCCTCTTTTGTGCCGGCTTTTTCAACTGCGTCAATGCTCTCCAAAACGCTGTTTATCTGCGCAATGCAAGTATAACCTACGCTCCAGAAGCCGGAATATGTTCCGGAAACAGAAGTATGGCTAAATGTATAAAGGGCGTCTGAGCCTCTTCCGTTTGAAACAACCGTATAATCTCCGCCTTTAGCATCTGCGTAAAGCAATATGTTGCGGCCATACAGAGAAGTACTCAACATCTCTCTGACTAAACCGTTGATAGCAACTTCTGCATCTCTTGCGGTTGTAACGGAGCCTTTTGAGTCAACGCTATTTGTAGGTTTCATATCCAGGAAATCATTGCAGGATGTGAAAGCAAACAAGCTCAATACAACTAATAGTGTAGTATATAATTTTTTCATTTTCTTACAGTTTTATCAGTTAAAAACCAAGTTCCAATCCAAAGGTAATAACCTTGCAGAAAGGAGTTTCCCAACCTCTTGTGCTGTATTGGTTAGTCTCAGGGTCAACCTCTCTATAAGCTGCCCATGTTAGTAGGTTAGTGCCGCTGCAATATACTCTTGCATTCTGCAAGCCAACCTTGGAAATCCAGTTCTTAGGTAGATTATAACCAAATGTTACAGTCTTTAGTCTTAAGAAGTCTCCGTGATGTAGGTGACGAGTACTCTTAATCATAGCGTCTGTTAAGTCAACACCTTGAATCTGAGGTACTGTAGTCTTTTGGCCCTCATGAGTCCATCTGTTCTTTGCAACAAATGCAGAACGAGTTCTTGTCCAATAGTAACCATCATCATTTATATCCTTCTCTGCGCCGTCATACAGCCAGCAGCCAAGTTTGTAAATGAAGTTTAATCCAAGTGTGAAGTTCTTCCATGTAACGTCAGTATTGATGCCTCCGTAAATCTTTGGAACACCGTTACCTATGATTTTCTCATAAGCATCATTATAATCATAAGAAGCCCATCTTCCGGCATATTTAAATTTGCCGTTAACTCCATCTTGGAATGAAGCTTCTTCCTCTTTGCTTCCGTTGATGTACCATACTTGTCTTCCGTTTGCAGGATTAACGCCTGCCCATTCACGTCCCCAGAATGCAAGGGTAGATTGTCCCTCTCTGTAGATGTAATTTGCACGGGCATCATCGCCTGTAGGGTCAGACCAAAGAATGTCCTCTCCTCCGTAAAGTTTCTTAACCTGTGATTTAAGAATAGAAGCTGTAACACTTGCGCTCCATGTAATCTGCTTGTTGCGGATAATGTCGCCGCCTAATTCAATTTCAAATCCCTTGTTGTTAATCTTTCCAATGTTCTGAAGTTTAGAAGAATAACCGGTTACTGTAGGAATTGGAACATCTTGTAGCAAATCCTTGGAATCTCTGTTGAACCACTCAATTGTACCGTATAATCTCTGATCAAATAAACCAAATTCCAATGCGATATTTGTTGTGTAGTTAGTCTCCCATGTAAGGTTCTCATCTGCTGTTGTGCTGATGATGCTACCAGGATTCTGCTGATACTTAAGGGTAAATGCAGAAAGAGATCTCCAACCATAATTGTTGGAAGGAAGCGTACCGTTAACACCATAAGATGCTCTTAGCTTTAAGCTGGTAATCCAAGGAGCACTCTTCATAAACTCCTCATTAGTAATTCTCCAGCTGCCTGCTACTGACCAGAAGTTACCCCAGCGGTTATCTTTGCCAAGCTTAGAAGAACCGTCGCGTCTGAATGATGCGGATGCGTAATATCTGTTATCATAATTGTACTCTGCCCTGCTCAATACGGAAGCAAGTGAATTGCCCCAGTTATAAGCGTTAGCATCAACAACTCCTGCTGTTGCTACGGTATGGACTGTAGATGGCAGGAATGTACCGGTAGAACGCTGGAAATCAGTCTTGTTCTTCTCTGCCTCAAAACCTGCAAGCAAGGAAATTGTGTGCTTCTCTGCAAATGTAGTGTTGTAAGAGACTGTAGATGAAGAAACCATCTTATTAGAATTGGTCGTCATTTCATCAACTTCTCCGTCGGTACCTGCACCGTTGTAGTGCTCTGCACTTACATAATAATGATCCAATGTCTCTGCGTTATCATAAGAGAAAACTGTCTTTGCATCAAGTCCGGGAAGTATGTGGAAAGTTAGAGTCTCTGATGCTCTAATCTTCAAGGTCCTAGATGAGTTTGACCATTTATCATGATAATAATTAGGGTTATAGCAATATCCGTTAAACTTCAGATAAGGTTTTGTTTCATCATCATAATAATAAGGCCAGTACAAAGGGAACAACATATTTCTGGAAGCCATGAAGTAGTTGCTGCTTGTGCTTCTGGAATCGTTGAATCCTATTGTCTTAGTTCTTCCAAGGTCTACGTTTGTAGAAAACTCAAAGAACTTTCCAACCTTCTGGTTAACGTTCAAGCGTCCGGATACGCGGGTGAATTTATTATCAATCACGCGGCCTTTATCTTTAGTATAACCTATTGAAGAATAATAAGTTGTCTGATCATTACCACCGCTGACGGAAAGATCGTAAGTCTGGTAAACACCCATCTTGAACAAATCGCTGTTCCAGTCATAATATTTATTTAATCTCTTCTCTGCTCCGTCTACAACGCCGATGTTAAGTTTTGTATAACGTCCGGTGTCTTCTGATGTAATTACATATCCGTGTTTTTTCCATCTGTCTCCGGTGTTGATTTGCTTTAGAGCGTAAGCATTGGCTTGTGCCTCTGTGTGACCGCTTTGCAATCTGTAATCCCAGAAAATTTCATACTCCATAGCAACCTGGTCCTCTGCAGATGCAGATGAGTAGTTCTTTGTTGCCCATGAAGGTGAAAGAGATACGGAAGTCTTAAAGTTGATGGAAGGTCTTCCTGATTTTCCTTTCTTGGTTGTGATAACTACAACTCCGTTTGCTGCACGTGATCCGTAAAGTGATGATGCAGCCGCATCCTTCAATACTGTAATACTCTCAATATCATCTGGGTTTAATGTGCTCATGACGTTGTTGGTAGAGTAAGTGTATCCGTACATTTGTCCGGCGTCTCCTTGTGAAACCGGAACACCATCAATTACGTACAAAGGTTCAGTAGAAGCATTCATGGAACCGATACCTCTAATGTGAATAGAGGTTGTGGAACCAACCTGTCCTGAACTCTGCGTAACCTGAAGTCCTGCAACTTTTCCGTTAAGAGCATTCTCAAAAGAAGCTGTCGGGACATCCTTGATAGCATCATTTTTTACTACTGCCGCAGCACCTGTATAAGTGCCTTTCTTTGCAGTACCATAGGCAACTACAATGGTCTCATCCAATGCCATTGCATCTGCGGAAAGCTGTACGTTAATGACACCTCTGCCGCTAACTGCAACTTCCTGAGTTGTAAAACCGATGGATGAAAATACCAAAGTAGCATTTGCCGGAACATTGGCAATGGAGTATTTACCATTGTCATCCGTAAAAGCGCCAATCTTTGTCCCCTTTACTTGAACGTTTGCTCCAGGAACCGGTTGACTGTCATCTTTGGAAGTAACCGTACCTGATACGGTAACTTTTTGTGCATACATCATTGTAGACAACAACACTGTAAGCGCAAATAAAAAGATTTTTTTCATTAGGTCTGTTTTAAGTTATTGTTTTAGTTTGGTAATGTAATATTCATTTCCGTTGCACAAGGTACGCATTAATTTTGAGGCGTAACATATTTGTAATATATTTTATAACAAAATTGTTATTTTTTTTTGCAACGTTTCACGTGAGAATCGCATCGCAAAACTTTATTTTCAGCTCCAAGTGCACCGCAATCAAATTTTAGTACCTTTGGACTTTGTTATATAATCTAAACGGAATATGTCCAGCAATTATTTATTTTTTCATCGCGACAGGTTGTTAAAATCTGCCAGGTATGTGCTTATACTCTTTATTTCTGCCTTCATTGCATGCAATATTTCCAGCTGCGGCGGAAGCGGAAACAGTCCTGTTACCCCTCCGTCAACTACGAAATCGGGACTACATGCGCTGAATGGATTTAACATCAATTCAGTCACTAATACGGCATCTTCTTTAAAAGAAGATTGCAAGGGTGTTATTGTTGACAGCCTTGTTCTTATTACAGTACCTGATGGGGTCTCCCTGACTTCATTGATACCGGACTTTTCAATCTCCGATAAAGCAACCCTTTATGCTAACGGAGTACCCGTAGTCAGCGGACAAACCGCTATTGATATGTCCAATTCAGTAAAGATTACATTAGTTGCGGAGAATGGAACGGCCCACTCTTACTTTTGGCTTTTAGCGCGTAATGGCAATGCTACTTTTGACAATCAGGCTTACACCATAATGAAGAATTTTAATATTCCCGGAATCTCGCTTGCTGCAACCAAAGATGAGAAGCTTGTATATTCTGCCGGCTATGGATTTGCTGATAAAGACGCACATATAAGGGTTACTCCAAATATGTTGTTCAGACTTGGAAGTGTTTCCAAACAGCAAACGGCATTGTGCATTATGACTCTTTACGAGCAAGGCAAATTGGATTTGAATGACAAAGTTTTTGGAACTGGCGGCATTCTGCAGAGTGAATTTCCTGAGACATCTACTTATCCTTATGTTAACGGAGTAACCAGCGTTACAGTTAAGAATCTTTTGCAGCATAACAGCGGTTGGACTGACCAGCTGATTTTTGATACATCTGAACCAATTTCCAGCATGACTCTGGACCAAAGAATTGATTATCTGGTTCATCACGTTTCCATGTCATCAGCTGTCGGGAGTACATATCATTACTTTAATATGGGTTTCTGCATATTGGGCAGGATTGTAGAGAAACTTACGGGAAAAACTTTTGAAACTTATTTGAGAGAAGTTACTGCAAAGGCCGGTGTTACAGATATGTGGGTAGATAAGAGTACAAGAGCGGAGAAGAGAAGCAATGAGGTTGTATTCTATTCTCAGGCTTCCGGCGGCAATGCATATTTGAATCCTATGGAGGTGGTAAGTTCTTGCGGCGCAATTATAGCTTCCGCACCGGAGCTTATGCAACTTCTTTGTGCTGAGGATTATGGGACGGTTGTTCCGGATATCTTAAAGAGCAGTACTTTGGATTTGATGTATACTCCTTCCCCTAATTATTCCCATTATGGATTAGGCTGGAGATTAAACCATTCTTATTTTACAAACTGGGCTTCTTATCACGGCGGCAATCTTGCAGGTACCGGAACTCTTTGGGTCAGAGGCAAGAAGGGCGTTAATGCCGTTGTGCTTTGCAATTCACGCAGCTATCGTGAGGATATAGATTTTGACACAAGCCTTTATGATTTGCTTGGTACTGTAATGAGTGCCTTTGGTGATTAAAAGGTTTTATTGAAAATAAAAAAGGCGGCTGAAATTCAGCCGCCTTTTTTATTATTGTACCGGACTAAAAGTCCTTGCTAATTTACTCTTTGTAACCAGGATTCTGTTGTAGTTCAGGATAAGTTACACGCTCATTGTGTGAAATAGGAAGAACAACTCTGTAATCATCCCAGGAAATTGTGTAAGGAGTTGCGCCTGCAAAATCATCAGGGTCAGCAACCATGCTTCTTGTAAGCTTGCCGCCGCGACGCATGATATCAAAGAATCTGTGTCCCTCTCCGATGAATTCCTTCTGATTCTCCTCGTCTACAAGTGCCTTTGTAGCAGCAACTTTTGTAACGGTAGGATCAGCTCTTCTTCTTACTGCATCCAAATAATCGCTGGCATCTGCGGCTCCTGTCTCAATACCTGCTTCTGCTGCAATTAGATAAGCCTCTGCAAGTCTGAAGATATGAGGGTTATTACGTCTGAAAGTATAACCTTGAGTCTTGTTGCCTATGAATTTCTTAAGCCAATATTTTCCGCTCTTCTTAACGCCGGTTACAGGATCATCATACTGAATCATCTGTGCACGGACATCATTAGGAGTAGATGCAAAAAGTTTTCTCCACTTTAAAGTAGGGACAACGCTTGCTCCTGCATTTCCATCATCAAACCATAGATAATTGTAGAAACCGCCGCCAAAGCCGCCGTCACTATCAATATCACCGTTTGTAGAGACAAGAACCTCAAGAACAGCCTCGTCGTTTCCTTCAACGCCCCATGATGATAGGTAATCAGCATTAGGAACCAAGCTGTAAGGGGACTTCTTAATAACCTCTGTTGCAGCATTGTATGCCTCGCTATAGTTACCCATATACAGGTACATTCTTGCCTGAAGAAGCTTAGCTGCCCAATAGTTGAAGTGGCCAAGGTTCTTGTCTGAAGAAAGTAGAGGAAGTGCGGTTGTAAGGTCAGATGCAACTTGTGCATAAGTCTCAGCGACAGTACTTCTAGGCAATTTTGCCTCTGAAGGGGATACCGGAGTTGTGATTAGAACTGCTCCAAGTGAAGCACCCTTATCATACATGTAAGGCATTCCATAAAGTCTTGCCAAATCAAAATAGCAAAGGGCGCGGACTGCGTAAGCCTCTCCTAAGTAATTATTCTTTGTAGCAACATCATCTGCATCTGTAACATTAAGAGCAGCAAGACTCTGAATAAGAGTGTTAGCTCTCATGATTGTTGTATAGTAAGATGTCCACAAAGAGAAATATGTATTTGCAGAAGGCTCGTATTCCAAAGCGTAAGCGATACTTCCGGTACCGCTGACCTCTTTAGGGTACAAGTTATCGGCTCTCATATCGCCCATGGTTATCATGGTTCCGCCGTATAGTGTGTAGTATTTCAAATACGTATACAAACCGTTGACGGCAACTCCGGCATCCTCAAGTGTAACTGCAGCTCTTGATGCTGGAACGGAATCGGTAGGAGTATCATCTAGAAATCCTTTGCAAGAGTTCATGGATAGAATAACTCCGATTGACATTATTATGCTTAATATCTTTTTCATAATTCTGTATGTCATTTAGTTAAAATGTAACTTCTACGCCAAATGTAACTGTTCTAAGAGTTGGCATCTGGTAGTTGTAATAACCGTCGGCTTCAACCTCAGGATCAAGCTCCGAGTTAGAGATTGTAAGAAGGTTAGTTCCTGCAACATAGAATCTGGCGCTCTTAAGAGTAAGCTTATCTGTAATGAACTTAGGAATGCTGTATGAAACTGTCATGTTCTTAAGTCTCATAAAGTTATCCTTGTGCAGATAACGTGTTGAATTGTAGTAACCTCCTTGATTGTTTCCAAGGATACGGCGTGGAATATTTCCGTTAGTGTTATCCTCTCTCCAAGTATTTCTCTGAGATTTAAGAATAGGCTGTGTAAATGTTCTGTAACCATCATTTGCAAGTTCATCCGTTGCACCGTCCCATAGATAGCCGCCATATTTGTATGACCAAGCCATTGATACAGTGATGTCCTTCCATCTGAAGTTTGCGTTGAATCCGCCATAACCCTTTGGAATAGAAGTCTTGCCGTCAATAATCATTGAGCTTGCATTTTGTCTTGTGGTAGGGGTGTAGTTGAAACTGTTGCAAGGCATTGTCTCGCCGCTCTTTATAACCTTTCCGTTCTTTAATGTAACGTCCTGGTCAACAACATCTCCCTTCTTGTAATAAGAACCCTCTGCATATAGAGGTTTTCCGTTTGTCTTATCAACTCCTAGGTAATCTCTTGTGTAGAACTGATAGAAGGAGTATCCCTCTTTCCAAATCCATACATCGTTAACAATTTCCTCACCTGGCTTTGACAAGGCCTTAACCTCATTGTGAACGGTTGCCCAGTTTGCACCAACTGACAAATCCATATCTTTTTTCTTAATGATGTCTACATTCAATGAAAGTTCCCATCCGTGATTGACCATTGCGCCAATGTTCATAAGTGAAGTGGAGAATCCTGTAGTTGAAGGAATTGTAGCATCCAAAAGCAAATCGGTAGTTTTCTTGTGGTAGTACTCTGCTGTTAATGTGTATCTATCAAAAATAGTAGCATCCAATGCAACGTTCCAGTTCTTGTTTTTCTCCCATGTCAAATCTGTATTGGCAACATTTGAAGGATAACTTGCACCTTGTGAACCATAATTGCCATAATCATAAACTGCCATGTAGCCAAAATAGCTGGAAGGTAGAGTACCGCTTGTTCCATAAGAGCTGCGGATCTTACCATCATTTAACCAATCATATTTTAAGAATTCCTCATTGGCAAATCTCCATGAACCTGATACTGACCAGAAGTTGCCCCATCTAGAATTTGAAGCAAGTCTTGAGGAACCATCACGTCTGAAAGTACCTGTCAAATAGTATTTTGCATCATAATCATAATTCAAGTTGCTGATTAATGAAAGCAAACCTTCCTCTCTAGAGTATGAATAACCATCATCAAAGTTAGCTGCAAGATAAGACTCAGTTGCGCCTAAATATTTGAAATCTATTTTTCCGATAGATGTCATCTTATAGCGGTCTCTCTCAGCCTCCCATCCTAGCATTGCGCTAACATGGTGCTTTCCAAATGTTTTATCAAAATTAGCAGTAGTAGAAGAAACCATTCTGACATCATTGCGGTGTCTGTCAGATGCATAACCTCCAACATCACTATAAGCATAGAAATTAGGGTGACCATATAACCATGCAAAACGGTCATGTTCATTCTCCCAGTCGTTACTTAATATAGTCTTGATTTTCAAATAGTCAGTGATTGTAGCTTCTGCCCATCCTTTTAACATCAAACGATTCTGCCATGCATCATTTACCTGAGCTTTGTAAGAAGCAACCGGGTTGATTGTGTTGAATCTGGTGCTCATGCGCTCTAGATAAAGTTCACCTGAATCTTTATATTTATAAGGCCATCTGTCAGTTAGAACAACTTTCCAAATGAAGAACGGGTTATCCTTAGAAGACCAGCCGTCCTGGTGGCCATCCTGATACTGCCAAGAATACTGAAGTGTTGCTCCAATCTTTACTCTCTTTGCAGCCTGTGCATCCATATTAATAGTAGTAGAGAATCTGCGCAGTTTATCAATTTTGATAACACCCTCCTGGTCTGTATAAGCGATAGAAGCATAAACTTTTCCTTTCTCGCCGCCACCTGTGATACTATACTCGTAAGTTTGGTTTCTGCCTTTGCGGAACAGAACGTCTTCCCAATCTTTATAAATATACTTTGAGTAATCTCTTGCAGGATAGTTCTTTGCAAGCATTGCAGCAGTATAGTCATCTAGAGTTGCATATTTTCCTTTCCATTTTGTAGGGTTGTCCTGACCGTAATTGTAGAATTTCTGTCTTTCCAACTCTTCCGTCTCAGAATCTGAGCACTCAGGGTAGTTGTTATATGCAAAGTAAGAAAGACCAAGAGATGCCTTGAATGTAGAGGTCAGGTCTCCAGCTTTTCCTTTCTTTGTTGTGATTAGGACAACTCCGTTGGATGCACGTGAACCATACAATGAAGCGGCTGCCGCATCCTTCAAGATAGTGATGGACTCAACATCGCTTGGGTTCAAATAGTTCATGGCGCTGGAAGAAATGTTGCCAGAACCATAGTCTCCGCTTGTTGCAGGGACACCATCAATTACGTACAAAGGCTGGTTGCCGGCATTGAATGAGCCAAATCCGCGGACGTTAATCTCTACCTGTGAACCAGGCTGGCCAGAATAGGAAGCAACTTGAACACCGGCAGCTTTACCTGCAAGTACTTGTTCAAAGCTTACTACCGGGGCATCTTTAATAGCGTCCTGTTTTACAACAGTGGCTGAACCGGAATAGGAACCTTTTTTAACGGTACCGTAAGCAACAACGATTGTTTCATCCAAAGTAGTTGAGCTGGAGGCCATGGCTAAATTGACAACTGCCCTTCCGCCAACAGCAACTTCCTGTGTGTTGAAACCTATAGACGAAAAAACAAGCGTAGCATTTGCCGGAACATTGGCAATTGTGTACTTACCTTTTTCATCTGTGAAAGCACCGGTCTTTGTACCCTTAACCTGAACGTTAGTTCCAGGGATAGGTTGACCGTCATCCTTAGAAGTCACAGTACCTGAGACCGTAACCTTTTGTGCGAGCATCATTGTTGAACACAATGCAGCGAGCACAAACAAGAATAGTTTTTTCATTGATTTGTTTGGTTATAGTTAATAATAGCTTGAGTAATTCTAATAATTACTATAGCAAAAGTAATGAATTATATCTACCGTGGTAACAAAATTGTAATTTATTTGTTACTTTTTTTTTACGTGTAATTGCAACGTTTAGAAAAATAAGTGCATCGTAGAATCTTAAACGGGGATTTTTTGTAACGGCATGCCGTTCAAAAAGTTCCCGATTTGAGTAAAAAATGACTTATAAATTGGAAGTTTGAGCGAGTTTATTTTTGCCTCAAAAAAATGTTGACCGGGCAGCCTGTGAATTTGAAGTGACTGCGTAACTTGTTCTCCAAGAAGCGTTTGTAAGGGTCTTTGATGTACTGCGGGAGGTTGCAGAAAAATGCGAATGAAGGAGTCTTTGTGGGCAGCTGGGTTACGAATTTTATCTTGATATCTTTACCCTTGTACATAGGCGGCTGATGGCTTTCTATCTCCGGCAGCAAAGCCTCATTTAACTTGGCCGTAGGAATTTTTCTGGAGTAATTTTGATAGACCTCCATGGCCTCTTTTAGAACATCAAATATTCTCTGTTTGTTTATGACTGAAGTAAATATGATAGGGACATCGTTAAACGGAGCAATTTTTTCCAGAATGGATTCTTTAAAATCTTTCATGGTTTGGCTGTCCTTTTCTACTGTGTCCCACTTGTTTACGACAAATACGCATCCTTTCCCGTTCTTCTGGATCAGGTAGAATATATTCATGTCCTGCGCTTGAATTCCTTCCTGCGCATCTATCATCAGTATGCAGATATCTGAATTTTCTATGCTGCGAACGGCACGCATAACTGAGTAGAATTCAAGGTCTTCCGTTACCTTGTTTTTCTTTCTCAATCCTGCCGTATCCACAATCATAAAGTCATAGCCAAATTTATTGTACCTGGTACTTATTGAATCTCTGGTAGTTCCGGCTACCGGGGTAACGATATTTCTATCAGTTCCAAGCAGCGCATTTGTCATAGAAGATTTTCCTACATTAGGTCTCCCCACAATAGTAATCTTTGGAAGCTTCTCAAGTTCAGCATCTTCCTCTTTTGGCTTTGGCAGCACTTCACAAATTTTATCCATCAAATCTCCGGTCCCTCCTCCATCTGCCGCAGCAATGCTGTAAGGTTCTCCAAGTCCAAACCTGTTGAATTCATAAGACCCGTACATTTTATCTCCTGTGTCAACCTTGTTAACGGCCAGAATTACAGGCTTTTTACAACGTCTCAGAATATCCGCAATCTCTTCATCATAATCTGTTATGCCGGTGTCAACATCGCACATGAACAAAATTACATCCGCTTCATCAATTGCTGCAAGTACTTGTTTCCTAATCTCTTTCTCAAAGACATCATCTGAATTGGAAGTGTATCCTCCGGTATCAATAACAGAAAAAGTTTTGCCGCACCACTCACATTTGCCGTAGTGGCGGTCTCTTGTGACTCCGGCTTCTTTATCTACAATTGCTCTCCTCTCTCCAACCATTCTGTTGAAAAGCGTTGATTTGCCCACGTTTGGACGTCCTACTATTGCAACAATTCCCATATTTTTTTCCTCCCGACAGGGTATTATTTAATTAATTTCTTAAGCGCGCAATCTGCTGAGGTGCAGCCGCTGCACTCCTCATCCATTGCATTTTTTATTTTGTGCGCACCGCTCTTTTTCTTTCCAGATGCATCTCCCCATATAGCCTCGTCCTCTTCTTTCATGCAGACCACTCCGCGTTTTCTAAGCTCTTTATTATGAGATATTTCACCATCAGGAAACTCTCCGTTCTTTTTAAAAATAATATTAATGCAGAGCCCGAACACGCAAAGCGCAACAATCACTACGGAGATTAATATTACCTTCATATAAAATTGATATTCAAAGTTTTATAAGAGCCACTTCTCTTTGTACCCAATCGGCTTGCTGCTTATATTAAGGATAGGAGGGAGCTGATGAACTTTAAATGAAGACTTGCTCATGAGTTCCGTAATCCTCTTAATAACAGCCTTGTCGGCGCCATCTTTAATAAGCTGCGCTGCGCTCTTTCCGCCCTCGTTCATTGCGTAAAGAAGGGGGTCCATAATTTCATACTCAGGAAGTGAATCTGAATCTTTTTGCCCGGGATGAAGTTCCGCTGAAGGCGCCTTTGTAAGCGTAGATTGCGGAATAACTTCATTGTTATTGCTGTTAATGTAATATGCTAATTCATAGATATCTCCCTTGTACAAATCTGCAATCGGCATCAATGCTCCCGCCAAATCTCCATACAAAGTACCATATCCCATGCAAAGCTCGCTCTTGTTGGATGTGTTGATAACCAATGCATTAAACTTGTTAGAGTAAGCCATCAGGAGATTTGCGCGGATTCTGGCCTGCAAATTTTCCTCCGCAACATTCCATTTGTTGTGCAGGCCAAACACAGGTTCCAGTTCCCTCATATACCTTTTGTAGATTTCTCCAATAGCAACTACATCATATTTAATGCCCAGATTCTCAGCCAAATCCACGGCATCTTGAATAGAGTGCAATGTGGAAAACTCACTTGGCATCATAAAGGCGTGCATATTGTCAACCCCAAGAGCCTCCGTAGCAAGCACTCCCACAACGGCAGAATCAATCCCGCCGCTCAATCCAAGAATTGCCCTCTTTACTTTACAATCTGCAAAATATTTTCTGATTCCCTCAACCAGGGTATCATGAATTTGGTCAATTGTAAACTCCTTATGAATAAGCATGTTGCAAAAAGATATTAAACTGTCGGGAGAAAAAATTCTCTAATAAATAAAACTTGTAGAGAAAGATTTATCCTTATATACTTTGTCAATTACGTCTCCAAATAGCTCAGCGACAGATACTACCTTAATCTTGCTTGTGTCTGCTCCTTCCGGTGCGCGCAAAGGAATTGTGTCTGTTACTACAAGCTCCTTAAGCGGAGATTGTGATATGTGCTCGTATGCCGCTCCGCTCAAAACAGCGTGCGTTGCCAAAGCTCTGACGCTCTTTGCTCCCTTGTCCATCAGCATTTTAGCAGCTTTGCACATTGTGCCGGCAGTATCTACCATATCATCAACAATTACAACATTTCTCCCCTCAACATCTCCAATTGCTGTCATTGAGCCAACAACATTTGCTCTCTCCCTGCTCTTGTGGCATATAATCATTGGGCATCCTAAAATTCTTGCATAAGCATTTGCCCTCTTTGCACTTCCCATATCGGGAGCTGCAATTGACATATCCTTAATTTTTAAAGAGCGCAAGTACGGCATAAAGATGGAGCTTGCATATATGTGATCTACAGGGAAATCAAAGAATCCCTGAATTTGGTCTGCGTGCAAATCTGCAGTCATCACGCGGTCGCACCCTGCGGCAGCAAGAAGATTGGCAACCAGCTTGGCTCCGATGGAAACCCTTGGGCGGTCTTTGCGGTCCTGTCTTGCCCAGCCAAAATATGGCATAACGGCAATTACCTTATAAGCAGAAGCTCTGCGCGCTGCGTCAATAAGCAGCAGCAGCTCCATAAGGTTTTCTACAGGAGGGAATGTAGAGCATACAATGAAAAGCGTATTTCCTCTTACGCTCTCCAAGTAAATAGGCTGAAATTCTCCATCGCTAAACGCGGTGACTTCAGCTTTTCCCAAATCCATTTTTAAAGACTTTGCAATTCTCTCCGCAAGGTATCTGGAGTTTCTTGTAGAGAAAATTTTTATAGGATGTTCCATGATGATGATATTTTTTATAGTTAGATTAGTTGTGTTTAATTGAATTCAAAATTTCATCTATGTAATTGAGTATCTCCTCTTTGCCTGTCCCTTTCTCTGCGGAGCTGATAAAGCACGGCGGCAATTCTTCCCAATATTCCAGCAACTCTTTTTTTATACTCCCGACAGATTTTTTTACCGCTTCCTTTCCCAGTTTATCCGCTTTTGTAAAAATAATCGCAAAAGGAATCTGCGCTTTTCCAAGGCTCTGCATAAACACCAAATCCATCTGCTGCAAGGAGTGTCTGGAATCAATCAAAACAAAAAGATTAACAAGCTCTTTGGAGTTGTTAATAAATTCATTGTTCATTTTTGCCAGCGCGTCTCTTTGCGGTTTTGGAATTTTAGCAAAACCATAACCAGGAAGGTCTACCAGATACCAGCTGCCGTCTATCATAAAATGATTCACCAAAACTGTCTTGCCCGGCGATGATGACGTCTTTGCCAGCTCTTTTAAAACAACTTTTCTCTCTTTTGTTCCGTCCAGCTTCTGCGCTCCTCCGCATAACATGTTGATTAAGGAGGACTTACCCACATTGGACCTTCCAATAAACGCAAATTCAGGGAGTTTCTGCTTTGGCTTATTATTAATGTTAGTGCTGCTTCCGGCAAAAACCGCTTTTGTAATTTTCATCTCTCTGGATTTGTGGCAAATTTAAGAAAAAATCAGAGATTTGTTGTAAATTGCAGAGCGTTTGGGCGGGAAGAAATCACCGTTTTATCAACAATTTTTTAGAGGGGGAATAAATGGCTGAATATAAATTAAATATGGTAGATGAGGATGAGGAGCTGAGCGACGGTGCTGCGTCAGAAGAGCGTTATACTCTCTCAGAATTTTTAGAGGAAATTGAGACAGAGATAGAGAGTTCATTTTCTGACTCGCGATGGGTAGCGGCTGAAATCAGCAGCGTTACAAACAACTGGCCAGGCGGACATTGCTACATGGAGCTTGTGCAGACGGAAGAGGGAGGAGATAAGGTGATAGCAAAGGCAAGAGCTACAATTTGGAGAGAGAAGAACAGATTGCTTACTCCTCTGTTCCGGGAGACTGCCGGAGGAGATTTAAGAGGCGGAATAAAAATTTTAGTTAAGGTAAAAGCTACTTTCTCAGCTGTTTACGGATTCTCGCTTAACATAGTTAACATAGAACCTTCTTTTACGCTTGGGGATATGGAGGCGCGCAAGCAGCAGACTATCAAGCGTCTGGAGAAGGAGGGACTGATTAACCGGAATAAAGAGCTGGCTATTCCCGCTCTTCCATGCAGGATTGCAATAGTTTCCTCTGAAGGTGCCGCCGGCTACGGAGACTTTATGAAGCATATTAAGGAAGGCTCTGTGAATGAGCAAAATCAGGTGGAATCCGTACGCTTTAAAACAGAACTCTTTGAGGCTCCAATGCAAGGCGCGGAGGCTCCGGCAGGCATTGCAAAAGCCTTTGCCCTAATAGCAGAACGTCAGAAAGAATTTGATATTGTGGCGCTTATCCGCGGAGGAGGAAGCCAGATGGATTTGTCCTGCTTTGACGAATACCTTGTAGCAAAGGCAATTGCGGAGTGCCCGCTTCCTGTTGTGACAGGCGTAGGTCACGATAGGGATGTCCACATTTGTGATATAGTTGCCAGTCACCCTGTTAAAACTCCAACAGCCGCAGCCGCTTTTCTGTTAGATATTTTTTCTGCTGAGAGGCAAAAAATCGGAGAGTTTGGAGATAGGGTGCAAAAAGCTGTCAATCTGTATTTTGAAAAAGAGGACCAAAAGCTGGAGAAGCTTGTTTCCAGAGTTACCTTTATCTGCGGAACCGCAGTGCTAAGGCAGCAGAACATGCTGGAACAAAAGAGAATAGCTATCGGGAATATAATAGCAAAATACTTCACTCTAAAAGAGAATGAGATTAAGCTGCTGGAACAGAGGCTGCTAAGCTCCAGCCCTATGAAGATTTTGGAGAAGGGGTACAGCGTTATTTTTGCGGATGGGCGCAAGGCTGTATCTGTCAATGATATACATGATGGTTCTCATCTGCGCATTATGATGCGGGATGGAGAAGTTAGTGTGATTGTAAAAAAAGAAAAATAGAAAATTATGGCGGAAGAGAAACAAACTTATGAGCAGGCGGTGCAGGAACTGAATGCTCTTGTGAAGAAGATTGAGAATCCAAATGTCTCATTTACAGAGTTGGAGAGCGGCCTGAAGCGGGCCATGGAATTGATTAAGTTTTGCAAGGAGGAATTGCAGGGCTACAAGGAAAAGTTTGATAATATTAAATGAGAATTTTTGAAAGAGATTCATATTTAGAGCCTTACAAGAAGATTATCACGGAGAGATATCAACGCCTGATAATTGCCAAGGAGACTATTGCGGGTTACGGAAACACACTGTCGTCCGCAGTAAATAATCATCTCTTTTACGGAGTTCATGCGGAGAAAAATTTCAGGGTTTTCCGCGAGTGGGCTCCTAATGCTTCAAATATCTGGGTGATAGGTGATTTCAATGGCTGGAAAAAGTTTGATGATTGGAAGATGTATAAGATTGCGGGGGGGAGAATTTTGGAGAGTTATGCTACTGCTGCGGATGGTTGGAGCGGTGACTGGGAGCTCAAGGTCCCGATAGATTCTGCTCCTCACGGTTCTTTGTTCAAGTGGATAGTGCAGTGGAATAATAGCGGCGGAAATGATGAGAGCGGCGGAACATCTGAAGGTGAGAGGATTCCGGCATACGCAACAAGGTGCGTGCAGGATGCCGCCACAAAAATTTTTTCTGCTCAAATTTGGGACCCGGCGAAACCTTATAAGTGGAGATATAAATTTGAGGGTGAAAAATCAGAGCGCAAGAATCCTCTTGTGTATGAGGCGCATATAGGAATGAGCGGAGAGAAGGAGGGAATAGCAATATTTGCAGATTTTAAAAAAGACGTTCTGCCCCGCATAAAGAAATTGGGATATAATACCCTGCAAATTATGGCTTTGCAGGAGCATCCATATTATGGTTCTTTTGGGTATCAGGTCTCCAGCTTTTTTGCATTGAGCTCCCGCTTTGGGACTCCGGAAGATTTTAAGAGTCTTGTGGATACTGCTCATTCTATGGGGATTGCGGTGGTGATGGATATAGTGCATTCCCATGCCGTAAAAAATGAGGTAGAGGGGCTCTCTAATTTTGACGGTACAAAAACTCTCTATTTTCATGCCGGTCCGCGGGGAGAACATCCCGCCTGGGGCACGCGATGTTTTGATTACGGAAAGCCGCAAACTATTTTCTTCTTGCTGTCAAACTGCAAGTTCTGGATGCAGGAGTATCATCTGGACGGTTTCAGATTTGACGGAATTACCAGCATGATTTACCGGGACCACGGTCTTGGCAAATCTTTTACTTCCTATGAAGATTACTTTAATGCAAATGTGGATGATGACGCAATTACATATCTTGGGCTTGCGAACATCTTGGTGCATGAGATTAAACATGAGGCAATTACAATAGCAGAGGATATGAGCGGAATGCCCGGCCTTGCGGCTCCTCGGGCCGAGTACGGGACCGGTTTTGATTTCCGCATGAGCATGGGAGTTGCGGATCACTGGATAAAGTGGATTAAGGAACTGCCTGATGAACAGTGGAATGTGGGGGATATGTATTGGGAACTTGTCCGCAAGAGAGAGGATGAGAAAACGATAAGTTATGCCGAGTGCCATGACCAGGCAATGGTTGGAGATAAGACAATTATTTTCCGGCTGCTGGACAAAGAGATGTATGACAAAATGAACCTTACTTCTAAAAGTCTTGTAATTGACAGGGGCATAGCGCTTCACAAGATGATAAGGTTGCTCACGATAGCTACCGCCGGGGATGGGTATTTGAATTTTATGGGGAATGAGTTTGGTCATCCAGAGTGGATAGATTTTCCAAGAGAGGGAAACAACTGGTCCTATTTTTATGCTCGCAGGCAGTGGTCATTGTGCGATAATAAATTGTTAAGATACAGCAGTTTGAATAATTTTGACGCTGCAATGATTTCTCTTTTCCGCAGCGGAGAAATTCTCTGCAGCCGCCCTGTCTCTATTTACAATGACATTCAAAATCAAGTAATTATACTATCGCGAGGAAAATATTTATTTGCTTTTAACTTCTCGCCTTCCGGCTCTTATGAGAAATATATTTGTTCTACGGGAGCGGCGGCAAGAGAGGGGGCAAAGTGGCAGCAAGTTCTTGATACCGATTGGAAAGAGTTTGACGGATTTGAGAGAAATGAGAGAAAAGTTGCTCACAAGGAGGAGTTTGGGGCGGACGAGTCCGGCAGAGGAAAGATTTCTCTCTACCTTCCTTCACGCACCGCTCAGGTATTGAGGATGATGTAAGGGCTTGCAACTTTTTGGTAATAAAAGCGTGCACTTTAGCCGAAAGTTGCTCTGTTTTTACAAGTTAGAATTCAGTTTTGTAAATTTGCGGCATATGGCATATTTGGAATTTAATAAGGAAAAGCTGGTGAATCTGGAGTATTCTCTTGCAAGAGAGATTCTTCTTTCTAACCGCGCAGGAGGTTATGTAAACACTACTATTGTCTGTTGCAATACCAGAAAGTATCATGGGCTTCTGGTAGTCCCGATAGATAATTTTGGAGGTGAGAAGCATATTCTGCTCTCTAATATTCATGAGAGCCTTGTTCAGCACGGCAAATGCTTTAACCTTGGAATTGCTTCATACGGAGCTGTTTATGAACCAAGAGGACATAAGTATATTGTAGATTTTCAGATGAACTATTCATCTACAATCACTTATCAGGTTGGAGATATGCTGTTTAGCAAGACTATTATGTTTGTGCGGGAGACGGAAGAGGTTCTTATTAAATATACTTTGCTTGAGTCTCCTTCAACCGCAACTCTGAGGCTTAAACCGTTTTTGGCTTTCCGTAATATTCATGCTCTTACAAAAGCAAATACTGATGCGGATACCCGCTTCACGCCCGCTGATAATGGCGTTGCATTTTGTATGTATAAAGGTTTTCCTACTCTAAATCTGCAACTTAGCAAGAAGAATGATTGGGTGGCATGTCCGGATTGGTATTATAATATTGTGTACAAGGAGGAGAGCAGAAGGGGTTTTGATGACAGAGAGGATTTATTTGTACCGGGTTATTTTGAGGTGCCGATTAAAAAAGGGGAGAGCATTATTCTCTCCGCAAGCACTTCTCCTGCAATCTCTAAAGAGCTGATTTCCAGGTTTGCTGAGGAAATAAAGAAAAGGGACAACCGCCGCAACAGCTATGATGATTGTATGAAAATAGCGGGCAAGCAGTTCATAATCAGGAACAACGGCGAGTATAGCATTTGCAGCGGATATTCTTGGGATTATGAGTGTCTCCGCGACAGTTTTATTGCGCTGCCTGGTTTGACTGTTTACAATGACGGGGATGAGGAGAAATTCCACAAGGTGATGGAGAACGCATGTACGCAAAAACTAAATCAGCTTGTTGCCCCTTCAAATCAGCCGGATACTCCTTTGTGGATGTTTAAAACTTTGCAAGAGTATCAGGATTGGAAAGATGATTTTTGGAAATTCAATGATTCAAATAAAGTGGATGTCTCTGTGAAAGAGAGAGTTCAGAAGGATATTTGGAAGAGGTACGGGAAAGTGATGAGGGAGATTCTTGAATCATTTTTAGATGGACGAAGAGATGAAATAAAGCTCCACGGCAACGGATTGCTTTGGGCAAAGAAAACAGATACGGCTCTTTCATGGATGAATGTTTATGATGTGAATAAGAAGCCGATTACAGAGAGGGGAGGATATCAGGTGGAGGTTAATGCCTTATGGTACAATGCATTGTGCTACTACACAGAACTTGATGAAAAATTTGGAGATGGAAATTTTGCCAGGCACATTGCTCCGGTTATCAAATCCATAAAGGATAATTATTACAATTATTTTTGGAGTGAAGAGAGGGGGCACCTTGCAGACTATGTAGATGAGGAGGGACAGAATATTTATACTCGTCCTAACCAGCTGATGGCCTGCTCTGTACCGTACTCGCCAATAGAAGATGAGGTCAAAATGAAAGTGCTGGAATCTGTCGGGAGAGAACTTCTTACAACAAGAGGAATAAGAACTTTGTCTCCTAAGAATCCGCTGTATAAGGGTGTGTATGAGGGGAATCAGTCTGCAAGGGATTATGCTCATCACAATGGATGCGCATATCCTTGGATTTTAGGACCTTATATAAATTCTTGCTTGAGACTTCAGGGAAAATTCTGGATTTCAAAAGGGATGCATTTGATACATGCTTTTGAGGAGGATATGACGGTTCACGGAATAGGCACTATCTCTGAAATGTATGATGGAAATCCTCCGTTCCTGCCTCACGGATGTATATCTTTTGCTAATAGCGTAGGAGAGTTGATTAGAGCAAAATATATGCTTTCCAGATTCGGAAGCAAGGAACCGCTTCCGGTTCCTCACCCTGTTGGTGCAGAGTGTGTTACCGGCAGCGTTAAAGAGAAGAGCGCCAATAAGAAAGCCGGCAAAAAGAGAGTTCCCGCAGCAGCCGGCAAAGTCAAAAAGGGAGGGGTGAAGAGATGAGAGTTTTAATGTTTGGATGGGAATTTCCTCCCCATATTAGCGGAGGTCTTGGAACTGCTTGTTATGGAATCACAAAGGGATTGTCAAACAATGGAGTTGAGGTTCTGTTTGTTATGCCGTCAGCAAGCGGAGATGAGGATGCTAGCGCAGCACATATCATAAATGCATCTGATGTCTCTTTTGAGAAGAGCTGGACAAAAGTGAGCGACTTTTTTAAGAATGTAAAATTTTTAAAAGTTAGCAGCACTTTAGTTCCGTATGTAGATCCCGATGAGTTTAAAAGGCTAACTGTAAAGGAGATAGAAGAGCGCCGAAAAAAATCTGAATATGAAATGTTCAGAGTAAGGTACGGAGACAAATATAAGTTCAGCGGAAAATACGGAACCAATTTGATGGAGGAGGTTGCGCGCTACGCTATGGTCGCAGCTTCTATTGCGGCTCAAAATGATTTTGATGTCATTCATGCTCACGATTGGCTTACTTATGCGGCGGGAATTGCTGCAAAAAATATCTCCGGGAAGCCTCTTGTAGTTCATGTACATGCAACGGAGTTTGACAGAAGCGGAGACAATGTGAATCAGATAGTTTATGACATTGAGAGGATGGGAATGCAGGCGGCTGACAAAGTGATAACCGTGAGCAATCTTACCCGCAACATTGTTATTAGCAAATATGGAGTTGACCCAAAGAAAGTTGTGACCGTGCACAATGCGGTAGATTTTTCCGCCTACAAAAAGATGGATGTGCAAAGGGGTGTAGATGAGAAGATTGTAACATTTCTTGGACGCATCACTTTTCAGAAAGGGCCGGAATATTTTATAGAGGCTGCTGCAAAAGTTTTAAAGAAATATAATGGAGTCAGATTTGTGATGGCGGGCAACGGAGATTTGATGAACCGCTCAATTAGGCGTGTGGCAAGACTTGGAATTGCAGACCGTTTTCATTTTACCGGATTTTTAAAGGGATCTGACGTACGCAAGATGTTTTCTTATTCAGATGTTTACGTAATGCCATCTGTGTCAGAACCTTTTGGTATTTCTCCTCTGGAGGCCATGAAGTCAAATGTTCCCGTTATTATTTCTAAGCAGAGCGGAGTAGCGGAAGTTTTGAAGTATGCTCTTAAGGTAGATTTTTGGGATATAGACGCCTTGGCGGATTCTATTTATGCGCTGCTTAATTATCCTGCAATCTCAAAGATGAGCGTAAGATGCGGTGCGGATGAGGTTAACAGGCTAAAATGGGATAATGCTGCGCTTAAGATAAAAGATATTTATTCTCAGGTAATTGCAGAGGCAAAAAGGTAATTGCGCATCCCTGAAATTTGCGCGGAATTTTTATTAAGAAGTTAAGTAAAAACAAGTAATATGGAAAAGTCTTTATGCATGTACTTCCAGGTTCATCAGCCGGACAGATTGCGCCTGTACAGATTTTTTGATATAGGCATAGATAGCCATTACTATGATGAGTTTGCAAACAGGACAATTTTGCGCAGAGTTGCCCAGAAGTGCTATCTCCCTATGAACAAGCTGCTTCTGGAACTGATAAAACAAAACAAGGGCGAGTTTAAAGTCGCATTTTCCATAAGCGGAGTTGCGCTTGAGCAGTTTAGAAAACATTGTCCGGAAGTTTTAGACAGTTTTAAAAAATTGGCCGAGACTGGTTGCGCGGAATTTCTTGCAGAGACTTACTACCATTCTCTTGCCTCTTTAAAAAGTATGGAAAGCTTTAGGTATCAGATTAATCTGCATGCGGAGACAATCAAGAAATATTTTGGCGTTGCTCCAAAAGCTTTTAGAAATACAGAGCTTATTTATTCAGATGAGATAGGTGCCGCCGTTGCGTCCATGGGTTATAATACTATGCTGGCAGAGGGGGCAAAACATATTCTTGGCTGGAAGAGTCCTAACTTTGTATACACCAATGCAATAAATCCGCGTCAGAAATTATTGCTTAGAAATTTTGGATTGAGTGATGATATAGCATTCAGATTTTCAGATAGAAGCAATCCTTCATGGCCTATTACCGCAGAAAAATATGCCGGATGGGTTAATGATGCGGCAAAGGGAGATGATGTAATAAATCTATTTATGGATTATGAAACTTTTGGAGAGCACCAGGGAGTGCAAAGCGGAATATTTGATTTTATGAGAGCTTTGCCGGGTGCTGTTTTAAAGGGAACCAAGATAAAATTCAGAACTCCTTCAGAGGTTACGGAAATTCATCAGCCTGTTGCTCCGCTGCATGTTCCGTTTGCAATTTCATGGGCGGATGAGGAGCGCGATACCAGCGCATGGCTCGGCAATGAGCTTCAGAATGAGGCTTTTGAGAAGCTTTACGCTTTGGAGAAAAATGTGCTTGCATCCGGGAGCCAGACTCTTATATCAGATTTTGGCAAGCTGCAGGAGAGTGATCATTTTTATTATATGTGCACAAAGTTTTTCTCTGACGGAGCTGTGCACAAATATTTCAATCCGTACAATACTCCTTATGAGGCGTTCATTAATTACATGAATGTCTTGAGCGATTTTGAAATAAGAGTAAAGAAATCTGCAAAAGGGGATGTCGCGCAGCCGGAAAAAACTGAGGCTGAAAAGGTTGAGAAACCAGCTGCGTCAAAGCCTAAAGAGGCTGTGGCAAAGAGAGTTGCAGTAAAGAAGAAAATGGCAAAGGCTGTGAAGCCGGCTGAGAAAAAAAAGAAAGTAACTGTTAAAAAAGAGAGCGCGGAGAGTAAGAAAAAAGTTGCCGCGGAAAAAAGAAAAGAGCAGGCTGAAATATTGAAGCTTGTAAAAAAAGCGACGGCAAAAACAACTGTCGGGAAAAAAAAGAGTAGCAAATGATTCAAGGTAAAATAGAAAAGGCGGACTACCTGTTTGAGGTTAGCTGGGAAGTCTGCAACAAGGTTGGCGGCATCCATACCGTCATTGCAACAAAAGCACATAATCTTAGTAAGGAATACGGGAAAAACCACATATTGATAGGTCCTGATATCTGGATGGAAACTAAAAAAAATCCGGAGTTCTCAGAGGATCAGACTCTGTTTCATTCATGGAGGAAACAAGCTGCGGATGAGGGGCTTAGAGTGAGGATAGGAAGATGGAACGTTGCGGGAAAACCTATCGCGATTCTTGTAGATTTTTCCTCTTTTATCACTAGAAAAGATGAGATTTTTGCAAAGCTGTGGGAAGACTTTAAACTGGATTCTATTAGCGGGCAATGGGATTATGTAGAGCCTACTCTTTTTGGGTTCGCGACGGGTAAGGTCATTGAGAGTTTTGTGAACTTTTATATGCAGCCGCATCATAAGGTTGTAGCTCAGTTCCATGAATGGATGAGTGCTGCCGGACTGCTTTATATAAAGCACCAGAATCTTGCAATAGGAACCGTATTTACAACTCATGCAACGGTTGTTGGAAGATGTCTTGCCTGCAATAATATGCCGCTGTATGACTCTATAAATCTGTATGATGCAGATGAGAAGGCAAGGCAGTTTAATGTTGTTGCAAAGCATTCCCTGGAGAAGACGGCGGCTCAAAATGCGGATGTGTTTACAACGGTCAGCAATATTACGGCAAATGAGTGCGAACTGTTTTTAAAACGCAAGCCGGATTTCATAACTCCAAACGGATTTGACAGTATCATTGCACCTGCGGAGGGAGAGTGTGATAAAGTACGTTCAGCTGCAAGGCAGCTAATGCTGTTTATAGCATCAAAGATGTATAATATTGATTATCCGGATGATACTGTAATAATTGGGATAAGCGGAAGATATGAATATAAGAACAAGGGCATTGATGTTTTTCTAGATGCCATTGACAAACTAAAAAATGAGGGATGGAAGGGGAGAAAGATTCTTGCATTTGTGATGATACCGGCCGGCAACAACGGCCCCGATAAAGACTTGGCAGCCAAGCTGGAAGGAAAAGGCAGCGAGAATTACAAAACATACATCACCCACTATTTGGCTAATGGAGAGTATGATGCAATCCTTAACAGGATGAGGCCTTTTAATTTTGATCCTGAAAAAGATGATGTCAGCGTAGTTTATGTTCCAACTTATCTGAACGGAAATGACGGAATCTTTAATAAGTCATACTATGACATTCTTCCTGGGATGGATTTGACAGTATTTCCATCTTATTATGAACCATGGGGTTACACTCCTCTGGAGAGTCTGGCGTTTAAAGTTCCTACAATAACAACATCGCTTGCAGGGTTTGGCGTCTGGGTAAATGACAACTACAAAAAAGAGCATCCCGGAATTGCAATTTTGCAACGCAATGATTCTAATTACGGACAAGTTGTTGATGGAGTTGTTGCAAAGATAAAAGAGGTTGCAAGTCTTAATGATGCGCAAGAGAAAGATTATAAGGCAAATGCAAAGGATGTCTCATCTGTCTCTTTGTGGGATAACGTAATAGTTTATTACAAGAGCGCTTACATTAAAGCTTTGGAAGAGGTTGTTAAACGCAACGGAGCATTTCCTGAATTTGTTGAGGAACCGGAGCAGGAGGTAAAGAAATTTAATGTAGAACCTCCTCAGTGGAAGCAGCTTATGATTAAGAAGTCTCTTCCCGACAGATTAAAAGGTTTGGATGAACTCTCTAAAAATTTGTGGTGGTGCTGGAATCAGGAGGCAATTGAATTGTTTCAAATTGCAGACCCTGCGCTTTGGAAAAAATCAGAGGGTAATCCAATTGCAATGCTGGATTTGATGGACCTTAAGAAGTATAAGGAACTAGTTGCTAATGAGGAATTTGTGGGAAAACTTGATAGCGTGGTAGAACATTTTCATCAATACATGTCCCTTAAAAAAGATGAGAAAGCGCCTCGCATTGCATACTTCTGCATGGAGTACGGTCTGGATGCTTCATTAAAAATTTACAGCGGCGGACTTGGAATTCTTGCGGGCGATTATTTGAAGGAAGCTTCCGATATGAATGTGAATATGACCGCAATAGGCTTCCTTTACAAGTACGGATACTTCACTCAAAAAATTTCTGCAAACGGAGACCAGATATCACTTTATGATCCTCAGGACTTTAGCATGACTCCGGCTCAGCCTGTAATGGACAATAACGGCAAGTGGCAAAAAGTTTCCGTGGCTTTTCCCGGAAGAAATATTTACGCTCGCATCTGGCAGGTTAGGGTTGGCAGAATAAATTTGTTCCTTTTGGATTCAGACATAGATGACAATTTGCCGGAAGACCGCGGAGTTACGGGGCAGCTTTATGGCGGAGATTGGGAAAACAGATTAAAACAGGAGTTGCTGCTTGGAATAGGCGGTATCAGAGCTCTCAGATTATTAGGTGTTTACGCTGATGTTTATCATTGCAATGAGGGGCATGCCGCATTCACCGGATTGGAGAGATTAAGGGAATACATTCAGAATGATAATCTATCATTTTCAGAGGCGCTTGAGGTTGTACGCAGTTCCTCTTTGTTCACGACTCACACCCCTGTTCCGGCCGGACATGATGCATTCTCAGAAGATATGATGAGAACTTATTTGTCCCATGACCCGGACCATTTGAAAATTTCATGGAATGATATAATGCATCTTGGAAAATTGGACATTAATAATCACGATGAAAAATTCTCCATGAGCAATCTTGCCGCAAATCTTTCACAGGAGGTTAACGGAGTCAGCTGGCTTCACGGAAAAGTGAGCAGAGAAATATTCTCCGGATTGTGGCCGGGATATCTTCCGGAAGAGCTGAATATCAGCTATGTTACAAATGGTGTACACTATTCAACATGGACCGCTCCGGAATGGAAAGAGATTCATGCAAAAGTTTTTGGAAAAGATTTTTCTTCACACCACTATGACCGCAGCTGTTTTCAGGGATTCCGCGATGTTCCGGATGACACAATTTGGTCAGTGCGGAAAAAATTGAAGAAAAAACTTATAGAAAAAGTTAAAGAAATTTTATCTGAGCCAGGCACTGCAAATCCTTATGCTCCTCATGACATTGTCAAGATTAACAGCACGTTAAATGATAAAATACTGACAATCGGATTTGCCCGCAGGTTTGCAACTTACAAGCGCGCCTATCTGCTTTTTACAGATTTAAAGCGGCTGGACCAGATAATTAATAACCCGTCGAGACCTGTACAATTCTTATTTGCAGGAAAGGCGCATCCGGCTGACAAAGCGGGGCAAGATTTAATTAAGAGGATTGTAGAGGTTTCCAAGATGCCGCAGTTTATCGGCAAGATAGTTTTCATTCCTAATTATGATATTTCACTTGCAAAATATCTTGTGCAAGGTGTTGATATCTGGATGAATACGCCAACAAGACCGTTGGAGGCGTCAGGCACCAGCGGAGAGAAAGCCGTGATGAACGGAGTAATGCATTTTTCAGTTCTCGACGGATGGTGGGTAGAAGGATATAAGGAGGGAGCCGGCTGGGCCTTGAAGATGGAGCGCTCTTATAATGACCAGGGATTCCAGGATGAATTGGATGCGGCAACTCTTTACAATATTTTGGAAACTGACATTGCGCCAAGGTATTACGATGTTGACAAGAGGGGAATATCTTCTGCCTGGATTGATACCATCAAGAATTGCGTTGCTGAAGTTGCATGTAATTTTACAACAAACAGGATGATGGAAGATTATCTGAAACAATTTTATATTCCTTTGTGCGCGCGCAAGCACATGCTGATTGAGAAAGATTTTGCAATTGCCAAAGAGATTGCAAGCTGGAAGAGAAGGATGCGCAGGGAATGGTCTGATATAGAACTTGTTTCACAGGCTAAAATAGATACTCCAAGCGGTGTCCTTTTGTTAGGGAAAGAATACAAGGCAAAGATTGTGCTTCAGCTTGGAGAGGTGAGTCCGGATGATTTGGGGTTGGAATTGCTTCTTACGGAGAAGAGTACAAGCGATGTTCTGGATGCGCCAAAGAATGGAGGCGAACTTTCAATCAAGGGAGTGTTCCCGTACAAATTAGAGAGCTTTGATGACGGGAAGGCAACTTATGTTTGCAACCTGATGCCGGAAAAAACCGGTACATATTTGGTGGCGAGCAGGTTGTATGCGTATAATAAACTTATGCCTCACAGGCAGGATTTTGAACTCGTAAAATGGTTGTAAATTATGATAGCAGCAGCTACTGGTTTTTTTGACGGAGTACATTTAGGGCACAGAAAAGTTTTGGCGCGTCTTTGTGAAATTGCAAAGGCTAAGGGAGAGAAAAGCGCCGTGGTAACTTTTTGGCCCCATCCGCGCAGCGTATTGCAGCAACAGGCTTATAATCTGAGACTTCTTACAACTTTGGAAGAAAAGAGAGACCTTATAAAAGATATAGGCGTCAACAGGGTTATCATTCTTAAATTCACAAAAGAGTTCAGCCTTTTGACTACCGAAGAATTTTTAAGCGTATATCTTAAGAAGAAGTACGATATTGACACTCTGGTTATTGGCTATGACCACAAGATAGGACATGATGTTAACGAGACGCAGGAGGAGATGATTCAGATTGCCAATAAGGTTGGCATAGAGGTAGTTAGAGTGGATGAATGCGTCGGCTCCGCAGGTGTGAACCCTGAATTTAAAGGGGGCGAAATTATCAGCAGTACAAAAATTCGTCACATCCTGGAGGCCGGAGATGTAGAGAAGGCCAACTCTTATCTTGGGTATCGATATGGTTTAAAGGGAGTTGTGGTTTCAGGCAAGCAGATAGGGAGAACAATTGGATTCCCGACAGCTAATTTAAAATTATACAATCCGCTTAAGCTTGTTCCGGAAAATGGGGTCTACTCAGTTTATGTTGAGGTCAACGGAAAGACTTACATGGGAATTTGCAACATAGGCGTAAGGCCAACTGTCGGGGACAATAATGAGAAGACGATAGAGACTCACATCCTGGATTTTGACGAGGATATTTACGGACTGGATATGAAGATTGAATTTGCGGGCAGAATGAGGGAGGAGAGTAAATTTGATTCTTTGGAGAGATTGAAGGAGCAGCTTTGCATTGATAAGCAGCAGGCCCGTAATTCCCTTTCCGCCGCGCTGCCGCATATTGTTTTGAGGTAATTGTTTATATTTGTATGCAAAGCAGACAAATTGTAGGTATGAATAACAACTTTTCAGATAGTAATTCTGCAAAAACTTACCGGTACGGACAACCGCAAGGGAACGCCGGTACAGATACGTATGATGCGCAGAGCAACGTAAGCTCCAGCGCAGAGGCAGGAGGCGCGCAAAATCAGAGAAGTGCAGGCGCCGATGCGAATAGTGCGCAGGATTTGGACGGAGAGGAGGTTGACAAGTTTGAGCAGTTTAAAAAAAGGCTGAAAGAACACCCGGAGGATATGATAATCCTGTCGGAGCTGATGAAACCTAAGTTTTAAAAATAATTCTTATATTTGCATAAGTAAAGACGAGGAATTCCGGCCAAACGGGGTTCTTCTTAATTTTTTCTAATATGGGACAGATACATTATTTGACGGCTGAAGGCCTGGATAAATTGAAGAAGGAACTGAATGATATGATTACAGTTCAAAGGCCGGCTATCTCCAAAGCAATTGGAGAGGCAAGGGATAAAGGAGATATTTCTGAGAATGCGGAATATGATGCAGCAAGAGAGGCTCAGGGAATGCTGGAGCTTAAGATATCCCAGATTCAGGAGTTAATTGCTACTGCAAAAATTATTGATGAGTCCAAGCTGAATACTACAAAAGTAAGCATGCTTAACAAAGTGAAGGTCAAGAATTTAAAGACAGGGAAAGATATGGAGTTTACTCTTGTCGGAGAGAGCGAGGCTAATCTTGCAGAGGGCAAGCTGGCCGCCTCAACTCCTATAGGCAAGGCGCTTATGGGACACAAGAAGGGTGAGACTGTAGAGGTAAATGCCCCAGCAGGTCTTATCAAGTTCCAGATTTTGGATATTTCTATTTAATTCGGGGAAGATAATTTTTAATCCCGACAGGATGTTTTTAATTTTGGCAAGATTAACTATTTAAAAATCAAATAATTATGGCATCAATTTTTACAAGAATAATTAAAGGTGAGATTCCTTGTTTCAAAGTTGCAGAAACAAAGGATTACATTGCATTTTTGGATGTTGCCCCAATAGTAAAAGGGCATACCCTTGTAATTCCCAAAGATGAAAAGCCGTATATATTTGATTATGACCCTGAGTATTATGCCGGTTTATGGAAGTTTGCACAGAAGGTTGCAAGAGCGCAGAGACGCGCAATCCCTTGCCTGAGAATTGGTGTTGGAGTGCTTGGCTTGGAAGTCCCTCACGCTCACATACATCTGATACCTTTGCAGAGCGAGAAAGACTTGAATTTCCAAAAGGAAAAGATGCATCTTCCTGACGATGAGATGAAGGCAATAGCTGAGAGCATTGCAAAAGAGTATCAAAAAGAGAAATAAAAAGGAAGGAATCTGTCGTGATATAAATAATAGCAGGCAGAAACTTGTTGTGATATAAAAAGAATAATAGCAGGCCAATACCTGTTATGATATATAAAGAGAATTTTCTGATGAAAAAGTTTTCATTTTTAAGAGTTGCTTCAATCTTTGTGATTGGTGCAACTTCTTTGTTTTTAGTATCTTGCGGACATAAGGATTCTGCGGTAATTAAAGCTGTCATCCAAGGGGCATCTGAGAAAAAAGTTGTTCTTAACATGCTTAACATGAACAAGCTTGTTACTATAGATACGCTTACGACAAATAAGAAAGGGTTTGTGAAATACAGAGTTAAGCTGCCCGATGCATCTCCTAATTTTTACTACATAACTTATCATGGAACTACTGTGGCATCATTGCTTCTGGACCCTGGAGACAAGGCGTCAATTACGGTTGATACTCTTGGCAAATTGCTGAAAATAAGCGGTTCAGAGGAGTCAAAACTTTTAAATCAGGTTAATGATTCTATTGTCCGTGCTCAGAAAGTGTTTGATTCTCTTACAGTTCAATTGCTGACATGTGATAAGATCGGAGATAAGGACGGTGCAGTTAGATTGAGGTATGAGCTTGGACATCTGTATGTTAAGCAGAAACAATATTCAATAAAGAGCATTCTTAAACATCCATATTCATTCACAAATATTACTCAGCTTTACAGACAGTTTAATGAGAATCTTCCTCTGTTTGCGCAGCTTACGGATGGAGTTTATTTTAAGCAGGTTTGCGATTCTTTAAAGCCGAAGTATCCTAACTCTCCTTATATCAAGGTACTAGAGGGAGAAGTTACAAGGTTTAACAACTACATGGAACTTAATTCTAGAATACAAAATGCCGGAGAAACTGCATTCCCTGATTTGGCTCTGCCAGATTTAATGGCTAAAACACAGCATCTTAACTCATTGCTGGGCAGGCCGTTCATGTTGTTGTTCTGGAGCGCATCAGATAATTCTCAAAAAATGCTTAATGCAGAATTGCTTCAATTGTATAAAAAGTATAAAGGGAAAGGATTCCAAATATATGAGGTTTGCATAGATGCCGATAAAACAAATTGGGCATCGGTTGTCAAGACTTTACCTTGGATAAATGTATGTGACGGTATGGGCGCATCTTCCCCTGCACTAAGTACTTACAACATAACCAATGTCCCGTCAATGTTCCTGTTTGACAAGAGCGGCACTATTGCCGGAAGGGATATCTTCAATATGAAGAACCTGGATATTGCAATTAGCAAATTGTAATAATGTATTTCAGGACGACCGGTCTTTCATAGCCTTTAAAAAAGTCATTTATCACATTACCAGTGTGTTACAGCAATACGCTAAGCTTTTTTATGCCTAGCGTGTTCTTTTAATTGCCTTATTATCAAGGAATTAACGTTTTCATGGCCTATGAAGACGCAAGTTTTTCCAAATCCGGATTTTTTTGCAGGATAAATTTACGATTTGGCAACCAATTATTTTTTCCACGCTCCATATTTGCACAGAAAAATTTAGAAATAGATGCGATATGGAAGAGAACGGAGAATTAAAAAGAATGAAGAAATCAGCTGAGGCAATGATGCTTATGATGAATAAAAGGACTTCATTTTTTTATTTGGCTGCCATTGCGGCAGCGCTATTTATTTGTGCGGGGGCCATTTTATTTACAAGCTAATCCAAAAAGAATAAACTAAACCAAGCAAATTTAAACTAGACCAGACTAAACTAAGCTAAACTGAACTGAACTAAACTGAACTGAACTAAACTAAACTGAACCTGGCTTTTAATAGTGTGTTATCATAATGTTTTGTGCAAGGTGCTGCATTGTTGAGGCGTTTGATATTGTGGGGTTTGCAAAATGCAGCACCTTTTGTTTTGACAGAGGTAATGATGCCTTTTGTTGGAGGAAAATTAAGTGGGGTGATGTTAGGAGAGTAATGTTGTGTGGAAAATTTAAGAAGTGAAATTTTATGAAGGGTAATTTAAAGATTAGACAGCAGGATGAATATGATTGCGGAGCAGCGAGTCTTTGTTCTGTGGCCGCGTGGTATGGAGTTAATGTCTCTCTTTCGGAGGTCAGAAGGGCTTGCGGATGCACCAGGGAGGGGATTACCATTTTGGGGATTATTGATGGTGCTAAGTCGCTGGGCCTTAGTGGAAAAGCTTTTAAATGCAGTACTTCTAAAGAGGATTCGCTCAAGTATTTGGGAGATCTTCATTCACCTGTTATTGCGCATATGCAGAGGAATGATGGAATGTTCCATTTTATAGTAATCTACGGGGTTGAAAAAGGGAAGGTTACTGTAATGGATCCTGCCGGCGGTGAGTTTAAAAAATATTCAGCTGATGAATTTATTAAAGAGTGGACAGGATATGTAATATTTATTGTCCCGGGAGATAATTTTGAAAAGAGAAATCAGAGGGAGAATAAGTATTTGCGACTGTTTAGAATTTTAAAATTTCACAAGCGGGAAATCATTCTTGCACTTATTGGTTCTATAGCTCTGACTTGTATTGGAGTGTGCAACTCTTTGTTTCTGCAACAGATTATAGATAAGGCTATTCCGCAGGGGAATATCTCCCTGCTTATGATTATTTCTGCAGCTGTTGTACTTCTAATTCCGCTAGCTCTTTACATAGGATATTGTAGAACAATTTATTTGTTGCGGAATGGAATTAAAATAGATACTGGCTTGATATTTTCCTTTTTGCATAAAATATTTAAGCTGCCTTCAAGCTTTTTTGGAGAGCATACGAGCGGTGATTTAAATTCCAGAATTTCAGATGCTTTTAATATAAGAACATTCATTTCAGATGGGCTGGTCTCTATCTTTGTTAGTATCCTAACTTTTTCGGCGGTAGTAGTTCTGATGTTTACTTTCTATTGGAGACTGGCCCTTTTTACTCTCTTGTTTATTCCTTTTTATGTTGTGCTGTATTTTGTATCTGACCATATTAACCATAAGTATAGCAGGGACTTAGCAGTCAGGGGAGCTCAGTTTGAATCAGACTTTATAGATAGCGTAGAGGGTGCTGAGAGTGTCCGTCATTTTGGAGCAGCATCTTTGTCCACAATAAAAACTGAAGAGAGTTATTCCGCTATGACGGAGAAAATTTATAGAGCTGGGCGGGCCGTCTCTATTTTTGGAGAGGCTGGGGAAGGAATATCAAAATTGCTCCTGGCAACAATAATAGTTGTTGGCGGTTTTGCAGTTTTTAAACAGCAGATGACGGTGGGAGAGCTGGTATCTTTTTATACGCTCAGCGCCTTTTTTACCGCTCCGATGAACAATCTTGTTGGAATGAATTCTCTTATAAATCAAGCTCTTGTGTCATCTGAAAGATTATTTGATATTACAGATTTGGATGAGGAGAAAGTGGCAGGAAGCGCAGAGGGCAATAAGGAAGCCGGATATAAAAGAGTCTCTCTTTTAGAGAATTGCAGTGCGGAGAGGGCGGGGAATATAGAATTGAGCAATTTGAATTTCAGGTATCCGGGCAGGGAAAAATTGTTTAATGAATTCAGCTGCGTTATCCCAGGCGGTTGCATAACGGCAATTGCTGGTGAAAGCGGGTGCGGCAAGAGTACTCTTGGTTCTTTGCTGATGAGAGATTTAAATCCCGACAGCGGGAAAATATTTGTTAATTTTAAAGATAGGCTATCTCTTGATATTCAGACTATTGAACTTGCGGAGTGGCGCCGCTATATTTCAATTTCAGCTCAGCGCTGTCATCTTTTTAATGCAACAATTTTGGATAATATAACATGCGGGGGTGACAATCCTGATATAGAGCGCGTTGTTCAGATATGTGCAGAGTTAGGGATGGAAAATTTTGTGAGAGCCCTGCCATCCGGATTGATGACTTATGTTGGGGAAAGGGGTAAAACCCTGTCGGGAGGAGAAATGCAGAAAATATCAATTGCCAGAATGTTATACCGTTCTTCGGCGCTCTACATTTTTGACGAGGCAACGTCTTTTATGGATGAAGAGTCTGAAAATTACGTACTTAGGATTATGCAAGATTTAAGGTCGGCTGGACGCAGCGTAATCATGATTACCCACAAAAGCTCCAATCTTAAGATTGCAGATAATGTTATAAGATTATCATAAGATTATTATGAAACTATTATGAGATTATTATGAGATTATTATGAGATTATTATGAGATTATTATGAGATTATTATGAGATTATTATGAGATTATTATGAGATTATTATGAGATTATTATGAGATTATCATGAGATTATCATAAAACTATCATGGAACTATCATGAAATTGAATTGGAAAAATAACCGGTTATAATATTTGGGGAGAAATCCCGGCGGAAGCAGACGCGCCATTTCTGTCTGTAAAAAACAATAATGTTATGGAAGAGAAGATGTTTGAGCAGAGGGGCTTCATTAGTTTGGAGCGCAGAGAGTTGCAGATGAGAGGCGGAATCTCCTTTGGTACTTTGAGGAAGATTGCGATAATTATTGGGATGATTGTAAATTTTGCCCAGGAGTATGGGGAGGATTTCAAGAGAGGATTTAGGAACGGCGCCAGCGGCAAGCCGTTTGTTAAAGTGATGTGATTATGATTGCCGATAACAATTTTATTAATTCTATGAAAAACAAAAACCATGAAAAATTTTACGGAAATAACGGAATACGAGGCTATTACCGTGGCGGGAGGAAGAGATCCAAACGTGGCAAAGCTAATAGAGCTAATTGGATATGGAGTAGGGGCATTGATGAGATATTTGAGCAAGCTCAACAAGAGGAATCAGACTGCCTTTTTAATGCGGATTTCACAAGGAAGCCCTTATCCGGCAAGGTAGAGCCAATTGTCTTTGTACACATTTTGTGGCCCAAAAATTGAGCCATCGGGGGGCGGGCGAAAACCTGCCCCTTTTGATTAAATTAATTATATTTGCACCTATGAAAATGATGAGGGTTATATTCTGTATTTTAGTGTGTTGCGCTTCAGTTGTTTATGCTGGTGCGCAGAATGCAGGCAAGGAGACTGGAAATGGTCCCGGAAATTATGCCGTGCCATGGAGTTTGGAGAGATGCATTGAATATGCAAAAGAGCATAATTTGCAGGTTCAGCAGAATCAGCTCTCCGTGCAGCAGGCAAAGAATAATATCTTGCAAAGCAAGCTGGATTTTCTTCCAAGTGTTGATGGTTCCGCATCTCACAATATGAGCTGGGGACGTTCCGTTAATATGCAGACGCTGGAGATTATTCAAAATAAATTGAGCCAGAGTACATCTTTTAGCGCAAGCGCTTCAGAGACTATTTTTAGCGGCTTGTCAAAAATAAATACTCTAAAAAGCAATAAGACTCAGCTGCAGATTGCAGAACAGCAAGTAGAAAAATTAAAGAATGATATTACAATTCAGATAACAAAGGCCTATTTGCAAGTTCTTCTTGCACAGGAGCTTGAGAAGACCGCAAAGGAAAATCTGGAGAGCATTGCACAGCAGGTGGAGAAGAGCAAGCAGCTTGTAGATGCAGGAAGCCAGGCATATAGCACTCTTCTGGAAATGAAGGCGCAGTATGCAAATGAGGCCTCAACTCTTGTTGATGCGCAGAATAATGTGCGTACAAATATGCTGACTCTTACTCAATTGCTGGATTTGCATCCTGAGCAGACAGCAGGAATGAGCGTTATTGCGCCTGCGGAAAATTCAGCAGACACTCTTTATGAGGCTGAGGCTTTAGATGTTGTTTATGCAAAAGCGCTTGACCTTCCGCAGATAAAAGCGGCTGAACTTACTTTGGACAAGAGCAGGCTGGATTTGAAGGTTCAGCAGGCTCGCCTTTATCCAAGTATCTCTGCATCTGCAGGATATGGAACCTTCTTTACTGACGGACAGGGCGGAGCGTTTTTCCCGCAGCTGGATAAGAACAAGCAGCACTCTTTGGGTTTCTCTCTTAATGTTCCAATATTCAATGGATTGAGCTATCGCACTAATGTGAAGAATGCAAGGCTTGCGGTAGAAAGCTCCAGAATTGATTTGGAAATTCAGAAGCAAAATCTTTATAAGGATGTGCAAACTGCTTATAATGAAGAGTATTCAGCTTTGCAAAAAGTTAAGGCGGCAAGAGTTACGCTGGAATCTACAAAAGAATCATTCACATATACTGAGAATAAATTTAATGTCGGGGCTCTTAGCGGAACAGACTACAGAGTTGCAAAAGCGAATTTATTTAAAGCTCAGTCTGACTTTATTCAGGCAAAATATCAGTATCTGTTTGAATCAAAAATTTTAGATTTTTATAAAGGAATTCCAATCTCTCTATAAACTGTCGGGATTGTAAAAAAAAGAAAAATTTCTGTTATGGATAAGACAAAAAATAGCAATGTTAACAGCGGCAATAAGAAGAAAATTTATTGGATTCTTGCGGCGGTGCTGCTGATTGTAATTCTGGTTGTTGTTAAAAAATGCAATAGCGGCGGAGCCATTGCGGTAAATGTGCAACAGCCTGTTAGACGGGATATTGTGGAGAGCATTCCTGCCAACGGAAAGATTCAGCCGGTAACTGAAGTTAAAATCAGCCCGGACGTCTCCGGAGAAATTATAGAGCTTAATGTCAAGGAGGGGGACAGAGTTAAAAAGGGAGATTTGATTATTAAAATTAAGCAGGATAATTATCTCTCTTCAGTTGATCAGGCTCAGGCTTCTCTGAATGCTACGCGCGCCGCTTATGAGCAGCAAAAGGCTCAGGTTGCAAAGTCCACGCAGAATTATGAAAGAAATAAAAAGTTGTATGCAATGCGTACAATTTCTACCTCCGATTATGAAGCCGCTACATCTGAATATAAGGTTGCGCTGCAGCAGCTAAATGCGGCAAAATATAACATTCAAAGTGCGGAGGCTCAATTGAAAGAAGCACGTGAAAATCTCATAAAGACAACAATTTACGCTCCCATGGATGGCATAGTTTCCAAGCTGGAAGTTGAGAAGGGTGAGCGCGTTGTAGGTACCAGCCAGATGGCCGGAACAGAGATGCTGAGGATTGCAAATTTTGACCAGATGGAAGTTGTAGTTGATGTAAATGAGAATGATATAATAAGGTTGCAGAAGGGGGATACTTCTGAAATTTCAGTTGATGCTTATCCCGACAGGAAATTCAAGGGAGTTGTTACGGAGGTAGCAAATTCTTCAAAGAACAGCGGGACTGCAACTACCACTGAGACAGCTACAAACTTTGCTGTAAAAGTTGTAATACTGCCGGAGTCCTATCAAGATTTGCTGGCTCAAAATCCAACTCCTTTCCGCCCGGGAATGTCTGCTTCCGTTCAAATTCAGACAAGCCGCAAGAGCAAGGTTCTTACCCTTCCGCTGCAGGCTATTACAACCCGCAAAGACATTGTGGGCAAGAGCATTGCAAAGGATTCAACTACGGATGTAATTCAAAGAGTTTTTGTATATAACAAGAAGACGGGAACTGTATCCGCAAGGGTTGTAAAGACGGGGATTCAGGATTTGAATTCAATAGAAATAACAGATGGAATTTCAGATACTACTCAAGTTGTCATAGGACCTTTCAGCGCAATCAGCAAAGGTTTAAACAACGGCACAAAAGTTAAGGTGAGCAAAGGTGAAGTTATGGATAGCAAACCTGCCGCAAAGAGCGATGGAGATGTATCGGTTTCAGTAGGATAAAAATGGATAAAAAAATTATAATTCTTCTGGAGACTGCAACAGACTCATGCTCAGCAGCTTTGGCAGATGGTGAAAAAATAGTTGCAGAGAAATATGCAAATGTTCCAAAGGCGCATGCAACTTTGCTTGCCCGTTTTGTAGATGAAATCCTTAAAGAGAACAAGCTAACGGCTGCAGATTGTGCTGCCGTTGCAGTAAGTGAAGGACCAGGCAGTTATACCGGTTTGCGGGTTGGCGCATCGCTTGCCAAAGGACTTTGCTATGGTGCAAATCTCCCTCTGATTGGAGTTAGCACTTTGGCTGCAATTGCTCAGTGCGCAATGGATAACCAGCAGCTGCACAAGGCAATGCAGGGACGTGCCGCAATTATCTCCTCTTCAGCGGATTATCTGATAGTTCCAATGATAGACGCAGGCCGCATGGAGGTTTATACGGCAGTTTTCAATTCTGCCGGAGAGCAGCTTACAAAAACAGAGTCTAAGATTTTGACTCCCGACAGTTTTTCAAAAGAGCTGCAGGGGCATCCCGTTCTTTTCACCGGCAACGGTGCAGAGAAATTTCAAAAAATGTTGAAAGCCGCAAACGAATCTTCACCTGTCGTGAACTTTAAAAATGCATTCTTCTCTGAACAGCTGCCTCATGCTACAGGACTTAGAATTCAGGCATTCAAAGCTTTGCAGGCGCAGGACTTTAAAGACCGAGCATATTTTCAGCCGTCTTATCTAAAGGATTTTATTCCGGGAAAACCAAAGAAACTACTATAACTGAGAAGTTTACAGCGTCAGCATTGCCATATCATCCTTCACTTCCGCAAATGCATCTTTCAGGAAAGGAAACACCTTGTCTGAAAAATTCAGCAGCATGTCAAAGCCGGTGCATTGGCGCAAATGCTCTGTCGTGCTGATTCCCAGCAAAGTAGCGGTATAGTTTATTATGCAAGCGAAGACTGATAAAATCAGCAGAACTTTAAACAGGCACAGAAAAGCGCCAAGCAATCTGTCCAGCCAGTCAAGCAAAGTAAGTTTTACCGCGCCTTTCAGAGCGTTACCGATTAAATGACAGATAATTATGATAAGCACCAGCAACAGTATGAAAGTCACCACTTTCATAACGGGAGGTGAAATCTTCTCATCAAAAATATCGTAAAGTTCATTAGAGAAAAACGGGGTAATCTTGGCGGATGCCCAAATGCCCAGAAGTATTGCAATAACCCCAATGATTTGGTTTGCAAAACCCTTCCATGCGCCCCAAATGCAGGCTGCAATCGCGCAAGCTATAATTATGATGTTTACGGATGCGGACATAACGTCTGCAAAGATAAATCTTTTTTATAACTTTGCGCCCTAATAATTGAGATGATATTTCTCTGTAAATGTGAACTATCACCGTAGTCTTACAAATAGCACAAAAAGGAGTTGCACATGGGTTTTGCGGAGTATAAAAAGTTTGATCTTGTAGAAGTTAACAAGGAAATTCTTAAGAAGTGGAAAGCTGAAAAGTGTTTTGAGAACACTCTTAAGGCGCGTGAAGGCGCACCTAAGTTCGTGTTCTTTGAAGGTCCTCCTTCCGCTAATGGAATGCCTGGTATTCACCATGTTATGGCGCGTTCCATTAAGGACGCCTATTGTCGTTTTAAGACGCAGACCGGCTTTTATGTAAAGAGAAAAGCGGGCTGGGATACTCATGGCCTTCCTGTTGAGCTGGGAGTTGAGAAAAAGCTGGGCATTACAAAAGAGGATATCGGAAAATCCATATCTGTAGAGGATTATAATGCCGAGTGCCGCAAAGAGGTTATGAAATATACCAGGGAGTGGGAGCAGCTTACGGAGCAGATAGGGTACTGGGTAGATATGAATGACCCCTACATTACCTATGACAATCGTTACATAGAGACATTGTGGTATCTTCTTAAAGACTTGTACAACAAAGGATTACTATATAAAGGATATACCATTCAGCCGTACTCTCCGGCCGCCGGAACAGGTCTTAGCTCCCATGAGCTTAACCAGCCCGGATGCTACAGAGATGTGAAAGATACAACGGTAACTGTTCAGTTTAAGGTACTTAAGGACGCAAAGTCTGAGTTCTTATTTAAAGCTCCCGATAGTAATTCTTCCGCCGGCAACGGCAATTCAGATTTTAAGGAGGGAGAAGTATTCTTTATGGCTTGGACTACAACACCTTGGACACTTCCTTCCAATGTTGCGCTTTGCGTAGGTCCCGGTATTGAATATGTTAGAATAAAGTCATTTAACCCATACAATGGAAAGCCTGCAATTTATGTAATGGCTAAGGAGCTGGTTAATGCTTACTTCAATCCAAAGGGAGAAAATGGCGATTTTAGCGCTTATAAGGCTGGAGATAAAGTTGTTCCATTTGAGATTCTGGATGGCGGAAAGACAATGAAAGGCAAGGAGCTGCAAGGGATAAAATATGAGCAGCTGATGCCTTGGATTAAGCCGGAGAAAAACACAATGTTCGTCATCACCGGAGATTTCGTAACAACTACGGATGGTACTGGTATTGTGCATATTGCACCAACCTTTGGTGCGGACGATGATCGTGCCGGAAAGCAAAATAATGTTGCTCCTTTTATGCTTAAAGACAAAGAGGGAGTTTGGAGACCAATGGTTGACAGGCAGGGAAAATTCTATAAGCTGGAAGATTTGGATGCCCAGTTTGTAAAGGAGAGGGTTGATGAAAATGCTTATGGAAAATATGCCGGCAGATATGTAAAGAATGCTTATGATAATTCACTTCCTGCTGATGCAGAGACACTTGACGTTGATTTGTGCGTAATGCTAAAGCAAGAGGGGAAGGCATTTAAAATAGAGAAACACGTGCACTCTTATCCGCACTGCTGGAGAACTGATAAACCCGTGCTTTACTATCCTCTTGATTCTTGGTTCATTAAAGCAACCGCTGCAAGAGATAAGATGATAGAGCTTAACAATACTATCAACTGGAAACCGGAGAGCACCGGAACAGGACGTTTTGGAAAGTGGCTGGAGAACCTGCAGGACTGGAACTTAAGCAGAAGCAGATTTTGGGGAACACCTCTTCCTATCTGGAGAACGGACGATAAAAAAGAGGAGAAGTGCATAGGGAGCGCAAAGGAACTTTATGATGAGATAGAGGCCTCTGTAAAAGCGGGATTTATGAAGTCTAATCCTTTGAAAGATAAAGGGTTTGTACCGGGAGATTTTTCAGACGAAAATTACAATAAGATAGATTTCCACAAACCAATAATTGATAATATAATCCTTGTTTCTCCTTCCGGAAAGCCAATGAAGAGAGAGGCTGATTTGATAGATGTTTGGTTTGATTCAGGCGCAATGCCTTATGCTCAGGAGTGGCTGAAAAATCTTGGAAAACCGGAGTTTGGGCAAACTGCAGATTTTATTGCGGAGGGTGTTGACCAGACCCGCGGATGGTTCTATACTTTGCATGCTATTCATACCATGGTGTCAGGTACACCTGCTTATAAGACAGTAGTTTCCAACGGCTTGGTTTTGGACAAGAAAGGGGAGAAGATGAGCAAGAGACTTGGCAATGCAGTTGATCCGTTTAAAGAGCTGGAGGAGTACGGAGCGGATGCTTTAAGATGGTATATGCTTACTAACGCTCAGCCTTGGGATAACTTAAAATTTGATGAGTCAGGAGTAGATGAAGTAAGAAGGAAATTCTTTGGGACACTATACAATACTTATTCATTCTTTGCGCTTTACGGCAATGTGGATAAATTTGATAACAGCGCTCCGCAGATACCGGTAGCTAAACGTCCGGAGATTGACCGCTGGATAATGTCCTATCTTAATTCTCTAATCAAAGATGTCAAAGCTTGTTATGAGGATTATGATGTGACAACCGCCGGGAGAAAAATCCAGGATTTTGTTTGCGACCATTTGAGCAACTGGTATGTAAGATTAAACAGAAAGAGATTTTGGGGCGGTACGATGGATGAGGATAAACTTGCTGCATATCAGACACTTTACTCATGCCTGGAAACTGTCGCGATACTGGGTGCGCCTATTGCTCCGTTCTATATGGAGAGGCTATTCCTGGATTTGAATGCTGTAAGTCATTTCCACAAGGAGAGCTCAGTTCACGCTACAATGATGCCGGATGCTGATGAATCATTGATAGATAAGGATTTGGAAGAGAGAATGGAGCTTGCTCAGGTTAGTTCCTCCATGGTGCTTGCATTAAGAAGGAAGGCGGAACTTAAAGTGCGTCAGCCTCTTGCAAAGATTATGATTCCTGTCATTGACCCAAGAATTAAAGAGCAGCTGGAAAAAGTGCAGAAACTTGTGCTAAATGAGGTTAATGTAAAGGAGGTTGAGTACATAACAGACACTGAGGGTCTGATTACCAAAAAGATAAAGCCAATGTTCAGAACTTTGGGCAAAAAATATGGCAAGCAGATGAAAGATATTTCCGCAGCTTTTGCTAATTTTACCCAGAAAGAAATTTCAGAGATAGAGAGGAGCGCAGGTGCGGATAAGACAGGAACTTATACATTGCATCTTGCAAGCGGGGACGTCATCCTGGAGAGCACTGATTATGAGATAATATCAGAAGACATGCCCGGATGGCTGGTTGCAACTGAAGGAGCTCTTACCGTTGCCCTGGATATAAATGTAACAGAAGACCTTAAGAAAGAGGGAGTTGCAAGAGAACTTGTAAACAGAATCCAAAATTTAAGAAAGGATTCAGGCTTTGAGGTCACCGACAGGATATATGTAACTGTCGAGAATAAAAAAGAAATTGCAGATAGTCTTGTCAAATTTAATGATTACGTTTGTTCTCAAACTTTGGCAAAAAAGATTACGCTTGCGGACAATATAGCAGAAAGTGCTGATGTTGAATGGGATGAGGGCGGCACTATAAAAATAAAAGTAGAAAAGATTAACAATTAATATTTACTGTTATGGCAACAAAAGCTAAGAAGGTGAAGAAAGCCCCCGCAAAAAAAGCGGCTCCTAAAAAAGTGGCTAAGAAGGTTGCAAAGAAAGTTGCTCCAAAAAAGAGCGCTAAGAAAGTTGCACCTAAAAAGAAAGTTGCAGTAAAGAAAGTTGCTGCAAAGAAACAGGTAAAGAAAGTTGTTAAGAAACCCATGGTTAAGAAGGCTGCTGCAAAGAAGCCTGTAAAAAAAGTTGTCCCTAAGAAAGCGGCTGCAAAAAAGGTTGCTGCTAAAAAGCCTGTTAAGAAAGCTGCTGTAAAGAAGCAAGTTAAGAAGGTTGCTCCTAAAAAAGTTGTTGCCAAGAAACCTGTTAAGAAAGTTGCTCCAAAGAAACCGGTGGTTACAAAGAAAGCCGTTAAGAAAGTGGTAAAGCAAATTGTAAAAAAGGCTGCGGAGAAGAAAGAGGTTGTAAAGAAAGGTTTGAGCAAAGTTGTTAAGCAAGTTGAAGCAAAGGTAGAGAAAATGGTTGCTCCAAAACCGGCTGAAAAGCCAGTTGTAAAAGCTTCAAAAATAGAGGATAAGCCAAATATAAAAAAAGAGATAAAGATAGATGAGAATGGCCAGCCTCATGTTCAGGAGAGATACAGCGATGCTGATCTTCAGATGTTTAAAGAGGTTATCCTTAAGAAGCTTGCTCAGGCAAAAGATGACTATGAGATGTTGCGCGCTGCAATGACTCACAGTACAAGCAATGATATTGAGGATACTTCTCCAACATTTAAAGTTCTGGAAGAGGGTGCTTCTTCTCTTAGCAAGGAGGAGAGCGGAGAGCTTGCCCAAAGACAGTATAAATTCATTCAATCTTTGGAGGCTGCGCTTGTAAGAATTGAGAACAAAACCTATGGAATCAGCAGAATATCAGGTAAATTGATTCCAAAGGCAAGATTGCTTCTTGTCCCTCACGCAACTTTGAGCGTAGAGGATAAGAATAAACAATAATACTCACCGCAGATAAATGACAGATAAAAATAAAAAGTGGATAATAGCAGGGCTTGTAGTTCTGCTATTATTTATAGACCAGGCAATTAAGTTTTACGTTAAGCTTCACATGATGGTTGGGGAATCTATCCCCATGTTTGGAACATCACAGTGGGCGCAGATTCTTTTTATTGAGAACAACGGAATGGCATTTGGAATGCAGCTTGGCGGAATTGCCGGCAAGTTGTTTTTGAGCTTGTTCAGACTTGTACTGATTGGTTTGATTATCTGGTATTTAAATGTGCTTATTACAAAGAAGAAAGCTCCGTGGGGAGTATTGATTGGCGGCACTCTTATTTTGATGGGAGCTATCGGGAATATGATAGACAGCACATTCTACGGGAAAATATTCTCGCAATCATCTTATACTAATGTTGCCTCCCTGGTTCCATTTGGAAACGGCTATGCTCCGCTGCTTTGCGGCAAGGTTGTGGATATGTTCTACTTTCCTGTATATCACACCGTTCTGCCATCATGGTTCCCGTTCTGGGGAGGACAGGATTTTGAATTTTTCCGTCCGATATTCAACTTCTCTGATGCATGCATAACCTGCGGAGTCCTGTATCTGATTATATTTCAGTACAAGTTTTTCTCAACTCAGCCGGCTTCCGCTTCTGATTCAAAACCAGAGGAGAAGAAAGAGGAGGAATAATCTGTGAGGCAAGTAACCTTAATTTTGCAAATGGCAAAAAAACATTTACATTTGCACCCTCATTTGGAGAGATGGCAGAGTGGTCGATTGCGGCAGTCTTGAAAACTGTTGAGGTGCAAGCCTCCTGGGGTTCGAATCCCTATCTCTCCGCTAAACAGCTCACAACGAGCAAGTTACAAGGTTAAACCCGCTTATGCCCAAAGAGATAAGCGGGTTTATTTTTGGTCCTAATCATGGCAGACGGTAAAGTTATAAGGGGTCACATTAGCATTTTTTCTGCGTGTCTTATCTGGGGTCTTATGTCTCCGATAGGAAAAGACGCCATGAACAACGGCATTGCCGGTATAGACATGGTGGCTTTTAGAGTGATAGGTGCGGCCGTTCTTTTCTGGATTGCATCTCTTTTTTTTGGGCGGAAAAAAGCATTATCAAAGAACAATGGAAGCGGGAATACAAAGGTTCCTCCGCGCGATTTGGGAATGCTGGCGCTGGCAGCTCTGCTTGGACTTGTATGTAATCAATGTTGCTTCACTATAGGTCTGAGTATCACATCTCCCATAAATGCAAGCATTATTACAACAACATTACCCATCATAACGATGGTTCTTGCAGCCATCTTTTTAAAGGAGCCTGTGACGGGAAAGAAAATAATCGGAGTTGTGTGCGGAGCAGCTGGAGCATTGATTTTAATTCTGGCAAGCGCAAGAGCAACTGGTTCTAAATCAGGAAATTTGCTGGGTGATATCCTTTGCCTTGTATCCCAAATCTCCTTTGCCTGCTATCTTACTATATTCAAAAGACTTATACAGAAATATGATATAATCACCTTTGAAAAATGGATGTTTCTGTTTGGCTCATTGATGATCATTCCTCTAGCTTTCAGCCACCTGATGGCATTGCAATGGAGCGCAATATCTGTAAAGACGTGGGGCGAGACTGCATTCGTTGTTGTTGGTGCTACCTTCTTTGCATACATATTTATGATTACGGGACAAAAGGTTTTAAGACCAACTATCGTGAGCATGTACAATTATGTGCAGCCCATAGTTGCCTGTGTAGTAAGCATTATCGCGGGCCTTGCAGTTTTTGGATGGCTGCAGGGCGCCGCGATACTTCTTGTCTTTGCCGGAGTCTTCTTAGTAACCGTCAGCAAGGGGACAGCTGTGGAAAAATAAATTTGCCTTAGCGCATTTAATTATCCGGATTCTAGTCTATATAAATTGGATGCTAGGATGGCCGATTCCGCTTAATTGTTCGCTCAAAGAAATAACATTAGGAATTCTATCAATTCCTTTAAACGCCTCATTCAGCACTTTGCCTTGTTCTGCAGATTTTAATTGTGTAGGGGAAGGGTTTTTACCTATGAGTAAACAAGGTACACAGCAAACTCCATGCAGCATGCCGGGATTAATTTTTGCAATCTGCGGAATTAAATAAAACAATTTAAGATTTGCCGCGCTTGCTGCGTCAACCGCTGCGTGAGCAAGAGATTGGTTCCTTAAGAGCTCACCTAATTTATCAGATGCGCTTGCTTTGTCTCCGCACATAAATGCCAGGGATGACGCCTGAATAATATACTCCGAATAGGATTGCAGAATTTCACTATTTAGCTGACGTTGTTTTACAAAATCATTCATCTTTAACGTAAAGGCATTCAAATCATTAAGACGATAATTCATCAGCTGGAACAGATTAAGAGCCTGGCTTAAGTCCAAACTAAGATTGGCAACTTTTTTCTTGTTGCTCACATTGCCAAGTCCCTTTAAGTCCTTCTCCAGCAGTGCCGTCAGCTGTTCGCCTATTCCCATCACTTCATTCATCGGGTCAATATAATTTTCCAGCCCTTTAACTACGCCTATTTTTTGTTTTAGGGTCACGATAGATGCCGTTGTGGCTTTTGCCTGAACATATAAAGTCGCGTAGCCGGAAATTAATTTATTCCTGTAAGCGGTGTCTGTTTCAAACTTCTCAACTAGCTGAACATCAGCAGGAGAAGTTAATTGTTCCTGATGTTTGTTTGCGCGCCCGATTAGTCCGGAATCTCCGGTTGAAAGTCCTAGCTGTGCAAATGGGAATCCCAGCAATACACCAACAACGTATGCAAAAATTGCAACTACGATAATCCAAAGAATGTTTTTCTTTTTAGTGTCCATATTATTTGATATTTAGGTTATTTTATTTTCATGCAAGTTAATTTCATTTTTTAAATTAACGGTTAAGACATGGAGTCAATCTTCCACTCATTAAGCCTGCTCTGTTTAACAATTGGAGTTAGAGTCATTTGTGCCGTAGCTCCTATTTGCTTTTTTAATGTATTAAATTCCAGTACTTTATCTGATGTTTCCTTATTTTTAACTATCGGGAACCCGGCCTCCGCCCTCATCATATTTGTTTTGCTTGCAAGTGATAATTCATAATAGAGTCTTACGTAGCAAAACATATCAAAAAAACACTCCGGCTTAAATTGTTCCTTTACGGACATCATAAATTGTCCCGCTTTGGAATTTGAAAAAGTCCCGTTTTTCATTGCCGCAAGCATTTTTACTTCAGAGGAGAGTTCATCTTCTATCCAATTGCCTATGCTTTTTTCATTATACGAGAAAAGCACTATAGTCCAAATAGATACAGTGAGCAAGGTAACAAATAGAAGCAGCATTGGGGAAAGAAGAGGATGGGCGGCTACATTATTTAAATTATACAAAATATGCAGCATCATTGCAGGAATCAGAGCTAGAGGGAAAAAAGCATAAGGTGATTTTTTCTTGTTGGCAATCCAGCTCATTATCACTGCAGTACTTATTACTCCTCCGCAGTGCATAATCGCAGTACCCAAGCCCCTTACGAGTGCTGTCCCTACAACTATATCTGGATTGAAATAGATGTACAGAATATTCTCTAAAAATGAAAAACCGGCACCTATTGCTGCGCCATACAAAGCTGCATCAATAAAAAATGCGCAGCGGCGGTGCTTGAGCAGAACCAGTATCCATGCTCCCTTTATAACCTCCTCAATTATAGGGTCTCCAATTGTTCCGGCAGAAGGTGCTATGGCTCCAAGTCCTCTTATTACAAAGTAAGCAATCGGGACTGAGATAATGCCAAAACCAAATGAGAGCAACAGCACGTCCTTTCTCACCAAGGAAAAGCTGTCCAACCATAACAGTACAAGGATGAACAAAATAGGTGGCAGAAGGGCTATAAGGTAGAGCATAAATTTGTTTAGTATCTAAGTAAAAAATATTGCGCTTTTACAGTGTAAGCAACTTTAGAGAGAACATCCAGCGTCCCTTGTTTTTATCAAATCCGTGCAGCATGCGGGCATATCCTACGCTCCATGTTGTTTTAAGATAAGAGAATAGCACAAGTTCCAAAGAACATTGTCCTCCAACGTTTATGTAATTTTCTCTATTGCTGTTGAAAGGGTCTGTAGCCAAAAAAGTACTGTAAGCTGTAAATTGCAGATTTCTAGGATAAAACGTAGGAAGTCCTATGTTGCTGAAACGGATAGGGGGTGCAATTATCTCTCCGGTCAGCTTGCCATATTCCCGTGCTGAAATCTCATCAATTTTTGCGCCCGGCATAGCCTCAGAACTTCTATACAAGAAAGCGCTTTGGTAATCTACATAGTTATTGCGAAATCCTCCAAAATACGTGTATCCAAAACTTGAATTCTTATCTCCAAAAACTTTTCCGGCAGCGCCCCTAAGCCAGAAAGACATATTGCGCACTCCGGGGATAGGGAAGCCTTTGTCATAAGTAGCATCTACCTGAGAGAAAAATTTTCCTCCTACCAGAAAAGTGCTGAATGTTGCGGAGCAACTGTATCCCGCCTCATATTGAGCAGCTCCGGAAGTTGCCATAAGTTTGCTGGCGCTTATGCCTAAAGTGGCTGATTGCATGTTGTTTACATCAACAGCGATATTTTGGTAAAGAGGCATTGCGTCCAACATTCCGTATGTAGAAATATTAGCATACCATGTCCAGTTGAACGGCTCTCTTAAGATGTGGGGGCGTTTGTATGTAATCCCGACAGAATATCCGGCTCTTCCAACTTTTGTTGGGCCGAATAAATCATAAAAATCACACTTGTTAAAATATGCATCCGCACTCCAAAATCCGTATGACCAATTTGCTCCAATATGTATTTTTTTCCATGTCTTATAATTGCTCCATGGAGAAACACCTGCAAATAGCTTAAGACTATGATAACCAAGAGGATCAGAGAAATTCATTCTGTATCCTGCAACAATGGTATTTTTAAATCCCGCTATATCCGGATATGCGCCGTTAAGACTTAATTTTTTAATAGAGCTGTAGTTCTCAACGTCAGTGTTGTATTTAACTGTATCGGGCAGAGCGCGAATATCCTTTACCATTTTTGTCCAATCTTTTAGGACAGGATTTTTATCATAAGCCTCTTGTCCAAGAAAAGCAATTGGGTTTGCCTCTGTTAATATTTTCCTCTTAAGAGTTACCGGCTGCAATCCTTCATGGAAAAATTGCATTGCAAATAGTGAATCTTTCCCATACTCAACTGGTGAGTAAATGCCTGTTTCAACGTTAGTTAGCAAATCAAACTTTCCGGTTTTCCGGTTGATTTGCCATAAGTTTCCAACACCTGTATAATAAGAAGTTCCAATTACACATGAGTCATCCAAGGAGTAATCAAATTGATTTAAAGTAGTGCCGGGGTCTCTGAATATAGTCTTATATTCCAAGTGTCCAAGGTCCATCCCCCTAACATCAAATTCAATTAAAGATTGCTCGCCGTCAAGACTGTTAAGGCATCCCATAATTGTTTTCCCGTCGTGAGAAATAGCAAGATCGCTCAAAACTTCTCCAAGCTGGAAGCTGTACAGCGTAACCATTTTGCTCAAGTCCTTGTTGTAGTATAGCAAAGTTGTTTTTCCCTCATTATGCATAAGGCCGTACAATCTATTATTTGCTTTATCGTATGCAATAGATGAAACACGGGTTAAATACTTCTGCTGCAGTTTTTTACCTGTTCCCATGTCGTAAACCGCAAGTCCTCTGAAAGCGTTGTTCTGAGTAGTTACAAATAAGCGGTCTCCCTCCTCATCAACGGCTATATAGCATACGTCATAAAGAGTGCTGCTCTCAACCGGCGCAAGCTTTCTAGTCTTTCCGGTCTCACTGTTAATTGCGCATACGTAGCCAAGTTCCCCGGGGTGATTTACACCCACAACAAATTCTTTTCTTTTGCTGTTGTACACCACATTAGAGGCAGAACCCATATTGCGTGAAGTAAGGAACTTTGTCTCTGTAATTGGGTATCTTGCAATAGAATCCAAATTTTTTTGCTGAAAAACTTTTTCATAATCTCTCCATTCATTCCATACAGAGGAGAGACTTTTGCCATATACATTTTTGAACTGGTTAATAAATGTAGTGCGGGTGCCGTCTTTCCTGTTAAAGAACATCATCATTTTTTCAACTCCATATTTGTCTGCCAGATAATTAACGAATCTGGTGCCGTACAAATAGGAGTTGGCGCCAACTTGGAAATCTTTTGCAGTGCCCTCTGCATCAAGTCCCGTGACAGTGTATAAAGTCTGGTTATCTTTAATAAGCGTGCGGAAAAACATCTCATCGTAATTGCCCATGGATCTGCCTACTCCGCCGTTTAACCATGTTTCCATAAAAATTGCAATGCCCTCCTGGTACCACCTTGGAGAGTACCATCTTGGAGTTGTCAGGAAGCTCGCGACAGCTGAAAGGGGCGAATGGGCATCAGTTCCAACTTTGCCCAGAAAAACTTTGCGCCATATCTCATCCGGAGAGGCCGTTTTATCACACATTGCTATGTGTGTTTCCTCATGGTTGAATATATCCTGAAATCTCTCCGTATTAGGCATTATGTTGTAATGCAGACTTGGAGGCGCAACATAGACTGAAATAAAATTATACGGGGTAACGCATGCTCCTCCGTTGCCGTCGTCTTGTAAATCATTCAGAAACAGATATGTTTTTTTAGGACGGTATCCCCAAAGATTTGCATGAGCGTTATAGGCTCTGTCATAAGTCTTTAGGATGTATGGAACAAATGGCGAGAGATAATCTCCCGCCATTATTATGTTCACGTGGTCATTTTCTACTTGCTTAAGAAACTTCTGCGCGGAAAGCTGAATGCACAAGCCCAAAAGTGCCGTAAGCAGCAGCAATTTTTTTAACATGTCCTTTGAGAATAATTGATATTTACGGATTTAGAGGTTTGTATCTTTCTTGTCTGCCCATGCCTTTGCCTGCATTTGTAGCTACGTTCATTATAGCGCCGGTCATTTCTGAGGTAAGTGAAACAAGCGGTTTAAATTTTTCAATTCTTCCAACGCCTCCCATCTGAGACATTTTCAATGACATGCTGCCAGCATCCCTGGACATTAGGATTGGCTCCACGGTAATCATGCCAATCGTAGATGAGTTAGCAGCATTTTTGCCAACCATAGCTGAGTTAGCAGCATTTTTGCCAGCCATAGCGGAGTTAGTAGCGTTTTTGCCAACCATAGCTGAGTTAGTAGCACCTTGCCCAACCATAGCTGAGTTAGTCTGTAAGTTTAAAAAGATATCTTTTATGACACCTGCAGCTCTCTGGCCGCAATTGCTTCTCAGGTTGACACTTCCTGCTACTGCTGCATAATTTAGGGCGGCATTTTTAGTTGCAGCCATAGAAATTCCGGACATGCCGGCTGCTTTTCCAAAAAATCCCAAAGTCCTTTTAGCTCTTGCATTATCTCCGCATGATGAGGCAATGTCAGAGGACTCTACAAGAAATTCTGAATATGTTTTAAGAACATCATCATTAATTTTTTTCTGTGCGCCCAGTTGCTGTGTCTTCTCTGAGAACTCTTCCAAGTCCGCAAGACGGCTGTTCATAAGCTGGAACAGGTTAAGAGACTGGCTCAGCTTAAATGTTAAATTATCTGCAGGTTTTTTCTCGCTTACAGCTTTAAGCCCTTGTAAACCACCCTCTAACGTAGTTGCAAGCTGATTGCCAACCTCAGTTATCTCATTCATTGTAACAGAGTATGAAGCAAGTTCTTTTACGGAACCTGTCTCCTTTTTCAAAGATTCTATTGTTGCAAGTGTTGCCTTTGTCTGGACATATAAAATGCCATACCCGGCAGTAAGAGTGTTGCGGTAATTGGAATCTGACTGATACTTTTCTGCAAGTTTTAAATCAGCCGGTGAGTTAACAAGTTCCTGTTGTTTGTTTGCGCGTCTGATGCCGCCTAAATCTCCAGAGGTTAATCCTCCCTGGGAAAAAGGAAATCCTAGGAAAGCTCCAATAACATAGGCTAGGATTGCAGTTAACACAATCCAGAGAACATTTTTTTGCTGTGTTTTCATGTTTTTATGTTTGTTTATGGTTAGTTATCAGTTAGGTAATGCGAATATACTAAATATAAACTAAAATTGTCCCATTTTTTCACAACATAAAATTATCAAATTATGAACATCAGTAATTTGTATACAACAATCAGTAATTTATATAACTCACGATAGTCTTAAAACTTATACATTTGCAATAGAAAGAATTAAATAATAATTGATATGAGGAAAATTTTAATGGCTCTTTGTCTGCTGACAATTTCTGCGGCAGCAACGTGCCAGACTAAAACAACAAATGTTATGAATAACAAAAAAGTATTGGTTGCATATTTTTCATGCACCGGAAACACTCGCCAGCTAGCAAAGACATTGGCAAAAACAGTAAACGGAGATTTGTATGAAATAACTCCGGAACAACCTTATACAGAGGCAGATTTAAATTGGCAAGATAAAACCAGCAGAAGCACTATCGAGATGAATAATAAAGCCTCCAGGCCCGCTATAAAAGGGAAGTGCGAGAATATGAAAGAGTATGATGTGGTGTTTGTAGGGTTCCCAATTTGGTGGTATCAGGCGCCAACTATAATTAACACATTTTTGGAGAGCTATGACTTCTCCGGAAAAATTGTTGTTCCATTCTGCACATCAGGTTCAAGCGCTCCGGGCAATACAGATAAATACCTGCATCCTTCTTGTTCAAAAGAGACATCATGGCGTCCTGCAAAAAGATTTGAGCCTAACGCAAAAGTTTCAGTTTTAGAGTCTTGGGTAAAGAGTTTGAAATTTTAAAACAATAGCTTCTCTTTTTTGAAACGGGCTTGACTCGCTTTGATATAAGGCCTACCTTTGTACAAAACAATGGCGGGTCTTTTTTTTAGTGAGTTTTTATGGAATTAAGTATAGAAAACAAATCAATTATTGATGTTTACGACACTCCAATTATCCAGCAAACATCTTTTTGGTCACGTGTAAAAAAACGGCAGGGACTTAAATCTTTTGCATTTGATTATAAAGCGCGCAATAGAGATTTATATTTAAATGTTGGCGGGTACTCTTATACCCAGGCTGATTTCTTGCTTTTTTTGCAGTACTATAATGATAATGACTGTGTTGCTTATGTCCCTTATGGTCCGGAAATAGAACCTTCGGAAGAGAGACAGGGTGCGTTTTTAGAGGAACTATCGGAATCCATACGCTCATATCTGCCAAGGGATTGCGTGGCCATAAGATATGACTTAAACTGGCGCTCACATTGGTGCAAAGAGTCTGATTATAATCAGAATGGAGAGTGGCTTGGAGCTCCGGAAAAAACTTATCAGGAATTTCAGGTGAATTACAGCACGCAGAATCACAACCTTGTGAAGGCAAACAGCGATATCCTTCCGTCCAATACAATTATCTTGGATTTATCTGATAATAAAGCTCTATATTAGCAAAGATGAAACCTAAAACCAGATACAATATCGGACTGTCCGGAAGAAAAGGAGTAGAGGTAAAAATAGGTTCTTCAAAAGATTTGCATGTGTGGTATGAGTTGTATAAAGAGACTGCAAAGAGGAATGGCTTAAATATTAATGACATATCTTATTTCCAATCTGTGTTTGCCGCAAAGATGGAAGATGATAAGCAAGCTGTTCAGGTAAAGCTTTTAATTGCTTGCGTAGATAATATTCCTTTGGCGGCAATGTTCTTAATTATTTCTAATAACAGAGCCACATATCTTTATGGCGCATCGTCCTCATCTATGCGTAATTATATGCCTACCTACGCATTGCAATGGAAGGCTATTAATATTGCAAAAGAATATGGCTGCAATGAGTATGATATGTTTGGAATTGCGCCAAATACTGAACCGTCCCATCCGATGCACGGACTTTATGTTTTTAAAAGCGGTTTTGGAGGTAAAATTTATCATCAGATGGGATGTTGGGATTATCCGCTAAGGAAAAGGCATTTTCCATTTTGCAGGCATCTGAATTGAGTAACAGGGGATATTATATTTGAGAATCTTAAGCAGCGAAAAATAGCTAAAAAACAGACGGGCACACAAAGGTAACAAAATTTTAATCAAAATGTTACAAGGAAAAATTTCTGCGGCGAATCAGCTGCAGAAATTTTTTTTAGTTTTGTGCCGTGGCAACCAAGACCCGCATCTGATACGGCGACTTTTTACAAGACGGCAACCAAGATACCCACATATAAATTTTGAATTTATTACTTGGAATTGAGACTATTACACAAGTTGCAATAATTTATTTTAATTTTAATATTTAACTTTATGAAAAGCAAAACTTTATTTTTGTTGATCACAGCGTTGCTGTTTTCTTTTAGCTTAAGTGCTCAGGAGAAAGACAGTTGCAAGCACAAGATGTGCATTAAAACCGGCGCAGCCGCCAGGCAAATAAACGACGTCCGCTACAATCAGTATGGAGTTGCAGTTAACAGACTTCAACTTTCCGCTGAGGACAGAGACGGAGTACTTGTTTTTGAGGCTCCTGACCAGAGTTATAAATTCTGGTTTGATAATAGAGTCCAAGTTGATGGTGCTACCTTCTTTGGCAATGACAAGAACTTTGACAAGATTGGAGACGGGGTCTCTATCCGCAGGGCAAGATTTGCCGTAAAGGCCAAATTAAAAGACTTTTATGGAGAGGTTGACTTAGACTTTGCAGACGGAGTTTTTGAACTTAAGGATGCTGTTGTCGCATATTATGGACTTAAAAACTTTGAATTTAAAGCGGGTAACTTTAAGGAGGGATTCTCAATGGAAGAGACTACAACTTCCAGATATCTTCCGTTCATTGAGCGTCCTATGATTGTCCAGACATTTGCACCTTCTCGTCACCTTGGATTCCAGGCAGCTTACAGCTATAAATGGTTATTGGCTGAGGCAGGCGTTCATTTCCAGGAGGTTAAGGACTTGGAGATTAGAACAAATGTTGAGGATAATAACAAGGATTATGGCCGCAGCTCAGGTCACAGCTTTACAGGCAAGATGGTTGTAATGCCTTTCTATGATCAGACAAATTACGGTTTGCACGTTGGTGCAGCCGCTTCTTACAGAACTCCAAAATCTGACGTTGCAGAGAGCGATTATAACGGAGACAGATTCAGCACAAGAAACTCTACTTCTATCAACCGTAAGAAATATCTTGATACAGACGTTATTCCAAACGTTGACCATGACTTCTTATATGGCTTTGAGCTAGCAGGTTTCTACAAAGGTTTAAGATTCCAGAGCGAGTACATTGGCAATAACACTTATATCAAAAATGACGGACCAACTTACAAGTTCAAGGGATGGTATGCTTATGTAGGATATCTTTTGTTTGGAGGTCATCAGAGATATAACTCTGCAGAAGGTGAATTTACCCAACCTCAAAGGGGCCGCAGCTGGGGTGATTTAGAGGTAGTTGGAAGATATGAGTATTGTGACTTGAACTCCCAGACAATCTATGGAGGTTCTGCTCAGGCTTACACTCTTGGTTTGACTTATTATATTACCAATAATGTAAAAATCCAGGTTAACTATCAGTACAATGATAATGACCGTTATGCAAATGGCAAGGGCAAACTTAAGACAGGTTATGACGCAAACGGAAAAGCTACCAGCGACTATACAAAGATTGTAGATAAGAAGGGCAAGGGCGGAGTAGATTACAACATGCTTGCTATGCGTTTTGAAATTGACTTCTAATAATCACGACAGAATACATTGAATATTAGAAATTTACAAAGAATAATAAAATAAATGAAATATATTATGAAGAAATTTTTAACAGTAATCATGACAGTTCTTACATTGTCATTGGTGATGTCTTCATGCGTAAAAGACAAAATGTTTGTTGGCGTACCTTCAGTATCTGCCATTGCAAGTACTCCTACAACCGCTACTCAAGATGATGCAGTTACAATTTCCGCTGTTCTTTATGATTTAAGCGGAATTAAATCTGCTACATTAAACTATACAGTAAATGGCGGTGCTGCTCAGTCAGTAGATATGACTTTAAGTGGTACGACATATACTGCAGTAATTCCAAAACAGGCAGATAAAGCCGTTGTAAAATACACAATTACAGCAGTCAGCAATAACGATAAGAGTTTTACATCAGCTGAGCAAAGCTATACTGTAGGCGAGGGTTTAGGTTCATTGTCAGATATAAAGATTAATGAAGTTAACTCAGACGGCAAGTATATAGAAATCTATAATACAAGTGATAAGGCTGTAGTAATCAGCGGAATAAAGTTTGCAAAGAATGCATCTGATGCTTACTTTGTAGATGGAACTGCTGCTACAATTCAGGTTGCAGAAGGAACAAAGCTTGGTGCAAAGAGTTATGCTATAATGGGATGCAAGGGCACTGACCTTTCTGCTGATGCAGCTGCTGCCGGCGCCATGTATCTTGGAACATCTACTACGGGACTTTCCGGAAAGAAATCATTGCTTGTAATTTTACAAGACAAGGACGGCAAGACCGTTGACAGTTTTGTTAACTCTGCTAACACAACTCCTGCTATCTCAGATACTTGGGATGGGGCTGTTGAATATGTATTTACAGTTGCTGCGCGTATTCCAGATGGTACCGGAGATTTTTATTCCGTAACAGAAGCTACATTAGGCAAAACAAACGGCACAACACCAAGCGCTAATAAGTTCACTCATAAATTAAACTAACAGCAAATTGATTAGACGTTAGCATTCAGTGAGTTAATCACTGATTGCTGATGTCTGATTTAAAAAAAATAAAAAAAAGATATGGCAAAAGAAGAGATGAAAATTGGAGAGATTTCAAAACCTCGTTTTGAATTCCGCTCCTTTGGACAATGCTTCTGCAAAGCGGCAGAAAGAATGGCACGCTTGTCAGTCCCTGTACCTGAGAAGGTTTGGGAGAGAAGCAGCGATGAGATTTATATCATCTCCAGAAAAAATGATATTAACAACACAAAAATCCGCAACGGAAAAATGGACATAAAAACTTATGTTAAATCTGTTGACGGTTTTGAGCAGTGGAATCCTCTAATGAAAGGGGAATTCCCTATAAGCAAAGAAGTTCTTGAGAAAGAGGTATTTCCAGCCTTCATGGTAGAGATGCCAAAACTTACTAAAGAGACTTATACTTATGAAGAATTCATCGCGATGGTTAAAGCTAATCCGGACCTTGCGGCAGTTCGCGTTCACAAGCAGCGCTTTGGCTACATGGTAAATGACACTATCTGCGAGTACGGCAACGTCCTAATTAACGGAGCTAAGGTTGTTACTATTAATTCTGAATCTACTGAGGTTGAGGACCTTAAGAAGACAATAAAAGATTGCGGACTAGAGGGTGTGGAGAACATTAATTATCTTCAGGCTATCAAGCGCGTAATTGGAATGTCAGATAAACCTCTTGCAAATGAGTAATAATTAGATTGCTGCAGGCTTATAAAACCTGCGGCTGTCTATTTTATTTAAAGATTTTAAGAAATGGCACAAGAAATAGAACGTAAATTTTTGGTTGCAGGTGACTTCAAAAAAGAGGTTACAAAAGCAACACGCATCACTCAAGGTTATCTTAGCTCAGTTCCTGAAAGAACTGTAAGAGTGAGAGTTAAAGGAGAGAAAGGATATATCACTATTAAAGGTATTGGCAACGCTTCAGGCGCAGACCGCTTTGAGTGGGAGAAAGAAATTCCTACCGCAGAGGTTAAAGATTTGCTGAAAATCTGCGAGCCCGGAGTTATTGACAAGACTCGTTATCTGGTTCCTGCCGGCAATGGCCGCACCTGGGAAGTTGATGAGTTCTACGGAGATAACGATGGTCTAACTGTCGCTGAGATAGAACTTGGTTCTGAGGATGAAAAATTTGACAAACCGGCTTGGCTTGGCCAGGAGGTTACAGGAGATGTAAAATATTACAACTCTATGTTGATGAAGAATCCTTATAAAAATTGGAAGTAATTATTTTGCGTCGGTTGTCCTTCATACGGATGACCGACGTATTTTATTATTAATGAGGTTAGTAAATTGAAGACTTTTTCTTTTTTTAATAAATTTTTCGCTGCTGCAATCTTGTGCGCTGCTGTTGTTTTTGTTGCGGAAGGGTGTACAAAACACGGCCCGGACCAGGGCGGCGGTTCAGGAAATGGAACTGATTCAGCTACATATACAGAACTTTCAACAACTGGATTGAGCGGATTGTCAGGACTTTGTATGACTCCCGACAGCTCTTTGCTTTATGCGGTCTGTGACGGCGGAATATTATATAAGCTGAATTTAGACGGTACCACAAATTCTAAAGTGTATGAGGGAACTAATGATTTTGAGGCAGTTACAGTGAATCCTTCTACAGGCGATATTTATCTTGCAGATGAGGGAACGATGACCGTATGGCATCTTAACAGCGGGCTGCTGGAGAAAGTCGTAACCATAACGGTACCAAATGCTGTCGCGAACAAAGGCCTTGAAGGTCTGACCTGCGGCGGCGGAAATTTATACATAGCAAATCAGGCGTCACCTACAGAAATATTTGTGTATAACCTTGCCTCTAAGAAAATTACAAAGGAAGTCACAGTCACTTTTGCGGGTTATCTTTCTGATTTATGCTATGACCAAAAAAATGGAACAATCTGGATTATGGATAGCCAAAAGCAAAGTATCTATCATTGCGATGCTAACCTTAATCTTTTAAAAACATATTCTGTAGCTTTTATCACAAAAGGCGAGGCATTATCTGTTGACTATAAGGACAAATGTTATTGGGTTGGGTCTGATGCCAATTCTCATATTTGGAAAATTCCTTTTGCATATTTTAATTAGAAAATAGAGTTTAAAACTGATATAAATATTTACTTATTCTAGTTACTTCAACAAAGTATATTATGGCGGAGAATACACAGGCACAGGCAATTGCAGCCGGACAAAATAATACAATGCATCTGTCGCGGAGCATAATAATGCATTCAATGTCCTGGACATGAACAATTACAAGATTGAGAAACTGCCCAAGATGCAGAAATCCGGTTTTGAAAAATGGATGGCTATTGTTGGAGGACCTTTGGCTGCAATAGCATTTATTTATATCTATTGGTTTGCGCAGATCCCTTTTTTGGACCATCTGAATTTTGCTGGTCTTAAAGATGCGTCGCTTGCAAGGTATGATGTGCTGGGGGCTGCCAAGTTTGTCCGGGCAAATTATGCAATGCTTGCAATTTTTGCCGCAGCCATAATCCTTTGGGTTACAGAGCCTATCCCTAATTATCTTACATCTTTGCTTTTGATTTTGGGCATTGTGCTTACTCATGTTACAACGGATAAAGTTGCGTACGCTCAATTGGGTCACCCTGTTATGTGGCTGAATATCTTGTCGTTTGTGCTGGCCAGCATGTTGGTAAAAACGCGGGTGGCTAAGCGGCTTGCACTGTGGCTGGTTGTAAAATTTGGAAAGAGCACTACAATGCTGGTTGTCTGCTTTCTTGTACTAAACCTTATACTATCTGCAATTATCTCAGCTACAACGGCTAAGGCTGCTATTCTTCTTCCCGTTTTTATGGTAATTTGTGCAATTTACGGAGATACCGGCGGGGACAAGAGAACAAACTTTGGACGTAACATGGTGCTGCAGAATCTGTTCCAGAATAATGTCAGCGCCTCCGGATTTCTTACCGGCTCTGGTGCAAACCTTTTGGCCGCCTCTTTGATTGCAGGCGCAATGGGTATGGACATGTTCAGTTATCAGGATTGGTTTATTGCTGGTTTCCCATTGGCGATAATCTTGTTAATCCTTGGACTGCTGATAGGTACAAAGATTATATTCCCCGTTAAGCCGGAAGACAGAAAGCCAAAAATTCCAGGCGGCATGGCTTATTTGAAAAATGAGCTGGACTCAATGGGAAAGATGTCTTTCCAAGAGTATAAAGCTATCGCGATATTCCTGCTTGTGGTTTTGCTGTGGGCTACTGATAAACAGACACATATAAATGAAACTGCAGTTGCCTTCATTGGTGCTGTAATTGCTCTGATGCCTGGAATTGGAATTGTAAAATGGAATGAAGTTGACATCCCTTGGCACCTGATGCTTTTCTCCGCCGGCGCATATACTTTGGGCGCAGGACTGGATGCTACAGGCCTTCCTGTCACAATGGTGGATGCCTCATTTAACGCAATGGGAATTTCCGCTCAAACTCCTTTCTGGGCTATCTACATGATAATGACAGGAATAATGCTGTTCAGCGCCTTGCTGTTTGAGTCAAAGACAATGAGGGCTCTTATTTTTATCCCGATAGCTATTGGTGTTGCAGAGAGGTTCCACTATCCTATAATGAGCCTTGCCTTCCCCGTAGCGCTGCTTATAGAGCACGTATATGTATTGCCGTTCAACTCCAAACCAGCCGCATTGCTTTATACCACAAACCATTACAGCTGGGGTGACACCTTCAAATTTGGAATGACCATGATGGTAGTCTCCTGGGTTATGATTATGGTTTGGGGAGACACCATGCTCCGCTGGCTGGGCTACACTAACGGCGTTTTCTTCTAGGATTATCTCAGATTATCTCAGATTACCTCAGATTCCCTCAGATTATCTCAGATTATCTCAGATTATCTCAGATTGGATTGTGTACCCCATAGGGGATACTGTATATCAATATGTTACGAAAGATCACGATTTTAAATCAGCGATATTTTGTAACTATCTGATTTTCAATGTTGCCCCAGACTATCCCAGATCAGACAGTTACGCTTGTACCTCTCCAAGGCCGCATACCCGCGACCGGATGTGCCCAAGACAAGCGGCAGTGCCGCGAGTCCGCGACCGTAGGGAGCGTGCCTTTCCGCGGCGGTAGCCGCGTTAACCACAAGGCATTACGCCGCTTTGTGGCGGAATGCTCTGCATGTGACGCAAGGCGGCACATGCAACCTCGGCGCACTGCAACACTTATCTTATGCAAAGTCTTGTTATGCTCTTGCTTGCGCCTACGGTTTTTTAACGGCTTATTGCCTGGGCTGCGTTCAGCGCGGCAATTGTGCCTAAAACCTCATGGCCGCAGGGCAAGACATAACTTCAACTCTGCATACAATCTTTGGCTTGCAATTTGATATTAGGCATAACCGTTAGGGTAAAAATATCATAAGGTTATGAATAAGCTTAAATCTGTTTGGCAAGAGACTGTTAAGACTATTAAACAGTTTCCTGTGGAGTTTGCATTTGGCGCAACTATGTTTGTGCTGATGTTTGTTGCTGTTATTCTTGGAGGACCACATGACAATAACATTTCAGCTGCAGGCAAAGCGTATTGTTCACATGTTTATAATGTAGCAGCATTTGCTTTTCAGCTGTTCGTTATTATTTACACTTTGCATAAAATTCTGATTTCCAGGCAACAAACTGGAGTGCAAACCGGAAGACAAACCGGAACACAAAACGTAGCGCAGACAGGTGCACAAGTCAGAGTGCAAACCGGAACACAAAACGTAGCGCAGACAGGTGCACAAGTCAGAGTGCAAACCGGAGCACAAACACCTGTTTGGAAATACCTTTATATAGCATCATATTTCTTTTTCATCCCTTTGCTTTTTATTAATCTGGATAACTTCATCAATTCAGATTCAAAGTATTTTGCGGTCACAATAATTCTCTCTTTCATGTTGCTGTATTTGGACTTTGGCGGCCATGTTAGAACTAATGAGCAGTTTGCACACCGTGCTGTAAATCTGACTATTCATGGCTTATTTACAATTTTGATTTGTGCTATCTCAATATTAGCGGTGGTGCTAATAGTCTTATCTGTTAACTATATTTTTGAAATCAGTAATTCTATTTCCGAGCATATCTCTTACGCCTGTGGGTATTTTATTTGTTTTATTGTTGCACCTCTATTGTTCTGCAACTTTATGAGCAAAGAGGAGGAGAGCGGTACTAAAAATCACCAAATATCTCATATCATTGTAGATTTTGTAATGTCTCCTACCATTCTCATTTACACGCTTATACTGTTCATTTATTTTATCACGATAGTTTGCAAATGGAGCCTGCCTAAGGGAGATATTGCATATATGGTGAGCGCATTTGTGGCGGTGACTTTGATTGGATTTGTGCTGCAGTACGTCCTTCCAAAGCGCTACTATGATTGGTTTTACAAGAATTTTACATGGATTGCAATTCCGCCGCTGGTTCTTTATTGGATAGGCGCATGCCACAGAATTGCTCAATACGGATTAACGCAAGAGCGTGTGTATCTGATTATTGTGGGTGTGCTGATGACTCTGTTTGTCCTGATGCTTGCAACTGAAAAAACCAAAAAATTCCGTGCAATGCTGTTGATTGCTTTCTGTGCGGTTGCCGTTTTTACATACATTCCCGGAGTCTCCGCAAGCAGCATAGGAATCTGTTCACAGACAAAAAGATTTGAGCAGAAGCTGTCGCAGCTTCATCTGTTAGACCCTGTTACTCATAAGATTACGGCAAATATAGATGTTGCAAAAATCTCCACTAATCAAAAACTTATCAAAGAGTATGCAGAGGCAAAAGATATTTATGACTATTTGAGCGGGGCCATGGGCCATGAAATTGTGGAGAGCAAATACGGAAAATTCAACTTTGATTACGACTATGATGATTCTGACTACACGCAGAAAAATGCAGAACTATATTTCTCCTCTGACGGAGCCAATGTAGATCTTGGCGACTATAATGTTATGGTTCAGCAGGATATACGTGTAAGCTGCGATAAAGATTCAATAAAAGTTAGCCCGGCAACAGGGGACAAAATCCTTTTCTCATTCCCGATAGGGAAATACATCAAGGATAATCCTGGCATCCTAAAAGAGGCGCATACTCATCCTGAAAAACTCCTGGTCTTCAGGGGCGACTCCTCCATGCTTGTAATCGGAAGTCTTACTGTCTCTTACAAAGAGGGGAAATCTCAGATATTTCATGCTATGATGCGAACATCTTCTTGAAAAAATAAGGGTAGTTTTATGTAAATTTGCTTACCTAAACAGCAAATTCAACGCAGACCCAAACTTAAACTTAAATGAAGAATTTTTTTAGAAAACTTTTTGGCCGCAAGAAGTCAGATGATTACTTTGACAGATATAGAGCAGGGTGTAAAGTTATAAATACAGATCAACGCAGACCCAAACTTCCATTTTTTTAGAAAACTTTTTGGCCCCCCCCTATAGCTTTGACAGATTTGTAAAGTTTAAACACAGATTTCCAGACCCCCCTATAGTTTTGAAGATGTGTATTTTAGCAAAGACCTTCCTTTTAAGCCGGATAAGAATGAAATAATATACATAGAATCAAAGTATTATGAGGAGATAAATCATTTTTTTAGCAGTTAACTTCGGCTTTTGGGTTCAGAATCTTGGAGATTGTGAAGCAGACAATGCTGACTATCGGCTAACATTTTTTCCGGAGACTTACAAAAACTTCAATGCCAGAGAGGCTGTCAGATATTATCTGCCCAATCTTAGCCCGAATGCAACGCCGGATGAAATCAGCCAAATTATTTATGATAAGATTCTTTCTTGCGTCCTGCCAGGTTCTGCAGAGATTAAGCATGGCTTCATAAAGTACAAAGGTGAGGAGGATGGCAAGTATGTTTTCTCTTATTATGAGTTCAAGTATGAAGGTTATGATCACATGTTCTGTGATTATTATGAGTATTTTAAAGGAATTGATTATGAACATTATGAAGATGAGACTGCTATTGCTTCATGTGAAGAAGAACATGATGTTCCGGAGAATGAAACCGCAGATTACGGTTTCTCCAGAGGTGAGGCAGATAAAATTACAAGGGAGATACAAGAGCGTATAAACCGATTAAGAGTGCTTGGCGTGAGCCAGTTGGTCATTCAGAGAGCTTTTTCATTCAGACCAAAAACTGAGCAGTATGGTGATTACCAAGGATTACAGAATCTTTTTGCCTGACTACAATAATATGGAGATAGAACTTTCACCGCTGCCCAAGGCGCTTTTTATTCTTTTTCTTAAGCATCCCGACGGAATAAGGTTTAAGGAGCTTTCCCAATATAGAGATGAGCTTGAGCGTATCTATTTGACTATCAGTAATAGAGAAGACATTGGAGATATGGCAAAAAGCATTGCTGATATGACGGACCCAACCAAGAATTCCATCAATGAAAAATGTTCCAGAATTAGGGAAGCCTTCATTTCAAAGTTTGATGAATCTCTTGCATCAAAATATTTTGTAACGGGCAAACGAGGCGAGCCTAAGGTCATAGCCCTGGATAGGAATCTTGTGAAATTTGAATTAATTAATTAATTTGTCCAGCTGAAATTTAAACTATCCCAAACTTAATGACTGATATAGAAAAACTTTTCGGAGGCAGTGAAGAGTCTCGGGCCTTTTATGAAAAATATTTAAAACCTAAAAAGCTGACCCTGCCTAATGTATATTTTAGCAAAGGTCTGCCTTTTACACCGGATAGAAACGAGATAATTTACATAGAGTCAAGTTATTATAAAGAAGTTAATGAACAACTCAGCATTAATTTTGATTTTTGGCTTCAGGACTTAGGTGATTGTGAAGAGGACAAGGCCAGTTATCGTTTAACTTTTTTCCCTGAGACTTATAAACACTTAAATGCTCTTGATGCTGTCAGGTATTATTTGCCAAACTTGAGTAGTCACGCCAGACCAATAGATGTAAGCAAACTGACTTATAATAAGATTCTTTCTTGCCTCCTGCCTGGCTCTCCTGAGATTAAATGTGGTTTAATCAAGTATATTGGTGAAGAGGATGATAAGTATGTTTTCTCTTATTATGAATTTAAGGAAACCAAATTTAATAATTCGTTTCACGCCCTGTATACGTACTTTCGTGGAATTGATTATCAGTACTATGAAGATGCTGTTGCATCATGTGAAGAAGAACACGATGTGCCAAGGAATGAAACCGCTGATTACGGTTTCTCCAGAGGCGAGGCAGATAAAATTACAAGAGAAATACAAGAGCGTATAAACCGTTTAAGAGTTCTTGGCGTGAGCCAGATGGTAATCAAAGAGCTTTTTCATTCAGACCAAAAACTAAGCAGTATGGTGATTACCAAGGATTACAGAATCATTTTGCCTGACTACAATAATATGGAGATAGAACTTTCTCCGCTGCCTAAGGCGCTTTTTATTCTTTTTCTTAAGCATCCCGACGGAATAAGGTTTAAGGAGCTTTCCCAATATAGAGAGGAGCTTGAGCGTATCTATTTGACTATCAGTAATAGGAAGACATTGGAGATATGGCAAAAAGCATTGCTGATATGACGGATCCAACCAAGAATTCCATCAATGAAAAATGTTCCAGAATCAGAGAAGCCTTTGTCTCAAAGTTTGATGAATCTCTTGCATCAAAGTATTTTGTAACGGGCAAACGCGGTGAGCCTAAGGTCATAGCTCTGGATAGAAATCTTGTAAAATTTGAATAAGTTATGTGGTGGATAATTTTAATAGTGTACGCAATATTTGCTACGGCGATTTTGATTGGCGACGATGACTTTGGTGATATAAATTCTGTATTATATGAGGCTTTTACAGAGCCAGTTAAAGGTCCTCTTAAGTGTAATAGCAAATACCGGATTTGGAATCGCACTGAAAGAATTATAAATGTAACATTGAAAGTGCTTTCTGCAATTGGAGTCTTTATCATTTTGTATTTGTCCTATTCAATTTTTTTTATTCCGTATATAGCGGATAAGATTTATGATGAATTTACTTATCAAATTCCAAATGATTTGAAACCTTTCCCTGGTACTTCCGAATGGAAAGAAAAACAAGAGGTTAAAACTTGTAGAAAAGAATATCCGGAAACTATTCATAGAGAGATTTTCTTAAGTACAGATATTCCTTTTGAACCAGCTGCCGATGAAATTATTTACCTAGAAAATGAATATGATGAGCCTCATAATAAATATATTAGAGAAAATTTTGTAGAACTGTCAAAACTCTTTGAAAAAAAAGGTTTCAAGTTCCGCTATCTTCCCGCCATTGCGCTAGATCTGTCAAAAAATTTGACTTATGATGGAGAACAAATAAGTGAATATGATATTAATAGGAAAATTGGTAAACTAAGCTATGATGTTATATTGAAGTATTTGCACAATGTCGGAATTGTGCAATATACAGATGCATACCAAGATTTATACGCAGTAAAATTACCGCGTCCTTGCAAATGCACCCCTGATAATATCCGTCCATCTTTTATCCATTATAAATGTGCTTTGGATGACGATGGAGAAGATTATAATTGTGTAGAAGAAATTGACGGCAGGTCTTATTACAGGTTCTCATATTATGAGCTTAAACCCGTTAAAAAAGGCGGCGCTACTTTGCACTCGCAAATTGTTTACTACCTAACTGGTCTTCAAAAATATGATGGTGTAGTGCGATTTCGTCCTATACCAACCGACGAAGAAAGAGAAGAAGAAAAAAATATAAAGGAGGAAATAAAGCGTCAAAAAGAAGCTTCTGTTGAGGCTATTGCTAATGAAGTGGTTTCCACCTTTGCCTTTGAAAAAGAACAAAAGCAGAAAGATGAGTTTTCTGGCCCGAAAATAGTTGACCGAGGTAGTTTTGATATAGAAAAAGAGAGAATTCTTTTAAATGAGTTAAAAAAATCTATTGATAAACTTCTGCAAATGGGTGTGGGGAAGGGCGTTATAATAAGTTTACTTAATACGCCTGATAAACTTAGCAGGCTTGTTGTTACTAGAAATTACAGAATAATTCTTTCGGATTATAATAATGCCGTAATTCCGATGTCGCCTCTTCCAAAGGCTCTTTTCATTCTCTTTCTTAAGCATCCAGAAGGAATTGCGTTCAAGAATTTATCTGATTATAGAGATGAACTGACAAAAATTTACATGTCTATCAGCGGTCGTGAGAATCTTGATGATATCTCAAAAAGTATTGATAGTCTTGTAGATCCGTGCTCTAATTCATTAAATGAAAAATGCTCGAGAATAAGAGAGGCTTTTATGTATAGGCTTAGTGAGTCTATTGCTAGAAATTATTTTATTACAGGTAAACGTGGAGAAACTAAGGTAATTACTCTTGACAGGAAGCTTGTAATCTTTAGATAAGTCTCTTGTTTAATCTGTGTAGCCCGCAAGTTTTGCAAGGCTTGCAAAAATCTAATCTCAATTTGTCTGCTTAATACTTTTGTTTAACAATTTGTTAGACAAGAGCTATGAGTAGTAATTTACCTGCATGCAGCAGAAAAATTAGCACGCTTTCTGCTGAAGCACAGAGGATTGCCGATGAGATAAAAGATAGGGTCAGTAAACTTAAGGAGCTGGGAATTGGCGGAGATGAGATAGAAAAGTTGTGCCGTTTGGATTTGACATTCAGCAACGTAGTTATAACCAAAGACTTTCGCATTTTCCTTCCCGGTTATGACAATGTAGAAGTTGAGTTGTCTCCGCTGCCAAAGGCCGTGTACATCCTTTTCCTAAAGCACCCTAAAGGCATAGCTTTTAAGGACTTGCCAAAATATAAAAAAGAACTGTCGGGAATATATAAAAGCATCAGCAATAGAGAGCATCCAATAATTATTTCCAGAAGTTTGGATGATTTGGTGAATCCAACCAAGAATTCAATTAATGAGAAGTGTTCCAGGATTAGGGAGGCGTTTTACGCAAAGGTGCCTGGCCCACTGGCTGAGTTTTATTGTGTGACGGGCGGTAGGGCAATGGCAAAAAAAATAATTCTGGACAGGAAATATGTCAAATTTGAGTAAATATTTAAATTACAATAAGTTAAACTTCTAATATTATTTAATTATGGGTCAGCGGATTTATTATAAATGTCTTTCCTGCGGAGAAATATTTGCAAGAAAAGGTGTAGGAATGAGTTGTGCCTTTCTATACTGTGATAAATGTGGAAAAGAGACGCAACGCGACTATGATGAGCTAAATGCAAATTTGAAGTGCGAATGCGGTGGTACGTTTAGAGTAGATGAATGATACAATCATTTGTCCGAGATGCCATGGAGATAAAGTTGAAAAGTATTCTGGCGATGAAAATGGTTTAGATCCCTATGTTGATGATGCTGGTCTTCTTTGGGATTAATGTTGTGAGATTATGAATGACAAAAATAGAAAAGAAAAACTCCCCATTAGGGAAGAATCATATTTTAAAAATGATGACATTGAAAATGAGAATGATAGCCAGGATGAATATAGTGGTCTTTATTTTATGTTTCCTGATTTTTTACTAAATTTGAGTGAATTATGAAAAACATCACTAATATCCCTGGCTTTGACAAGGATATAGAAATAGTAGATTATATTGAATCTCCCGGGGTTTCGGAAGAGGATGAGTTGCTGCAAGCTCCCGCTTGTAATTTGGGTGGTGCAATAGCGTTCAAAAATCCAGCTTTTTTTGTGGATGAAACTGTGGCCGATGATTTTACCTATGAGTTGCCGGACAGCAGGAAGTTCCGTGGAAAACATGTGCTAGATAAGGGATTATACGCCTCATACTTGCTGATGCGTTCTGCTTTCTATCACAGAAATCATTGTTTGTTTGTTGTTCTTTACAATTGTAAAGTTTGCCCGGTCATTTTTGCTGTTTATGCAAATGAAAATGATCCCAAGCAAACGCGCTTTAAGTTTAAGGCCATTAGAGTGAATCGTAATAATAATAATGGTATAAATTTTTATAAGAGTGTCCTGAGTATGAGGGAGTTGCCGTGGCGGGAAGCAAAGGCATACGATCCAATGGTTCAACAAATAATGGACCCGATGTTTTCATCTCATGATGCATGGATGGCTTGGTGTTTCAATCTTGAGGACACTAGAAAGGCCAAAGCCGTCCAGGGAGGCGAAACTGCTAAGGAGGCAGTTGAGATAAAGCGGTTATATTTCATTAATTATGGATTTTACTAGTGATCAGCGGGTAGCTATTCAGGAGTTTGAAGCGTTCTTAAATAAAAAAGAGCAAGTCTTTATTCTTAGGGGTTCTGCTGGTACTGGTAAAACAACTCTCTTGAAGCAGTTTATAAATATTCTTGGAGGTAGACGCAATTTTCGATTGATGGCACCTACGGGGAGGGCGGCATTAATCCTTGGGAAAAAGACAGGATTGAATCAACTGTCTGCTACTATTCATAAAACCATATATGGAGTTGAACATGAACTAGATAGCGTTGATGATTTTTTGATTTTTAAGTTAAAAGAAAATACTGATCCTATAGACAGTGTTTACTTTATTGACGAGGCATCAATGATTTCTGACGTTTATTCAGATGGAGATATGTTTCGTTTTGGCTCCGGTTTTCTTCTAAAAGATTTATTCTTGTATTGTAACCTCTTGGGTTCCCATAGAAAAATTGTTTTTGTGGGTGACTATGCTCAGTTGCCCCCTGTGTTTCAAAATATTTCTCCTGCTCTTGATGCAGATTATTTGACAGAACATTACAATGTTAAGATTATATCTTCTACTCTGAATGAGGTAGTTAGGCAAGTCTCTTCCAGCGGTATTTATCAAAATTCTCTTCTTATTCGCGATAGTATTAATCGTAAGGAGTTTAATAAGTTTAGAATTTCTGACAGCAATGATGTTTGTTGCTTAGAGCCTAATAATTTTATTGACGAATACAAAAAAATCCTTTCTGGCAATTCGATTAACGATATAATTGTAATTACGCACTCTAATTCTGTTGCCCTCCATTACAATAAATTAATCAGAGAAATCAAATATGGCAGTGAGCAGCAAACTATAACAGCAGGAGATTTACTCTTAATAACAAAAAATAATTACAGTAATCCTTTTGAATTATTCAATGGTACTATTGTAACGGCAGAAGATGTTAAAAGTAAAGTTGAAGTGCATAATCCTTTTGTGGGAAAAGAAAAAATTAAACTGACTTTCAGGAAAGTCACTATTTGCGGTCAAGATTTTTCTTCTTTTGATACTTATATCCTGGATGATTTTTTAGTTGATTCATGTGGAGCTGTGCCTATTTCTATCCAAAAGGCTCTATGGGCTGATTTTGAGCAACGTATGAGGGCTATAGGTTTAAAACCAAAAGATGAAAGTTTTAGGCTCAGGATAAAAAATGATCCGTACTATAATGCATTGCAATGTAAGTATGGTTATGCAATCACTTGCCACAAGGCGCAAGGTGGAGAGTGGGCTTATGTCTTTGCGGATATGAATGCTCTAATGGGGAAAAATACGGAAATGTATTATAGGTGGGCCTATACTGTTGTTACTAGGGCCACTAAGTATTTATGGCACATGTCTTCTCCTGAGTTTTCTGCTGTAGATCAATTTGAATTTAAGCCAATTGTTAAATGTAATGCAAGCCAATTTAATTTCTTCGTCCCCGATGGTGAGAATTTTTTGGATTATAGATTTAAGAATATTGAGAGGATAGCTCGGAAGCAAGATATTAATTGCACGGAGAGTAGGATTGCTGCCTATCAGCATATTCTGGCATTTATGAAAGATGAAAAGCTTTGCAAATTAACACTTTGGTATAATAATAAATCATATTCTGGTAAAATTATGATTCTCAATAGCAATGATGCCGATTTTGTTGATGTTTGTAAAAATATCTGTCGTGAGTCTATAATTTATCACGGAGTTCTGCCTTTTAAGCCAAAGTCTGATTTCCAAGAAGTTATGCATGATAATATCATGGATGTTGCCAAAGAGTGTGATGTAAAAGTTTTAAATATTGAGCAAAAAGATTGGAGCGATATTTATTACTTGCAAACGGAGGCAGATTCTGCATATATAGAATTTTTCTACAATAAAAAACATGTTTATACTTATGCTCAGCCTAAAAGTACTTTGGGAACAGATGATGCTGCTTTACAGAATTTTATTGAGCATTTTAATTAATACCAATTCAATATATGAGTGATTTTGATTCTTCTAATAAAGTAAGAAGTTTAAGAAAGCAAGGCCAGCTTGAAGAAGCGTACAATTTATCCAAAGAGTTATTGGCTGAGGATGAGTATGATGATATTTGGCTTAAGAGAGATTTTGCGTGGGTGTGCTATGATTTAATGAAAAAAGCAATAGCTGACAAAAACTCTAGTGACTTCATTAGCAGATTAGAGGATATAATATCTCTTAACATGCCTCCTGAAGAGGAAATGCTTTACAATCAGCTTCCATGGGCGTTTGGCAAATGGGTGAGTGCTATTTTTAATTCTCAAGCTGATTTATTGGATCAGGAAAAGCTAAAAAAGCTTGATTCGCTTTTGAATTATTCATCTGAATTATACATCACTAAGCCTTCTACAGGTTATAGCTTTTATGTCAAGATGTTGCATAAAAGTTTTAAGGGAGATTTGAAATATTGTGAAATAATTGACTCTGTAGGTTTGGATTTTTTTCTTCCGGAAGACTATAAGAAGACATCTTATAACGGTAAAAATATAATGTCATTTGCAGAGCAGCTCTACATAGCTTATTCTGACTGTCTGATTTCTAATATTTCTCATTATGAGGCAGTTGAGGATAAAGATAAGGTTAAAGAATTTACAGCAAAAGCAGAAACATTTTTACCTAAAATGAGTGATTTAATTGAAAATCACCATGATTATGAGTACCCGATATATTTTAAAGCTAAGGTACTTCTAGCTATTCATAAGAATGATAAAGTTGCCGATTTGTTAATACCGTTTGTTAAAACAAAGTCAAAAGTGTTTTGGCCATGGCAGGTATTGGGCGATTCATTCAGGCATAGAGATGATGATATGGCACTTTCTTGTTATTGCAAAGGGCTATTGTGTAGAAACAAAGAAGAAATGATAGTTAACCTAAGAGATTCAGTCGCAGAACTAATGGCTGAAAAGGGCTTTTATGATGAGGCTAAAACCGAGTTCAGTATTTCTTCAAAAACGAGAATGCAGAATTGGCAAAAGATTGACAGGAAAGAGGAAAATGCAAAAACTCAAAGTTGGTATAAAGATGCTAAGTTGCTTGAGAATAATGTTAATTTTTACAATTCACATTCATCTGAAGCAGATGATCTTCTTTTTGCAAAAGATAGCATAACAGTTTTGATTACCTATGTAAATAAAACTAAGGGGTTTGCAAGTTTTTTAACTGAAGATGATAGGAGCGGCTTTTTCAGGTATACTGGAATCATAAACCAGGAAATGAAAGAGGGCGATTTGTATAATGTGGATTTTCAACAAATTAATCAAGAAGCTCCAAGTAAAATTGCCTGGGGGGAAAAATCAAAGCTTGATCCTTTAAAGACATCGTTCTATCGCGCAGTCTCAGGAGTTATTAGCATAAAGGCGGGCAACGGTTTTGGATTTGTGGATGAAAATTTTGTTGACAGCAATTTGGTAAGCAAGATGCAATTAGCTGATGGAATGCAAGTTAATGGTATTGCCATAAAGAGCTATAATAAAAAGAAAGAAATCGTGGGATGGAAACTTATCTCAGTAGGAAGATAATTAATTTAATAATTTATTGATATGAAAAACATTGTAAATAACTATCAGATTTCAAAAACTTTGCGTTTTGGGTTAACGCAAAAAACGAAAATTCAAAAGGAAGGGTATAATGGAGAAATATATGTAAGTCACAGAGAGTTGGGTGATTTGGTTAAAATCTCAGAAGAAAGAATTAAAAAAAGTGTTTCTTCTAGTGATAAGTCAAATCTTGAGTTATCACTAGATAAAATTGATATATGTCTTAAACAAATTGGAGCTTTCCTATTGGATTGGCAGCAAGTATATTATAGAAAAGATCAAGTTGCATTGGACAAGGATTACTATAAAATTCTTTGTAAAAAGATAGAGTTTGATGGCTTTTGGAAAGATGGCAGAGGTCAAAGAATGCCTAATTCAAGGATAATAAATATATCTGAATTAGATACAAAGGATATCTTGGGTGTTGAGAGGTTGCAATATATATTGAATTATTGGAAAGACAATTTGGTCAGCGCATCTCAAAAATATTCGGTAGTAGAGGAGAAAATAAAACGATTTAAGTTAGCTATAAAAATAAACAGGACAGATAATAAGCCTGATGAAGTTGAACTTAGAAAAATGTTTTTATCTCTGGTAAATATTGTTTGTGATACGCTCCAACCATTGTGTTATGGTCAAATTAGTTTTCCAAAAATAAATAAGTTGGACGATTCTAGAGCTGATAACAAAAAACTAATAAAATTTGCGACAGATTATAAGTCTAAAAATGACTTGCTCACTAGCATCGCTGAGCAAAAGAAATATTTTGAGGAAAATGGAGGCAATGTCCCATTTTGCCGGGCGACCCTAAATCCTAAGACAGCTATAAAGGACCCTAATTCAACAGATAACAGCATTAAAGGTGAAATCGTTCAGTTAGGCTTAGATTCAATATTAAAGAGTTTTAAATCTTATTTATTCTTTGAAAACAGCTTGGAGAACATGCCGGCAAAAGAAAAGATTGAATTAATGAAGAGTAGTGGAGCTAATGTTGTTAAAAAGGGGCTTATGTTTAAGTACAAACCAATTCCTGTCATAGTACACAGAGAAGTTGCTCAGGAATTGAGCAAAGATTTAAATAAAACCGAGGAATCATTAAGTGATTTTTTGCGAGGTATTGGACAAGCTAAAAGTCCTGCAAAGGATTATGAAGAGTTGACAGATAAAAATAAATTTAATATTGAGGCATACCCAATAAAGGTTGCATTTGATTTTGCTTGGGAGAGTTTAGCAAAGGCTAAATATCACAGTGAAATTGATTTGCCAGTAGCTGCATGTGAGAAATTCTTGAATACTTTTTTTGATGTGAAACCTAATAACGTTCATTTTCTGTTATATGCTAAACTTCAAGAACTTAATGCTCTTATATCTACTTTGGAGTATGGAAACCCTTCTGATGAACAATCCATTGTAAAAAAAATCAAGGCTCTGTCTAATGAAATAAAATGGGACGATTTTGGCGGGAGCGGGCAGGGGTACAAAAAATCAATATCTGATTGGGCTGACAGCAAAAAAGATTCTGACGGTTTCAAAATTGCAAAACAAAAAATAGGCCTTTTTAGAGGGGGATTAAGGAATGAAATAGCTGAGTATTACAACTTAACGCAAATATATAAAAAGACTGTAATGCAAGAGGGAAAGCTATTTGCAACTATGCGAGATAAGATAACAGGTGCAGCCGAACAGAATAAAGTTACTCATTATGCGGCCATTATAGAGGATAAAACAGGAGATAAATATGTGTTGTTACAAGAGGTGCCATTGGATAAGCAAGACAGAATTTATGACAAAATGGACCGTAATGGAGATGGATATGTTAGCTATTTTGTTAATTCTATCACGTCGCGCACTATTGCTAAACAATTAAGGAAAAAGAGAATGGCGGAACTAATGAAGAATAATGCGCGTGGGATATATAATAATGTTAGTAATATTCAACAACCGGCTCTTTCCGATAAAGAAAAGGAGGAAAGGAATATAAAGGAATGGATAAGTTTTATAAGTGAGAAGAGATGGAATTATGAGTTTAATTTGAACTTTAAAGGAAAAAACTTTGAGGAAATCAAGAAAGAAGTAGATGCTAATGGCTATGAATTAGAAAACAGAATCTTGAGCAGAGACGCTCTTGAAGAGTTAGTAAAAAACAAGAAATGCTTATTGTTGCCAATTGTTAATCAGGATATTATAAAGGAGAGTAAAACGGAAAGCAATCAATTTACTAAAGACTGGAATTCTATATTTGACGGTAATTCTCCATGGCGTTTAACTCCTGAATTTAGAGTGTCTTACCGCAAACCTACTCCTGATTATCCTATGTCTGATAAAGGAGACAAGCGTTACTCGCGTTTCCAAATGATTGCCCATTTTTTATGCGATTACATTCCTCAAGGTGGTAGTTATGTATCAGTTAGGGAACAAATAGATAATTATAAGGATGATAAAAAGCAAGAAATTGCTGTTAAGGATTTCCATGATAGATTATTGGGAAAAACTGATGAACAAAAATTTATAGAGGGGTTAGGTGGGTTGTCAAGTTTGGGTAATGTTACCATAAAAACTAAACTCAAAAAGCAAGATATTTCTAAAGAGAAATTTTATGTTTTTGGAATTGACAGAGGACAAAATGAACTTGCAACACTTTGTGTCATTGATCAGGATAAAAAAATACAGGGCGGTTTCAGAATATATACAAGATTATTTAATAATGAGAAAAAACAGTGGGAGCATAAATTCCTGGAAGAGCGCAATATTTTGGATTTATCAAATTTACGTGTAGAAACCACTATTGTTATTGATGGACAGGAAAAAAGAGAGAAAGTGTTAGTGGATTTAAGTGAGGTAAAGGTTAAAGACAATTCGGGAAATTATGTAAAACCTAATAAGACACAAATAAAACTCCAACAGCTTGCATATATCCGCAAACTTCAATTTCAAATGCAGACAAACCCAGGCAGAGTTCTAGAATGGTATTCTCATAATCAGACCAGTGATTTGATTATTGACAATTTTGTAGATAAGCAAAACGGAGAGGAAGGACTTGTTCCATTTTTTGGAGCTGCAGTAGCAGAATTAAAAGATACTTTACCTATCGATAGGATTTCAGATATGCTAAAACAGTTTGTGGAACTAAAGAACTTGGAGAAGCAAGGGGAAGATGTGAAGTCAAAAATCGACCAGCTTATTGAACTTGAACCAGCTGATAATCTAAAGTCTGGTGTGGTTGCAAATATGGTTGGTGTAATTGCATTTCTTCTTAAAAAGTATAATTATAAGGTCTATATTTCATTAGAAGATTTGTCAAAGCCATTTAAAGACCAAATTGTTTTGGGGATTAGCGGGGTGCCAATTGGTATTAAGAAGGGTATGGCAGGTAGAAGTATTAATGTTGAACAATATGCAGGTCTTGGACTTTATAATTTTTTTGAAATGCAATTGTTAAAGAAATTATTCCGGATACAGCAGGATAGTTCTCATATCTTGCACCTTGTACCTGCTTTTAGGGCTATGAAAAATTATGATAATGTAGCAGTAGGAAAAGGGAAAATTAAGAATCAGTTTGGAATCGTATTCTTTGTGGATGCTGCTGCAACATCAAAGACATGTCCTTGCTGTGGTGCTATTAACGATAGACAATTTGCACCTGATTTAAGAAAATTCCCTAATGCTAAAAAAATTGAGACCCCAGATGGAAAGTCTGTTTGGTTGGAAAGGGATAAAACTGACGGTAAGGATATTATAAGGTGCCACGTATGCGGATTTGATACTTCAAAAGAGTACGATGACAATCCACGTAAATACATAAAAAGTGGTGATGATAATGCGGCTTATTTGATTTCTGCTGAGTGTATTAAGGCATACGAACTAGCAACAACACTAGTTGATAATAAATAACTTAGATATGAAACATTTTTTTGCTTTAGATGAAACGGGTTCTTTTGACATGTCTGCAGATGACAATTCTTTTGTCTGCGGTGTTTCTATATTGCATAATGAACTAGAACTCAAGGAAAAATATAAGGAATCATATGTCTCTTTTGGCTTTGGGAATGTTGCGCCAAACAACAAAAATGATCTTATTGGAGGTGATCGGTTTCATTATTGTGGTTTGAGTCAAGGGAACAAAGAGGCCTGCAAGAATATTTTTTTACCTCTGGCTGATAGCATATATGTTTCCAGGGGCAAACCTGCGTTGTATGCTAATAATCAGAATTGGTGGCTCGTAGCTGTTACAGTTGTTATCACAGAGTATTTAACAACTTATGCTTTGAATAAGGGAGATGAAGTCCAAATATTAATAGACTCTAGAAAGGACATAGTGTTTGGACTGCCTTACGATGATTATAGTAAGAAGTTATTAGCGTCTGAGAGTGATGAACGTTATCTGCGGTATAAAAGTTACCATGTGGATTTAGCCAAGCAGATAAAATCATATGTTCATCATATAGAGGCAGAGAGAGATATTAAGATTGAAATCTGCTTTTCCAATGATACTAGTTCTTTTTTTATCAATGTTGCTGATATTATTTGTGGAATATTAGGTAGGGGGGCAAACGTTGTTAATAAAAAAATAGTTGGGTGCTCATGTAGTAAATTTACTAGTGGAGGAGACCCTGTCCTGTATGTTGAAGAAAATCCTTTGATGGCGATGACACTTGTATTCCAACAGGCTTCAAATCATATTTTTACCAGCATTGGTATTGCTAAAAAAATATTTGAAAGGCTAAGAAAAAATTCAGATAGCTATCTTATTGTATGGGATATGTTTTATGATCTGCTGAAATTTGAAATTTCTGAAAGGTCCTTTCATGGTTATCTTGTTAATGTTAAAAGTTTAGTTAACATTTTTATAAATGAGTACGTTAATGTTGGTTGCAAGCTCATTCCATTAAATAAGCGCATAGAGCTTACCGTGCTTTTTGCTGAGTATTTTTCTCATATCGGAGAGATTAAAATTGAATCACCATTTAAGAGGACAGATGTCTTAGCTATGTTTTCTGAACTTGGAACTGTCTCTGAAACCAGATTACTTAGAAAATGGGAAAAATATATTAGTTTTTCTTTAAGGGATGCACAGATTAAATTTAATGCTTACGATTTTGACAGTGCTGTTAAAGACCTTAATGATTTGTGGGCTTGTCAGGAGAAAATAACGAATGATGTTCCTAGAATATTTGGAAACACTGATGTGAATAAAGATGAGCCAACTGCTGCAATTATTGGCACACTTGCACAATCTTATGCTTACGTTGATAATTTTGACAAGGCGAAGGAAGATTTCGAATATTCAAAGGATTATGCAATTACAACCGCTTCTAAAACTGCTTCATATTTGTTTACTATTTATCACAGACAAAGAGATATAGCAAATGCTCGCGATTGTTTTAAAGAACAAAGCGGAAAAAGTGCGGAAGATTATGGCAAGATTTGTGATTTTAAAAATGTTTGGATTTTATTGTCATACTGTAAATTACGTGCATTAGAATTGTGCGTAAATAATTCAACCAAATTGCCAGCTGTTGACTTGACGAAATTAGATAGTTACAACAGCGAGTACCCGTTTCCATTAATACAGAAATGGGAAGGAATAGCAAAATGGATGGAAAACAGTTCTTTAAATAAAGTTGTCGTGGAAAAGTATTTTAGCGATGCCATAGAAAATTTATTAAAAGAGGACAATGGATTTGTTATTAAAACTTTGGCATTGCCTATTATTCAGTGTTATGCATTGGTAAATAATCAAAATAAATTTCATGCCAAATACAATTTTATTTTAGATGATTTAAAAAAGCAATCGCAGTTCTTTAAAAAATATGTAGATAGCAGGGCCGTTTCATTAAGCAGTTTGAAAAATAAAGAAGATATTTGGAATCGTGCTATGTTGCTGCCATTTATTTATGCCTAATTATGATTTCTCAGAAAAGTGTTGATGTCAGGACAATTTTTGTCTTGAATTGCATTGAACACAGAACATTGAGAGTTAGTAATGGCGAGCTTTTTTTGGAAAAAGATGATGTGGTCTCTGGCAAGTCTGTCACTCTTACAAAAATGCCATTCCAAAAAATCTTGGCTCTATTCGTTGTTGGAGATATTTCTATAACTACGCCATTGATAGATAATTGCAGAAAGTTTAACATTGCCTTAGTTGTCATGAAGGCAAATCTAAGGCCTGTATTCTTTTGGTATCTGTCTTCTGAAGCTAATTATATGTTGAGAAAAAGGCAGTATGCTTTTTCTGTTGATAATATTTCAATAGCTCAGTTGATAGTAAAAAACAAGATTGCAAATCAAATTAAATTATTATTGAAAACTAGGATGCTTGATGACTTGACTGTGCAGTCTGTCCTGCTTTGTAAAAAATTACAAAAGGCATTACCAAATGCAGGTAATTATAAGGACGTACTTGGGATAGAAGGCTCAGCGGCAAAGGCTTTTTTTACAGCTTATTATCACAAGTTTAGTTGGTCATCAAGGGAACCGCGCAAAAGATTGGATTTTATCAATGCCACTTTGGATATAGGGTACACAATCCTTTTTAACTATATGGAAACATTTGCTAGAATGTTTGGTTTTGATTTATACATTGGCGTTTATCACAGACCGTGGTATAAGAGAAAGTCTTTGGTTTGTGATTTGATGGAGCCATTTAGGTGTATTATAGACGCTCAGGTTCGCAAGTCAATTAATTACGGACAATGTAAGGAATCAGATTTTCTGGTAGTCAATAATGAATTCAGGTTGAAGTATGAAAAAAACAAAGATTATCACAAATTCTTTTTCGATGCACTAATTTCATATAAATCTGATTTTTATAAATTTATTCTGGAGTACTATAGATGTTTTTTAAATGATAAACCTATATCACAATATCCTGTTTTTAATATTTAAATAATGCTAGTTATAAGTTATGATATCAGTAATGATAAGGTTAGAAATAAATTTTCTAAACTTTTAACTAAAAACGGTGCAATCAGACTACAATACTCTGTTTATGAGGTGAATAATACTTTTGTGGTTAGGGAAAACATTAAAGGTGTTATTGCAGCTTTTTCTACTGGGAATTTTGATAAAGGGGATAGTGTTATGATTTTTGATATAAAAGATAATAACACAATAAAGTACGGGAATTCCATCTATCGTGATAAGGATATAGTTTATATCTAGCAAACCTTATTTTTTGATGTGAAGTCTCTTTTTTGTAATCGTCTTATTTTCAGGTATATATCTTTTTGAGATTCCTGGGGGTGGGGTAAATTAGTTTTGTCTAAGTTTAGTCATGCTTCACTATATCTGTTTGACAATTAAAGCTTTTTCTATAAATTTGCGGTGCTCAATAGGGATGAACTCTCTAGATGAGCTTATAAATTTCTACTATTGTAGATACTGACTCAAAAACTCGCAAAGTTCATTTCACACCTCTAGATGAGCTTATAAATTTCTACTATTGTAGATTTGTTGTTGTTACATACAAATAATTCTGACTCTAGATGAGCTTATAAATTTCTACTATTGTAGATTCATTTGACATTGTGGAAATCTCACGACTCTCTAGATGAGCTTATAAATTTCTACTATTGTAGATTTTTAATTACCTTGTCTTGTACCTTCTCTCTAGATGAGCTTATAAATTTCTACTATTGTAGATTTGGGGATCCTGCTTTCTGAGAAGCAGACTCTAGATGAGCTTATAAATTTCTACTATTGTAGATGACTATAACTCCATAGCCTACATTTAAGCTCTAGATGAGCTTATAAATTTCTACTATTGTAGATTCTCTCTTCTTTGGTGCAGAAAGAGATGCTCTAGATGAGCTTATAAATTTCTACTATTGTAGATTAATAAGTGAGCATCTTTTTCATTTTTACTCTAGATGAGCTTATAAATTTCTACTATTGTAGATCCAACGTTTAGACAACGTCTTGGGGATTTCTCTAGATGAGCTTATAAATTTCTACTATTGTAGATAAAACAGACTTAAAATTGTGTCTATTCTCTAGATGAGCTTATAAATTTCTACTATTGTAGATTAGGATAATTTTTCATTTTATTATTTTTCTCTAGATGAGCTTATAAATTTCTACTATTGTGATGGTTGCTGATTTTGCAAGCCTTGCAAATCTTATTTAATGAAGATGGCAAGGCATATTTTTGTGCGATAATTTAAAGGTCTAATACGAAAGTGCTGATGTATATTTAGTTAACTTTGAAATAAGATTTTGAGTATATTTTTGATGTAATGGGAAATACGGATGATAAAGATATTATTGTAGATGGTGTTAGACTAGATCCTGATAATGCTGAATTTTTTAACGCTGCTAGAATTATTACTGACACTGATAAACAAGTTGTTTTTCTTACAGGAAAAGCTGGGACTGGGAAGACAACTTTTTTAAAGTATATAAGACAAATTTTTAATGGGAATGCTGTTGTGCTAACGCCTACTGGAGTTGCTGCGGTGAATGCTGGAGGCCAGACAATTTTTTCTTTTTTTAAACTAGATTACAATACACCTTTTTTACCAGAGGACAAGCGTCTAAAGTCTCCTGAAATATTTAATTATTTAAAATATAATGAGAGAAAACTCGAAATCATTAGGAACTTATCACTTCTTATTATTGATGAAGTTTCAATGGTCAGGTGCGATAGGTTAGATGCAATAAATTTGATTCTTAAAGCATATAGAAGCAGACATGATTTACCATTTGGCGGTGTTAAGGTACTATTAATCGGGGATGTTTTTCAACTCCCGCCGATTGTGAATAAGACAGGCATAATCAAAGGGTTTGATGATGAAATTTCTGAGTTTGATTTTTTAAAAGAGTTTTATGATACTCAATATTTTTTCAGTTCAAGAGTTTATAAAGAATGCAATCCTATTCATATTGAACTTGTGAAACCGTATAGACAGAGTGAATCTGCTTTTATTTCTCTTCTTGATAAAATACGCGTTAAGGATGTTTCTATTAAGGATTTAGAAATACTCAATGAAAGGGTGATTAAAAATTCAAGGGAGGAATTGCAAATAGAGAAGAAGGAACATCCCATTATGCTTGCCCCTCTTAACTCTTTGGTTAATAAATATAATGAGGAACAATTTGAAAAACTTGATTCAGAGACGTGCACTTTTGTAGGTAAAGTTACAGATGATTTCCCCAAAAAAATGATGGTTGCGGAATTGGAGATTTGTTTAAGACCTGGGGCGCAGGTTATGATTTTGAAAAACAGCTATAATCCGGTGCTGGGAGAATTTGAATATTATAATGGAACTATAGGTATTGTTAAAAGAATTGATAAAAAATCAAAAACAGTAACCGTTTCCTTATCCAAAGAATCTCATTTGCCAAATAATGAGGTAAGTATTAAGCCAGCTGTATGGGAGAATATTGAATTTATTTGGGATAAAGAAGAGCAAAGTATCCGGACCGTTGTTAAGGGAACTTTTTCTCAAATTCCATTAAAGTTAGCATGGTCAATATCAATTCATAAGAGCCAGGGATTAACTTTTGATAGTGTTATTGCTGACTTGCCAGATTGTTTTGATTTTGGCCATGTATATGTCGCATTAAGCAGGTGTCGAACACTTAATGGATTACATTTGCGCTATCCTATAAATGAGAATTGTATAAAAGTTGATAGTCACGTGGTCAATTTTGCTAAGCAGAAAACACCGAATACTCTCATTACAAGGGAAATAGATTTTACAAAAGCAGATGAATTATATAAAAAAAGTATTGCTTGTTTTGAGGAAAATTTAGCTGAAGATATGTTGTCTAATATTGATAAGGCTGTCGCGATTAGAGATGATAGGAAAAAACCTGCCTTTACGAAATTTATTGCGACTAAATTACATTTATTCCATAGATATAAGGGCTTTTATAAAAGCTTATATATAAAACTTTTATCAGTGCAAAACCAAAAAAACGAAGTTGAAGAAAAGTTGAATGATACCAATATTGAACTAAAAAATCATAGGGCGTCTATTATATCTATGCGTACTAGATATTATTCTCTTCTTAAAAATTTACAAGATTCTGAAGAGAATGTGAATCAACTATCCGCTCAGGTAAACTCTAAAGAGGAAGAAATTGTAAGGCTTAAAAAATTATTGTCACTAAGAGAATTAGAAATTCGAGAAAATAAAAAGGAGATATACAGGCTCAATTCTTTGACATGGTGGCAAAAGCTTTTTGGGGAATAATCTTTTCTCAACGATGAATTTGTTTATGTGAATTTTCTAGTCGTAATGGTTAGCAAGAGTACTTTGCAAACCTCATTTATAAAAATGGACTTAATTTTTATAAATTATTCATTATCAGGGTTATAATATTTTTGTCATAATTAGGGTGGGGTAAATTAGTTTTGCTTAAGTTTAGTTATGCTTCACTATATTTGTTTGATAATTAAAGCTTTTTCTATAAATTTGTGGTGCTCAACAGGGATGAACTCTCTAGATGAGCCTATAAATTTCTACTATTGTAGATATTACCACAGAATATTGCAGCAAGATATACTCTAGATGAGCCTATAAATTTCTACTATTGTAGATACTCTCTTTATCAGTATTTCTGAAGATTCTCTAGATGAGCCTATAAATTTCTACTATTGTAGATAAAATAAATTGTTTCCATGATGTTTTAATTCTCTAGATGAGCCTATAAATTTCTACTATTGTAGATTTTTACGAAGTCTAATGTTCTCATCATTCTCTAGATGAGCCTATAAATTTCTACTATTGTAGATTCCTTAACTTTGGTAGAACTATAAGCGCTCTAGATGAGCCTATAAATTTCTACTATTGTAGATTTTACGCTCTTGCAAGGACAAACCCCTCTAGATGAGCCTATAAATTTCTACTATTGTAGATAAATACTATAAATAGTACTTTCATTTTAAGCTCTAGATGAGCCTATAAATTTCTACTATTGTAGATCCATCTTTCAGAGGTGCATGCTTGGATACACTCTAGATGAGCCTATAAATTTCTACTATTGTAGATTATAACTTTTTATGCTCTTCGCTGAATTGTGCTCTAGATGAGCCTATAAATTTCTACTATTGTAGATAGTTTATTCTCTCCATAGTGAAACCTAACTCTAGATGAGCCTATAAATTTCTACTATTGTAGATTACAAGAAAAATAGCCTTGAGCAAAAGATACTCTAGATGAGCCTATAAATTTCTACTATTGTAGATTCCCATAAGTTCCAAACTGTTTGGTTGCTCTAGATGAGCCTATAAATTTCTACTATTGTAGATTATGACTTTTATAGTATCCTCAGCATCTTCTCTAGATGAGCTGATAAATTTCTACTATTGTAGATTATGACTTTTATAGTATCCTCAGCATCTTCTCTAGATGAGCTGATAAATTTCTACTATTGTAGATACTTTATTGTAAAGCCCTTTTGCTTTGCTCTAGATGAGCTGATAAATTTCTACTATTGTAGATATGGATTCATGAGTTTCTTCCTCATCATCCTCTAGATGAGCTGATAAATTTCTACTATTGTAGATACACCAAAGTGTTGTTTGGCTCCCTTTACTCTCTATATGAGCTGATAAATATTTGGGATTGTGAATTTTAAATTTACTATTTGTATTACTGATATAAGACTATAATTTTGGAGACAGCATTTGTAAATCTTGTTTTTTGCAAGCCTTGCAAATCCCTAGTGCAAGGTGATTCATAGTGTATTTTTGTAATACAATTTTACAAGATATACTATGAAAAAGTTGATAATTCTAAATTGAGTTATCAAACCTTTAAAGATGCTTGGTTTAGGGTTAAGTGCCAGGCTGCGATTTTCCTTCAAAAAAACGGCCACGCATATCAGCTTCAGGTGAGTTCACGTCACAATTTGCTGAATTAAAGTCTTAGTAGCGAAAATAGGGTTCGTCAATCGGCTATATATTTGTATTCGAAAAGACAATAATAATTTTAAAATATTTGAGATATGTCAAGATTTTATGATGAGTACGAAGATTATGATGAGTATGGATATGAAGAAGATCCTATATATGGAGAGGAACACTATGGGGAATATGCAGGTTCTTACGCTCAAGATGTTATGGGTTTTAGTGATGAAGAAATAGATGATATTTTCGAAGGGGATCCGGATGCGTATTGGAATATAGATTAAATAAAAAAGTCAGCGAACATAGATTACGCCATCGCAGATTGAATTTTGCTAACAAAAATAGCTCTAGATAGAGCGGATCTTCATGCTGGGAAGTTTTTTCCTGAGGCAAAGATAGCTGCGATTAATAAATGTTTGAACGATTTTCAATGTGCTAGATATCGATACCATTGATATAGCCAATTTGTTAGTGTCGGTCCGTGTTGGGGAGCAGCGAATACACGTTTAACGGAATTTACAAAATTGTTTTAATGTACATGTAATGCCATTCTTCACTATCAAGGTTACGGTTTCAGAACTAGGCAAAATAGGAACATGTGCGTGTGGTGATATTTTCTGCACATATCTCAATGAAAATTAGGCTTTAAGAGTATAACAATTTAAATCTTGTAAATAGCTATTTATAGGAAAAGACGATCAATTTGCTTAACTTAGAAGTGTCAAACTTACAATGCAGTTAGTTAAATCTTCAATATTACTAGATAATGGTCAGACAGTGGAGGCGCTGCTTTCACCTGTTATTGTATCTGCCAGCAGATGTACTGATATTCCTGCATTTTATTCAGATTGGTTTTTGGTCAAAAAATCTAAAGGACAGCGTGCATTTTGCGGTTACATCGCTAGCAAAGAAATGGCATTAGCTAACTATCTACGAATAAAAGCAACTGACCAATTGTTTGATAATATCATTGGTAAATAAATTGAAAAAATAGAAACCATGGAAATTTCTCGCCAGCAAGCTGAATCCACTCTTTTAAAGATATTTGGAATAGAGCATTTTTATGATGAGCAATGGAAAGCAATAAATGCAATTCTTCAAGGTAAGAGAATTCTAATGATTGCAAGGACCGGATTTGGCAAGTCCTTGTGTTATCAGTATCCTGCAGTTTTATTTGATGGTGTTACTGTTGTCTTCTCCCCTTTGATCGCCTTAATGAGAGACCAGGTAAAATCGCTCTCAACCTTGCATATAAGCGCTAGGTGTATAAATTGTGAGGAATCTTTGGATGATAATAAAAAGTCAATAGAAGATGCAATAGATGGAAAGGTGAAAATTCTATATATTGCACCAGAGCGTCAGGAAAATGATATTTGGCAAGAAGCAGTAAGACATATTAAACTATCGATGGTTGTTGTTGATGAGGACCTCATACGATATCACAGTGGGGACATGATTTTAGACCAGCATTCAGGAGAATTAAAAACCTTGTTAGAAATTATCTTCCTGCCGATATGCCAGTCCTTGCTACTACGGCAACTGCTACAGAAAGGGTACAGAAGGATATTGAGGAACAGTTAGGTTCTAGTTTAACCACAATTAGATGTAACCTTATCAGAAAAAATTTCAGACTATTTGTAATTGAAACAAGTTCAGAAGATGAAAAGATGTTATGGCTTAAACACAACCTTAATAAACTTGATGGCACAGGCATTATATATGCTGGAACACGTGTCCAAACGTGTATCTATGCTCGTTGGCTAAGTCGAGAAAAGATTAATGCAATCGATTATAATGCCGGGCTTGATGCAATTACAAGAAAAGAGATAGAGCAAGGTTTTATGGAGAATAAATGGAAGTGCCTAGTTTCCACTAATGCTCTTGGAATGGGAATTGATAAGCCTGATATCAGATTTGTTATCCATCTGCAAATACCAGCTTCTCCCATCCATTATTATCAGGAAATTGGTCGTGCGGGTCGTGATGGGAAACCAACCGTCGTTATATTGTTTTTTAATTCGAATAAAAATGAAGATGGTATAATGGAGGATTATTTGCTCCCGAAATCGTTCATAGACAATGCTCGTCCTTCTGAAAATAAATATAAGGCATTCATTGATGCAGTGAAAAATGAGCAATTAGGTGAGAAGGGATTGATGATGAGAACCAATTTGAAACAATCTGCTATAAGGGTTATAAAAGAGGATTTGATTGAGCAAGGTATTATCAAAGAAGTTTTATTGAGAACAGGAAAAAAATATGAATACCAGTATAATGCTCCAAATTTAGATCTTACCAAATATGAGATGCTAAAAGAGGCAAAGTGTGCAGATTTGCAGCAAATGGTGAACTACATTTATACAAAGGAACCTAGAATGAAGTTCTTATGCAATTACTTGGGTGACAACGATGCTGCAGATTATGCTAATACATGTGATAATACTGGATTAAAAAAAATGTTTGTTAATGCAAACAAAGAAGATTTAGAGGATATTAAAGAATTTAACGAGTCATTCTTCCCTGAGTTGCCATTAGTAAATTATACTAAAATGATAGCTGGTGTGGCTGCCTCGTATTATGGGGTGTCTAGTGTTGGAAGAATAATTCACAGGTGTAAATATGAAAATGGTGGAGATTTTCCGCAGTCTCTTGTATCCCAGTCTCTTAGGGCATATTATCATGCATTTAAAAATTTTAAGTTTGATATGATTCTGTATGTTCCGGCAACAATTTCTGGTGACTTGGTCAAACATTTTGCTCATTCAATGGGCGGAATTCTTAAAATACGCGTTTCTGATGGTTTGATAAAAACGCGTGTTACACAACCTCAAAAGATATATCAACAACATTATGGTAAATCTGCAAATATTAAAGGTGCGTTTGATTATAAGCTATCTGACGAGATTAGAGGAAAAGTAATACTGTTGATTGATGATGTTTATGATAGTGGGGCTACTATTAAAGAGATAAGTAAAAGGCTTTCTGAGTTAGGTGTCGCAGGAATATGTATCTTGGTAATTGCAAAAACAGTAGGTGGTGATAATATTTAGGTATAATATATAATGATGAATATGGAAAGTACAGAGTATTCATATTGGATGGCATTGGCGCACATGGATGGAATGTATACAGCTAATAAAATGGATCTCCTAATTAAGTGTTTTAAATCGCAATGCTCATTATCAGATTTTTTTATGAGTTCTGATGATATTAAGACTCGTGATTTTCTAATGAATGCAGATGAAATAGAGCGCATTAATTTGGCAAAAAAACAGGTCCCTAATTATGCATTTATGGTGGAAAGTTTGTTAGAACAGGGGTATCAATTGACAACTATTTGGGAAGAAGAATATCCAAGACACCTTAAGCAAACTATGGTAAAAAACAGTCCTTTAGTACTTTATACTAAAGGGGATAGAAAATTATTACAGGAAGATATTGTTGCTATTGTCGGATCTCGAAAAGCAAGCGCAATCTCATTACAATTTACAGATAATGTTGCGAAAAAATGCGTTTCTGCAAAAAAAGTTGTGGTTAGCGGTTATGCAAAAGGCATTGATAGACAGGCTTTAGAGTCAACTCTTGCAGCAAATGGGAAAAGTATAGTGGTTTTACCTCAGGGTATAACTACTTTTAGCAGTGGTTATAATCATTTATATAAAGAGATAATTGCTGGTGATGTGCTAGTACTTAGCTATTTTCACCCTAAAGCGGGATGGGATGTAGGTTTAGCTATGGCAAGAAATGCAGTCGTGTATGGTTTAGCAAATGATATATTTGTTGCTGAGTCGGATGATAAAGGCGGTACATGGAGCGGGGTAATAAGCGGTCTGAAAATGCAACAAAAAAAACTCTGGCATAATTTCTATTTATGTTCGTGTCCCAATCGTAACAGAAAAAAATGCGAACAACGAACTTATTAGCATGGGCGCTCGACCTGTTGATATGGAAGGGCAAATTGAGGAATGCAATAATGCAATTGACAATATGGAATTAATTCAAACAAAAATATTGCATCTATTACAATCTAGGACAATGAGCCCAGAAGAGGTCGTTAATGCTCTAAAATTAAAGTGGGATAAAAAGAGAGCTAAGGCTTTTTTGGATTCTCTTTCCGCTGAAGGTGTTGTAAAAGTAAAAAAAGGAAGGTGTAATTGCTACACAATAAAAACAAAAAGTGATGACCTTTTTGGGGGCACTTTATTTTAGAATAACATTTATATCATTATTATAAAAACTCAGGTGACATAATAATGCTAGGAAATATAAAAAATCTGAATCAATCCTATGTATAAGATTTAGCATTAGAAGCTAAAGAATTTTGTTACTTCAAATTATCTGTCGAGATTATAAATCACTTGAAATCAAAAACATTCAGCCCTAGTTTGGAATCTTTTATGCGCGGTAGGGTGAGGGAGTAGTTGGTAATAATGAATTCTCAGGCGCCGTTGAGTGTGGCTTTTAGCAGGAGGCCGGCAATGTAGGTGTAGTCTTCAAGGCCAAAGGTTGCGTGAAGGTGCAGGTGTACGGTTTGTCTGTTACCATGGTGTGTGATTTTTACAAAAGAAGAACTTTTGCAAGCCTTGCAAATCTCTGAGGCGGGGTGATTCATAGTGTATTTTTGTAATATAATTTTACAAAGATATACTATGAAAAAACTGATAATCTGTTCTATCTTAGCAATTTGCGCTGTCGTAATTTCATGCGGCAATAATGCGCAGTCTTATAATAATGATGCAAGTGCGGATTCTACTGCGGTGATAATGCCGGAAGCTGTTGATACAACTATCGTGACTACAAGCGGTTACCAAACATTTTCAGAGGCTGGATTCGAAATAAAATGTCCGGCAAAATTGGAGATTAATTATCATCTTATTGCGAGTGCAAGAAATGCTGGTAGTGACCCGCTTGCGTACATTGGAGTGACGGATAAAGAAGATCCTGATAAAGGCTGTATTTATAATATAAACATCACTGATTGTAATGAATCTGACGGGTATAGGCAGGCAAATAAAAGTGTGAGAAAAAAGTTTGAGCAGGGTACTCTTGATGAATACGCTTCTAAGCTTAAAGAAGATGGGATTAAATATGATTATGTGACTTTTTGTGGGGAAAGGGCTCTTTTATATTCATTTGAACCGATGGAACTTCCCACAAAAGCCGTTTTCTTTTATAGGGATGGGCACGGCTATCTTTTACAAGTAGCTACGCGACAAGATTTGGGAAACAAGTTTAAATCTTTTATGCAATCGTTTGAATTTCTTTAGAATTTAATACTATGAAAAAACTGATAATCTATTCTATTTTAGCTGTTTGCACTGTTGCACTTTCTTGTGGCAATTATAATTTCGGTAATCAACAAAATGATAAAGTTGACAATTCCAAGTTGAGTTATCAGACCTTTAAAGATGCCGGGTTTAGGGTTAAGTGTCCTGCTGCGTTGAGCGTTAATAAAAAATTCTTGGAGATGGCTCATGGCAGAATGGTGATGTAAATATGGCATTCTCTTATGTTGGTGCTACAAATAAGAATGATGCTGAAAAAGCTTGCATATATCACATTAGTATTTCTGACTGGACAAAGGATAGTGAGTACAAGGCACTTAGTCACGCGGAGCAGCAACAACTTGATAAGGAGGATCTTGACGGTTATGCTGAAGATCTTGCAAAAGGTGGTGTTGCACATGATTTCACAACTTTCTGCGGGGCAAGGGCTGTTGAATATACAACCAAACAGGATGGTGTTCCAATGGTTGCAATTTTCTTTTATAAGAACGGTAAAGCATATCAGCTTCAAGTCAGTTCACGTCACAATCTGCTGAATAAGTATGAGTCTCTTGTTCAATCGTTTGAGTTGCTGTAAAAATTTAAAAATGTGTTGCACTTAAAATGATGCAATTCGTATATGTTCTTGATAATCAAATTAAAGTAATATAATATAATGTTTGCAAATACATGGAATAATGTTGTCACCTGGTTTAAGGATAGGTCTGAAAGGGCAAAGCTGATTAGTAGTTTTAATGATGCCGCAAGGCGCTCTTTTATAACCGGTGATTCTCCTACTTTATTGAAAGCCAAAATATCCAAGAGGAGAACCATCATACAAGCACCATTTTTCTAAATTGTTTAGCGGATTTAGGATTGTGGCTTTTTCAGGTCGGCAATTGGATAGAGGTGAAATACAAGCAATAGGTGATACAATTTTATCTGATGATACGCTAGTAAGAAGATTGGTTGTGCTGGGATGGGATACACTTGAGGTCAGGGGATAAGGGCTATTATGGTTTGCGGTGGCAGCTGAAGGAATATATGTTGCTGGGCAACTAAATGCTGCTCTCTATTTTTCAGATAACTTATAATTCTATTAAAACGCTTATTTACAATGATTAAGATACTTTTTAAAAATGTGTGGTTCTGGATTGCGATAGCAGAATTCATAGCTATCGTGATGATAATAATAATTCTTTTTTCCTCCCGACAGTCTAAACCTTCTAAAAAACAGATGATTAGAGATAAAGTGATGAAAGAGGGAGATGTGGATTTTGGACAAACTATAAAGACAGCATTTGATGTTAAGAAGGCGCAGGCACTTTATGACGTGCTAAAAAAGAGATGCCATCCTGATATCTTCTCTCCTGATGCTGAGAAGGTTGCCATTGCTGATGATTTGTTCCAGGAGATTACAAAGAATAAGAATAATTATAAGAAACTGCTGGAACTTAAGGAGATAGCTAAAGAAAAACTAAATATTAACTTTTAAAAAATTTAAATTATGGATGCTGGTGCTTTGATTGCACAACTTATTGGGTGGATTATTATTTGTTCACTAGTTGCGCTTATTGGAAAAAACAGAAAGATTGGCTACGGTATGAGTCTGATAGCCTGTATGTTTCTTTCCCCAATTATTGGGTTGATTATTATCCTTTGTTCTAAAAAGAAGGATGAGGCTAATTACATTGACGCAAATAAATAATTATCAATCAATGGCTGTTAAAGATTCCGCTATTGTCGGCTTTATTAGTTATCTGATTTATTTAATTGATTTAAAATCTATTTTGATATGAAAACTTGTGGATATATTGCTATTGTTGTTGGTTGCTTAGAGTTTATCGTTTTTATCTGTGAACTTATTGCTTCCGGGCAAGGTGAGGTTCCTGGATATGCTTTTACTCAGTCATTAACAGGAACTTTTGTGTTCCTTGGTGTTGGATTGTTGCTGCTGCATTTGGCTAAGAGGAAGGAAAAAGAAAAGCAGCAGTTCCATGATTGGAACAAATAATAACACAGCCCGCTTTGCGTGCTGTGAAGCAATGCGCCACAAAGCAGCGCATTGCATAGTGGTTTAACGCGCTGTCGCGCGAGGAGACACGCTCCCTACGGTCGCGGGCAAAAAAAATAACAGGCATTTTGTGCCTGTTATTTTTTTGCCTTGAGTTACCATCGCTTTCCGTGACTTGCCTTGCGTTTTCATAGCCTATAAAAACTTTAATTGCTTGATAATGACGACTATGCAACGTTGCGCTGCACCAAAACAAGCACAACGTAAGCTTGCAACATGCAGACGATGTGATGATTAACATTTTTAAAGGCTATGGAACCCTCAAAAATCAAAAACATTCAGCCCTATTTTGGAATCTTTTACGCGCGGTAGGGTGAGGGAGTAGTTGGTGACAATGAATTCTCCGGCGCCGTTGAGGGTGGCTTTTAGCAGGTGGCCGGCAATGGCGGTGTAGTCTTCACGGCCAAAGGTGGCGTGAAGGTGCAGATAGACATCACCATTCATTAGGGAGATGTTGCCGGTGAGGTTTGCTATCTCCATTTGCTCATCAAAAGTTTTGTCTACGTATTGTTTTGTAGAAGGGTTGAAGAAGCGGAGCGTGGCGCTTTTAACTGCCCCAATGCCAATGATTTGTCCGCCTTTGATTTTTTTGTCTTTGCAGAATTGCGTTAGGACGTTTACAATTTCTTCATGATTTTTGATGCTGACTGCATATCTTTTTGTCTCGTTCATTCCGTATAAGTAGAAAGGTGAGAGATTTTTGCAGGTGTATGGTTTGTCTGTTAGCATTGTGTATGATTTTTACAAAGATAAGAATTTGTGTTTCTTAGTGTTGGAGTGTTGCCGCTGCATCCTGCCCAGTGATGTGGATAAAAGCGTGCTATATCAGCATTTATATCCGGATAAAAGTGCGATAACACATTATTTTTATCCGGATAAAAGTGTGGATAACGATGAAAAGTTATATCTTTGCGTTAATTATTAACACTTTATGCTATGAAAAGAGATAAAATGCAAGATTTGATAGCCTGGAAAGGGAACAAAAACAGGAAACCTCTTATTGTGCGCGGTGCCAGACAAGTTGGGAAGACATGGATTGTAAAAGAGTTTGGTCGCACTCAGTATCAGAACATGGCATACGTGAATTTTGAGAATGCTCCTGAGCTTGCAAATCTGTTTAAACAAGATTTAAATCCTAAAAGGATAATTTCCGCCTTGAGTACGTATCTGGGAATTAACATTAATTCTAATAATACTCTTATCTTTTTTGACGAGATTCAATCCGTTGAAGGAGGCCTTGCATCATTAAAATATTTTTGTGAAGATGCCCCTGAATATCACGTTATTGCTGCTGGTTCTCTCTTAGGCATAGCGTTGCACTCAGGTACATCATTCCCTGTCGGGAAGGTAGATTTTATTGATATTAAGCCGCTTACATTTTTTGAATTTTTAAATGCGGTTGGACAAGAGAGTTACGTAAGTGCAATATTGAGTAGAGATTGGGAGACTGTTTCAATTTTACATAGTCGTTTATGTGACTTGCTGAAAGTGTATTTTTTTGTTGGTGGAATGCCGGAAGCCGTTCAAACTTATGTAGATACAAAGGATCTTTCAAAAGTGGAGCATGTCCATCAAAATATTTTGTACTCATATCAGGCAGATTTTTCAAAGCATGCACCATTTGAAATTATTCCACGGCTTAACTTGGTTTGGAACAGTATTCCTGCACAACTTGGAAAAGAAAATAAAAAATTTGTTTACGGAATTATTCGCCAAGGTGCTCGCGCAAAAGATTATGAAATGGCAATTTATTGGCTTTTAGATTGCGGTCTTCTTTCAAAATGCTGTAGAGTTTCAAAGCCTTCAATTCCTCTAAAGGCTTATGAAAATTTTTCCGTTTTTAAATTGTTTTTGGTTGATATCGGACTGCTGTCAACGCTCTCTCATTTGGATAGTAAAATTATGATTGATGGTGATTCCGTTTTTACGGAGTTTAAAGGCGCAATGACGGAACAATTTGTTATGCAAGAACTTATGGTTGCTCATCACGACAGCACTTATTATTGGACCAATGAAAAAAGTACAGCTGAAATTGATTTTCTCGTTCAAGGCAATGCAGATGTTTTCCCAATAGAGGCAAAGGCTGGCATTAACGTGCACGCAAAAAGTTTCAAAATGTTTTGTGAAAAATATAAAGTAAAAAATGCATATAGATTCTCTCTGCTGCAGTACAAAGAACAAGATTGGATGACTAACGTTCCTTTGTATGCTGCTGGAATAATTTAATGTGTAGCAATGGGAAAAGTCCGGGAGGGGTTGAAGAATCTGAGCGTTGCTTTTCTCTCTGCTGAGGACTTGCTGTTTTGTCATTTTTATCACGTTTAACTAAATTTGCGCAGTTTATTTTGTAAATATTTAAAATTCATTCATTTCCTTGGTTTATGGCAGTGGGAAGACAAACTGCAGTATACGGAGAATAAAAAGGCATAAAATGATTTATCGCGACAGAAAATTTTTCAGATTTATTCTGGATGAGCGCCATAGCTTTGCCGGCAATTTGCGTGGTTTGGCAGGTGTGTCTAATATTTTAATCTTGCTCTTATTCTTGTGCGCGGCTGTTTCATGCAGCAAGAGCAGCAAGGATGAAGGCTGCAGTCTCCCTTTAGAATATACTTATTTTGAGCAAGTTACCGCGCAGCGCACTATTACAAAGCAGCAGTTTGCGGACATGATTGCGCCGTATGTTAAGAATTACGGTATTTCTTCCAGTACTGTTTCCGGTTATTTGAATGATGTGCACGTTGCTGCAATTACCTATAAGACAAAGGGTGTGGATGGCAAGGAGGTTACGGCTTCCGGAGTTGTTGCGTATCCTGCTGGGACAAAAAGTTATGATCATTTGGTGAGCATTCAGCACGGAACTTTGGATATTGATGAAGCTCCTTCTACTCAGAATTTTGAGTATGAGCTTGCTCCGGTGCTTATGGGACATGTGGTGGTTATGGCTGATTATCTGGGATATGGGGCAAGCAAGACTGCTGATTTGCAGCATCCTTATTTGCATATTAAGTCTACCGGGATTGTTTGCGCGGATATGATTGAGGCAGCAAGGGAATACTTAAAATCTGTCGGGATAAAAGAGAATTCTACTGATTTGCAATTGATTGGATATTCGCAGGGAGGTACTTCTACGGTTGCCCTTTTGATGGAGCTGGAGAGCAGAGGAGTAGGGGCGAGAGTCAAAGCGGCGCATGCCGGCGGCGGCGTGTACGATATGGAAGCAACTTGGCAATACTTTATGTCTCAGGCTGGTACGTCGTATGCTCACATGGGGTATATTCCTTTTTTAATCAGAGGAATTTGCTACGGGGAGCAGCTGACCTTGGATGATTCTAAAGTTTATGCTCAGCGAATGATTTCACAAGGGCTTGTTAATATCTTTTCTACCAAGCAGTTATCTGAATGGCACTCATTGCTTGGCACTGATATTACAAAAGTTTTGAATGCAGATGCTTTTGCTTATCCGACGTTCAACGGCAACACAGAATTTTTAAAACTATATCAGGCATTCAAGAAAAATTCTCTAATCAACTACCCCGTATCACAAACTGCTTTTTATGTATATCACACTAGAACAGATGATTACGTTCCTTATATAAATGCAACTTCCGCCGTTTCACATTGGCCAACCGCACACTATGTTGAGCTGACTTCTACCGGTCATTTCAATGGCGGCGTGGAGTTTTATTTGAGATACATGGGTTTGTGGAATCTGATTTCCAATGACTCTCCCGCTTTTGCAGCAAAGATGAAGGAGCCGATTAATTAAATTGCAATAAGTCAAGACGTTTTTCAAAATCCAGCCTGCGTTTATTTTTATAAATTTGTACCCGTTATGAAAATCTCTGATAATCTTAAGAAAGCATACGGGCATGATGTAAAGATGAGGGCAATTGATGCGCAGCGCAAAGCGGCGGAAATTGCCTATGGGCCTGTCACGTTTGAAGTTGCACATATTATGTTGAAGCGCGGCATTTTTGACATGCTCGCAAAAGCTTCCAGCGGTGCGGCAGCTGATTCTAAAAAATCTTCTGAATGTGCTGTCTCGGCAAGTGAGAAAGTTTCTTCCGCTGCTGCGTTAAAGATTCATAAAGGATTAACCCTTAGTGAGATATGCGCAAAGACAGGTTTTAGCAGGTATGCTGCAAAGGTGCTGATGGAGTCTGCCCTAACAACGGGAACAGTCTATCGGGATGACAAAAAATATTTCCTCTCCAAGATTGGTTGGTTTCTGCTGAATGAAGAGCGCAACAAGATTGACATTGCGTTTAATCACGACGTTAATTATGAGGGGTGGTTTAATTTGGAGAAGGCGCTTGATGAGGGGAAACCTGCTGGCTTAAAGCATTTTGGAAGCTGGCCTACAATTTATGAGGGACTGTCCAAGCTCCCGACAGATGTTCAAAAGAGCTGGTTTGATTTTGATCATTATTATTCTGATAATTCTTTTGATGAGGCGCTGGATATTATTTTTGACGGCAGTGTAAATACCGGTGGTTCAGCATCTTGCGATAATAAATCTTTTACTGGTAAGAGACAGGTTGCTAAAAAACTTTTGGATGTTGGAGGCAACACGGGGCTTTTTGCATTGCAGTGCGTGAAGAAGAATCCCGCTGTGAATGTGACTGTTGTAGACCTTCCGCAACAGCTGGAGATGATGAAGAAAAATATTCGCGGCAAAAAAGGAGCGGAAAGAATTGACGGCTTTGGCGGAAATCTTTTGGACAAATCATTTAAACTCCCTGTAGGCTACGATGTTATATGGATGAGCCAATTCCTGGATTGTTTTTCAGAGGCGCAGGTGATTTCTATTCTTAAACGTGCGGCGGCTGCAATGAGCAAGAAAACAAGGCTTTACATAATGGAAACTATTTGGGACAGGCAGCAGTTTGAAACAACAGCGTTCTGCCTGACGCAGATAAGTCTCTATTTTACAGCGCTTGCCAACGGCAACAGCAAAATGTTCAACGCAGAGGATTTAACTCGTTTGATTGAAACGGCGGGACTAAAAATTGAAAAAGAGGTGGACGGAATCGGACCGGGCAAGCATTCCATCGTAATCTGCAAAAAGGCCTAAAATATTGATATATAGAACACTAGATTGACCTCTTGCCGCAGTATAATTTGTGCATGTCTTTAGATAGACCTCTTGCCGCAAACTTTTGTGATATCCATGCGGAAAACGCAAGTGTGAGGCGCCATCTTCTGCTCATAAGGAACACTTTGAGGAAGGACATCCGGACAATATTTTTCCAGTATCAGACGAAGTGCTTTATGCACCTCTTCCTCAGGTAAATCCATTTGAATAGTTCCCTCTACAATCACATCATCAAATGCCATTGTAAATCTTCTCTGCACTCTCTCTGTCTTGCCTACAACGGTGAAAGACACCTTGTTGCATGCGCGCATCAATTCATACTTGCGTCCCTTTGGAGCGCCGTGAAAGTATATTTTATCCTCTCCGTCCCATGCGTAATTCATCCCAACACCATAAGCACCAGTATCTTCCGCGCGCATAGATAGCACGCCGTATTCACCTTCTGTAAGTATTTTTCTGGCATCTGCCTCCGGCATAGCCTTCTCTTGTCTTCTTAAACCTGTAGTATCGTATTTCATATAATGCAAAGTTACAAAAACAAAGACTATGTGAAAACTCAGTGCGTGTTAACTATGAGCCATGTTGGGAAGCGTACAATTAGTTTTGTCTATAAAATTATGGCGTTGGTGATGAATTTGCGGCAAAACGTGGCTTTTAAGCAGTGGGGAGCATTTTTTGGCAGAAGCTTTGCAAAAGATACAAGTGAAATTTGCTCGTCCCTTAGGTAAGGACCGGCGTCAAAAATTTCATAGGTTTAATAAGTTGTTTTGTTTTGAAAAGAGCCGCCCCGCAATACGGGGCGGCTTTTTTTGTATGTGGTTTATCCCACTTCAATGCGCTGCGCTCCAATGCATGCTCGCTCTGCTCGCATGCTACGGCCCGGCACAAAGCGCCGTGCCGTTTTGTGGTTTGACGCGCTATCGCGCGAGGATGCACGCTCCCTACGGTCGCGGGCCTGCGGCCTTGGGTACAAGCGTAACTGTCTGATTTGGGATAGTCTGGGGCAATATTGAAAATCAGATAGTTACAAAACATCGCTGATTTAAAATTGAGATCTTTCGTAATGTGATGATACACAGAGTGCCCTATGAGTACACCTGCGCAGAAAGCCTGCAACCATGTGTACACGTGCTCGGAAAGCCTGCAGCCTCGGGGAAACATGTATGTGAAGCGCGGCCTTGGGGACACTTTGCGGGAAAAGCCTGGTAGAGCTATTATGAAATGGTGAGCTTCTCGCCCTCGGATTTGGCAATGATGACGGCGCCGCAAGCATCTCCAAATGAGTTGACTGCGGTACGCGGCATATCGCATAGCTGGTCTATCGCCAACACAAGACCCATGGCCTCCAGCGGAAGTCCTGCAACGCTAAGTGCAATTGAAAGCATAACAAATCCTGCCATTGGAATTCCGGCAGCGCCAATCGCGGATAACAGCACGGTGCCAATGATAATAATCTGTTGTGCAATGCTCAAATCCACGCCATAAACCTGGGCTATAAATAGCACTGTAACTCCTTCATATAGAGCAGTTCCATTCATGTTTACAGTTGCTCCAAGCGGCAATACAAAACTTGCAATCTTTTTTGAAACTCCGCATTTCTCTTGTGTGTCTCTCAAAGAAATCGGAAGCGCCGCACCAGAGGAACATGTTGTAAATGCGGTAAGTATGGCGGTTGACATTTTATTCATGTGCTTCCACGGATTCTCTCTTCCAAGTCCGTATACCAGGCTCGGCAACACTCCAAAGAACTGGATCAGCAGACCTGCCCATACAATTATCAGGTAGAATCCAAGACTGCCAATCATGGCAAATAGTTTCCCTGAATCTCCTCCCTGTTTGGCAACCATATTTGAAACGATAGCAAAAACTCCATAAGGGGCAAGCTTTATTATAAACAGCGTAATCTTCATAATTACGTCATTTACAGCGTTGCACAAGTCTACCAATGTAGTGCGCGTTTTGTCATTGCAGCGCGTGATAAAGAATCCAAAAATGATAGCAAAGAAAATAATCGGCAGTAAATTACCCGCGGCAATGTCTGCAAAAATATTCTCCGGTATGATGTGAATGACCTGGTCATAAAGAGTGGTTGTCGGTTTCCCAACTCCGCTTAAATCTGCTGTCGGGAGCTGAAGATTTGCCCCAACTCCGGGTTTGAAAAAATTAACCAGCAACAGCCCTATTATAATGGCTACCACTGTAGTACAAACATAGTACAGCAAAGTCTTTCCGGCAATTCTCCCAAGGTCCGCAGAAGATTGAATGCTTGCAACTCCCACAACAAGAGAGGTGAAAACCATCGGGATGATTATCATTTTAAGGGCGCGCAGAAAGATATCTCCGGCCCACTGAATATAATGTGCGTAACCGTATAAAAAATATCCAAACAGACATCCAAGAACGAGGCCTATAAGGATTTGCCAAGGTAAGGCTAATTTAAAGTGCTTCATAAAAATCTTTTTTTCCCGACAGCTTGTTGTATTGCTGTTAAAGCTGCAATTTATTATTTGTGATAAAGCTCTCTTACACAGCCGTCTGCAAGGGCGGATAGGCAAGAGATGAATTTTTCTGCAGGCAGTCCGGTTGCAGCGTAGGCAATTGGAATTTCCGTGCATGCCCCCACGATAGGAACATCTTTTTCTCTCCAAAGCTCCTCTACAATTGGTCTGAATTTTTCTCCAGCTTCACGTATGCGACCCGCTTTTACCATATCTGTAACATCGTGAATTTCAACTTGTACCGGATATTCGGCAATATTAAAATTGTAGCCGCATGCCGCCGCATGTTTTTGATATAAGCCTGTCTTCATGGTGCCAAGAGTTGCAGTAAGCCATGCCCCCTCCGGACAAATTCCTTTTGCCTTGCGGATGGTCTCGTCAATAATATGAACAATCGGTCCGGTGAATTTTCCCTGCTCGCGGAACTCGTCAATAAAGAAATGCGCGGTATTGCAAGTGCAGCAAATTATATCTGCGCCCCATTTTGTCAAAGTCTGCAAACCGTCTAATAGATAGGGCCTTGGGTCAGGTCCCTTGCCCAGAAGATATGTGGTTCTATCGGGAGTAATAGTATTTTCATAAACTATCATCCTCGGATGTTCCTGGTCTGTAGATGCGGGAACTTTTTCTGCAAGAACTTTTAAAAAATCTGCTGTTGCAGCGGGTCCCATTCCCCCCAGAACTCCTAATGTTTTATCTGTGTGCATTATCCAAATTATAAAATTCGCAGCAATTTCTATAGCTAAAAATTCTGCAATTCCTGCTTACAGGTATCTCATTGAGGATATCCGCTTGCAGGGACAAATGTAACTAATTAATTACATTAATTTTAAAAAGAGTATCTTTGCCGCCGTTTTTGTGGCCGCTCACGGCTGCTCGCTTCAAGTTTTATCATGAAAAAATTTAAGGGCTTACTGCTGGCAATGCTTGCCTCCGCAACGTTCGGATTCATTCCGTTGTTCTCTATTCCATTGTTAAATAGCGGAATAGCGTTGGATTCCGTATGTTTTTATCGTTTCCTGTTTGCTGCATTTTTCATGTGGATTATATGCAAGGTAAAACATGTAAGCCTTAAAATGAACTGGAAAGAAATCTACACAATGTTCCTTCTTTCTATTTTCTATGCAGCTACAAGTATTTTTCTTACAGCATCTTACAAGTACATGGCCAGCGGAACAGCAACAACAATCCACTTCTTTTATCCGGTTGTAGTTGCAACGGTAATGATGCTTTTCTTTCATGAAAAATTTTCATGGGGCAAGGCAATTGCCATTATATCAGGCGTTCTCGGAGTTTTCTTTTTGAGCGGCGGATTCAGCGGACAGCATGTTTCTCTTATAGGATTCCTGCTGGTCCTTGTGACAATTATCACATATCCAACATATATAGTAGGTGTTAACAATTCTCCTATCATTATGAAAATGAACGGAATGAAGATGACATTTTATGTCCTGTTCTTCTCCGCATTTTTATTTTTCTGCAATGTTCTTATAAAAGACGGAGCTCATTTCACTCCGCTTGCAACCGGCAGTCAGTGGGCAAACGCTTTAGCGCTCTCAATAATTCCTACGCTTGTAAGTGACTTTGCATTAATCTATGCTGTTCAGATGGTTGGCTCAACGGTTACCGCAATCCTTGGTTGCATGGAGCCTCTTGTTGCGGTCATTAACGGCCTGATATTTTTCTCGGAAAAGTTCTCTTATTCAGAGGGTTTGGGTATGGCGCTTGTCTTTACGGCGGTGTTCATTATAATACTTAACCAGAAACCCAAAAAGCAGGAGGAAGCGGTGGAATCTCCCGTCGCCGAGCAAAATAATATTCCTAAAAAAGACTAGGTTTTAGCTGTTTAACCGGTATAATTTAACATTCTTAAACTCTTAACAGTTGCATAACATTTATGCAACAATTCACATATATTTTTGCCTCCCGACAGATGGCTATATGACCCGATTTTTTAGCGGGCTTAGCCGGAAATAAAAGAATTAAAAAGAGAGAAAATATATGCAGACAATTTATTTAGTAGCGCTTATCATATTGATAGCCTTTGCAGTACTGGACCTTATGGTTGGTGTTGCAAATGACGCCGTTAACTTTTTAAATTCCGCAATCGGTTCCAAAGCGGCTCCGCGGAGAATAATTTATACGGTGGCCACAATTGGAATTCTGGTTGGAGTTATGACCTCCAGCGGAATGATGGAAGTAGCGCGCAATGGGGTTTTCCACCCCGGGATGTTCACGTTTTTTGATGTGATGATGCTCTTCCTTGCAGTTGTCCTTACGGATGTTATAATGCTGGATATCTTTAACTCTCTGGGACTTCCTACATCCACAACTGTCTCTCTGATTTTTGAGCTGCTGGGTTCTTCCGTCTGCATAGCGCTCTTCAAAATTGCGCATGACCCTGCGCTTAATGTCACAAATCTTGCACAATATATAAATGGTGGAAAGGCGCTCGGAATGATATCGGGAATTCTGGTATCTGTTGTCATAGCGTTTGTTACGGGCAGCGTGGTTATGTATGTGGCACGTCTGCTTTTCTCCTTCAACTATACCAAAAAAGTTAAAACTGCAGGAGCGCTTTGGTGCGGATTTGCCCTGACCGCAATTACATATTTTGCTCTATTCAAGGGACTTAAGGGTACTGCTGTTATTCCCGACAGCTTGTTTAATTTTGTTGACGCACATTTGTGGAGCACTCTTGGACTGCTATTCGCCTTTTGGACAGTGCTGATGTATTTGCTTGCATGTCTTAAAGTTAAGATTCTAAACATTGCAGTACTGGCCGGCACTTTTGCCCTTGCCCTTGCTTTTGCGGGGAATGACCTGGTCAACTTTATAGGAGTAAGCATTGCAGGATATGACTCATATTCAACTGCTTCCGCTGCGGTAAGCGCAGGCATGCCTGCTGCATCGGTTGGCTCAAACTTGCTTATGAGTTCTCTTGCAGCGCCTGTTAAAGCAAATCCTCTAATGCTTCTTACCGCCGGAATCATAATGGCTATCACAATATGGACATCCAAGAAGGCAAGGCACGTAACTGATACTGAGGTCAATCTTGCAAGGCAGGATGAAGGTGTGGAGAAGTTTGGTTCTACTTCCGTATCAAGAGCTATCGTGAGGCTCTCAATGGATATTAACAGCGCCGTAAAATTTGCATTGCCGGCAGGTTTGCTAAGAGCCATAAATAAGAGATTTCAGCATCCTTCTGATTACCAGGTAAGTTCTTTCTCCGCTGAGAAGTCAGATGCAGGCCGCGCTTCATTTGATATTCTGCGCGCCTCCGTGAATCTTACTATGTCAGCGCTGCTGATTGTTTCCGCAACATCTTTAAAACTCCCTCTTTCAACAACTTATGTAACATTTATGGTGGCGATGGGCTCTTCTCTTGCAGACCGCGCATGGGGCAGAGAGAGTGCTGTTTACAGAATTACCGGCGTCTTAACCGTAATTTCCGGATGGTTCCTTACTGCGCTAATAGCCTTTGTAGTAGCATTCTGCGTTGCAGAGATATTAATGCTTGGCAAGCTGGTTGCCGTAATAGCTCTTACATTACTTGCATGCTGGCTGCTTTACAGAAGCCACTACAAGAAGAGCAAAAAAGAGAGCATTGCCCTTGCAGACGCCTCTAATAATGAGAAACTTACGGTAGTTGAAAAATGTTCCAAGGGAATATCAGACTCTATATCACAAATAGAATTTGTTTACTCTCAGACTCTAGATGGTGCATTTCAATGAGAACAGGAAGCTCCTAAAAGAGATGCTGCAGAAATCTGCAAACTTATATCACTCTGCTAGCGACCTTAAAAATAATGTCGTAGACACGCTTATACTGTTCAACAAAAATAATGTGGAGACGGGTCACTACTATGTTCAGGTTGTTGATTATCTGGATGAGGTTACAAAATCCATTTATCAGATAACAAAAGTTGCATTTGACCACATTAACAATAATCATGAGGGATTGTCCGCAGAGCAGGTTGCAGATTTAAAGGACATGAACGACAAGCTCTCAATTGTATTCAGAAAAGTCAGCAATATGCTCTCCGCCAACAACTTTGATAATATAGATGAGGTTATTTCCCTTGGAGATAATATCTTTGAGACCCAGGCTGAGGCTATCAAGCGTCAGATTCAGAGAAACAAGGAGAATAAGAATACCGTACGCAGCAGCGCTCTCTATTTTAATATCATTGCAGAGGTAAAAATGATTGTCCTTCAGCTTAGGAATCTGCTTAAGGCTCAGAAGTACTTTTTGGCAAAATAATAAGTTTTTGCTAAGATGCCGCTTTTATGCACTTGGAGCCTAAAAAAATTTGTTTTTTAAAATTGTTATAAATAAATTCGCACCGCCTCCCCCCCCTTGAGTACAAGCGGGAGGCGAGAGTTTATTAATATTTTTTACAACAGTTTTTAAGAGTCTATGCAGACGACAAAAGAAATTATTCAGGAAAACGGCCTAAAGGCGACGCCCCAAAGAATTGCCGTTTATGATACCATGAAGCAGCTCGGACATGCCAGTGCTGATATGGTAAGTGATGTTTTAAAAGAGACATACCCAACCCTTACAAAGGCAACTGTGTATAATGTCCTTGAATCTTTCGATAAAGTAGGATTACTCGTAAGACGTTACAGTTCAAATAACAAGATGTATTTTGATGTTAACACTTATGATCATGTGCATCTTTATGATTGTGCAAAGAACGGATATGAAGATTATGATGACCCTGAACTTGTAGCGCTTGTAAATAATTATCTGGCGCATAGAAAAATCCCGGGATTCAGTGTTAAAAAGATTGATATCCAAATTATTGGTACAACGGATAAGGATCAAAAAAACAGAATGAATTAAATTAATATTTTAAAAAATAAGAGATTATGGGAAAAAGTTTAAAAGGTTCAAAAACAGAAAAAAATCTGTTGATTTCTTTTGCCGGTGAATCACAAGCAAGAAACAGGTATACTTTTTTTGCAAGTGCTGCAAAGAAAGAGGGCTTTGAGCAGATATCTTCTATTTTTACGGAGACTGCAGAACAAGAGAAAGAGCACGCTAAAATTTTCTTTAAGTATTTAGAGGGAGGAAACGTAGAAATTACTGCATCTTATCCTGCGGGAGTAATTGGCAATACAGCTCAAAATCTGGAGGCTGCGGCTGCCGGAGAGCATGGAGAGTGGAGTCATGACTATCCTATGTTTGCAAAGATTGCAAAAGAGGAGGGCTTTGATGATGTTGCAAATTCATTTACAAAAATTGGTCTTGTAGAGGAGCAGCATGAGAAGAGATATCTTACGCTTCTTGGCAGAGTAAAGGCCGGAAAAGTATTTGAAAGAGATGAGGTTGTAGAGTGGCAGTGCAGAAACTGCGGCTTTGTATTTGTTGGAAAGAAGGCTCCTGAAAAGTGCCCGTCTTGCTTGCACCCTCAGGCTTATTTTGAGGTTAAGAAAAACAACTATTAGCAGTTTTTTATCGCGACAGATTTTGTTCGCGCAAAAGTAAAAGTAGTAATAGTAAAAAAAGAGGATGACTTAAAAAATCATCCTCTTTTTTTCTAAATAGTCTTGCCTATTTTACTGTATTCCAATATTATTATTTAACTGAGTTCCATGGTGCGCTGCTGAATGCACCGCCTTTTATAACAGATTTTGTAGAGTTGCTAATTGTCATGTAGTCAAACTCATCAGTGGCTTTATCAAGAGAAGTGTATCTCAGATATATGCCATCTTCTCCTTGAATATCAGGAGCGTAAGTGGAAAGTTTAAAGCATACGTATCCGGTTACAAGAGTTCCGCCAAGCTTTGCATCCGTACCCGCTTTGTGTCTGAACTCCAATGATACATAACCACTCTTTTTCTCATCTGCTGTCTGATTATATTGGTTATCAGCAAGATTTAGATAATGCGTTACAGTGCCGCTGTAGTACATCTGCACCTGCATGTTTAAATATCCTCCTGCTATCCAGGCATTTATTATCTTAATTCCATCATTTCCAAGGGTGTCTTCTGCAGCCGTAGTTACCTTTACAACATTCTTTGTAAGTACATCCTGAATTGCGGTAACCTGGGCATTGTAGTCATATCCGGATACTGCCTCAGAAAGAGTATTAAAGTAAACTATAGCTCTTTGTCCCTGAACGGCTTTGTATTGTGATACTATAGTGGAATTGGGATTAAAATAAATTTTCTTGCTGTCATCTGTAAGTCCCCAGACTGTTTTGTCTGTGTTTACATTAATTGTAACAAGGGCAAGATTGCTTCCTCCATTGTCATTGCTGTCATTCCATGAACAGCTAGTGAAAATTGTGCCGGCAATAAGTAACACGGCAAATGTTAAAATCTTAGTAATCTTCATTTTATATAAATTTTATTATTATTTTCTTCACGATAGTTCTCTTTTTGTTTTATGAGTTCTATCTTTGAAACCACTAATTAAACGCGGCAAAGTTAAAAATACTGCACAAAATTATTTTAAAATTCGTTTGCAGTATTTTTCTTTCAATAGCATTTAGTACTAGAACAAGTTATGCAGGAGAACGAAATTTCCCTGCTTTGCAGGAAAAATGACATCAGAGCAAGGCGAGAGCTGTACAGGCTTTATGCAGGGTACCTTTTGGGTATCTGTATGAGATACTTGTCTGATAGAGAGACTGCTGAGGATGTAATGCATGACGGGTTCATTAAAATATTTAGTTCTTTTGACAAGTTTGAGTGGAGAGGTGAAGGTTCCTTAAAAGCCTGGCTCTCTAAAGTGATGGCAAATCAAGCTCTTGAGTGGCTTAGAAAAAATAAGAGAATTGGGGAGAATGAAGGTGAGGAGGCTTTAAAAAAAATAGAGGAGCCATCGGCGACAGATATAGAGAGAATTCCGCAATCCGTAATTATGAAATTTATAGAGGAGTTGCCGGACGGGTATCGTGCTGTATTTAACATGTTTGTGATAGAAGAGAAATCACACAGAGAAATTGCGGAGGCACTTGGAATCAAAGAGAAATCTTCATCATCTCAGCTGCTCAGGGCAAAGAGAATTCTTGCGGATAAAATAAATGATTATTGTCAAAAGAACGGAATAGAAAAAGTAAATTAGATACATTGTGTTAAAAGATAACAGACATATTAATGAAGATTGGCTGAAAGCTGTGAAAAAGTCTGCAGATGCTTTTAATGAGCCTGTTACAGAAGACAAGCTAAAAAGCGGATGGGAGAGCCTTGAGCATGATCTTGCTAAGATTGATGCCGGCAGCAGGCAGGTTGGAGCTGTGTCTGGTGAGAGAAGGCATTTTGCCGGCGGCAGAAGAATTATTCTTTGGAGTTCCCTTGCTGCGGCAGCTGTTGTGCTGGCTGTACTGATACTTTCTCCGCTCCATAAAAAGAGCGATACGGGAACACTACAAGCAGAATCTCAGCCGGCATCTGGCATAACATCTTCTGCCGCTTCGCCTTTGGTCGCATCTGCAAGCACTTCTCCTGCAGCACACTACGCAGTTACAACAAAGAATGCAAATGCTCCGGGCAATTATGATTTGAAAATACGTTTTGGTTCTCCGCTTGAAAACGGGCAGTCACAAACATTGCAAAAAGGAACAAGTGCAAAGCGCAGGCAGTTTGTAATGTTGGCGCAAGTACGGAATCCCGGTTTTTGGCAGAGTGTAGGGGGGAATGCTCAGCCCGCTCAAGAGACTATTAAGCAGAGAGTTAACGGCGAGCATGGATTGACTGCTTCTAAAAATTACAATAAAAAATATAAGAAGACTGGAAGAACTTATGAAGCAGGGGAACCTATAAGAGTTTCAAGTACGGGAAGATGGACTGCGGGACTTATGATGCGCAATGCGGGAGGAACAAAAAATAATAGCGGCTCTTCTGACCTATATGCTTCCTCTCCTATAGACAACAGCAGTATGTATACTCTGTTACAGGCATTTGCAGTGTCTCCTTCTCCTGTGGATTACTCCCATAAACAGCCAATATCTGTCGGGATAACAGTAGAGAGAAAAATTGGACACAGCGGAAAATTATCCATAGAGAGCGGTGTTGTTTACTCCCTGCTTAATTCTGATGTTGCAGCGGGAGAGTATAATTTGAGACAGCACATTCATTATATAGGGATTCCAGTTGCGGCAAAATGGAATTTTGTGAATGCAGGCAGATTTACTCTTTATGCAGAGGGTGGCGGAATGGTTGAGAAAGGAGTTGCAGGAAGAATGGAAAATGTTGACAACAAGAAACTTAGCTCTGGAAAATTTAAAGTCAGGGGACTGCAGTTTTCAGTTGCCGCAGACGCCGGAGCTGAATTCAAAGTGTATAAAAATGTAGGAATATATGTCCAGCCGGGAGTCTCTTACTACTTCAAACCCAAGGCTATGGAGGTGTTTTACGTTAACGGCAAATGCACCGGTTCCGTTGGTGGAACGCATAACGGAAACGGACGTTCGTTCCAGCTGGAAAGTATCCGTACAAACAACCGCGTTGGACTTTCATTACAAGCCGGCATAAGATTAAGCTACTAGAACTTTTCTGATTATCTTTGCCGCCATGACCGAACGTTTATCAATTGGAAGGCGACTTTGGAATTGCGTTAAGGATGTTATCCCTGCCGCAAAGAAGACTGCAATTTGGATTGTAGAGATTACGGCAACTGTTTCCGCCGTAATTTTTATTCTGCGTGCGCTTAATATTATTCCATTGATTTCCAATGCGGTAAGTCCTATAATGAAGTTTGTGGGACTGCCTGGCGAGGCATCTCTTGCCTACGTAAGCGGCTACTTTGTAAATGTTTACTCGGCAATTGCAGCAGCCGTGACTCTTGGGCTTACGCGCCGCAGCATGACAATTCTTGCCGTGATGGTAATGTGCTCCCATAGCATGATTGTAGAGACGGCTGTTCAGAAGAAGACCGGCTCATCTGCTATAAGGATTGTGATTATCAGAACATTAAGCGGAATTGCATTGGCATTCTTTCTTAATCTCATAATGCCTGCGGAGGCGGCAACAACAGCAAGTTCTGCGGCAATTGCAAATCCTCCGTTTTGGATAATGTTTAAGGATTGGATAATCTCTCTTGTGAAATTATGTCTTAAAATTATTATCCTGATATTCTTGTTATCCGTTCTGCAGAAGATACTTAAAGAGTTTGGCATCATAAACGTAATCTCCAGATTCCTTAACTGGCCTCTTAAATTTTTCGGACTCTCTCCAAACACATCATTCTTGTGGATTGTAGCTAACACGCTTGGGCTTGCCTATGGCGCCGCGGTGATGTTTCAGGAGAAAGAGAGCGGACATGTTTCTGAAAGAGAAATACAATTGCTGAATTCTCATATTGCAATATCCCACAGTAATTTGGAAGATTTGATATTGTTCACTTCCGTGGGAGGAATCTGGTGGATAATCCTGCTTACGCGCTGGGCTGGCTCATTTGTTCTTGTATGGGAGGAGCGCCTGGAATTTTTCCTGAGCGACCGGAGGAAAGCGTCCGCTTGATTTTCTCTCTGATTTTATTAAATTTGCAGCCCGTTGCCAAAGGCGGTGTTGTTGCCCTTTGAGCAGAGGAGATTATTTGTATGGAGAGAATAAAATGTTTAATAGCCGGCAGCGGTCCGGCGGGATATACGGCGGCAATTTATGCGGCCCGCGCCAATCTTAATCCGGTTATTTACAGCGGAATGGAGCTGGGCGGACAGCTTACCACAACAACTACGGTAGACAATTTTCCCGGTTTTCCGGACGGCATAGACGGAGGAGAACTTGTTGCGCGCATGAAGCAGCAGGCGGAGAGGTTTGGAGTGGATGTGCGCAGCGGAGTAATAACCAAAACGGATTTTTCCAAGAGGCCGTTTACATTAACAATAGATACTGATAAAGAGGTACTTGCTGATACTGTTATCATCGCGACAGGTGCTTCTGCAAAATATCTTAATATCCCCGGAGAGCAGAAATTCCGCGGAAGCGGGGTGAGCGCCTGCGCAACTTGCGACGGCTTTTTCTATAAGAATAAGGAGGTTGCGGTTGTTGGCGGCGGAGATACCGCATGCGAAGAGGCTGTATACCTGTCGGGAATATGCAAAAAGGTCTCTATGATTGTGCGCAGAGATGTTTTTAGAGCATCCAAGGCTATGCAGGAGAGGGTTGCGTCTAAAGAAAATATTGAGGTTTTGTGGCAGTGCGAACCTTTGGAAGTTGTTGGAGATGAGAGTGGTGTGACAGGAGTTAAAATATTGGACAAGAAGCTGGCGGATAGAGCTGAGGCTGAGGTTGTGAATGGCAAGCGTGGTGTTGTAAGAATTGTTCCTGTATGGGGAATGTTTCTTGCGGTTGGGCATCATCCTAATTCTGAGGTATTTAAGCCTTGGATAAATATGGATGCCGAGGGTTATGTCATTACGGAACCCGGGAGTCCAAAGACTAACGTCCCCGGAATTTTTGCAGCGGGAGATGTTGCGGATTTGCATTATAAACAAGCAATTACAGCTGCGGCGGCAGGATGCAAGGCCGCGGTTGAGGTGGACAAATTCCTGCAGGGAGAATAATTTGGCTTTATATTTGCCTATACCAGGGCATTCAAAATAGGAAACATGAAAAATCTAAAATTATTGGCGGCGTTGTTATTTGTGGTTTTAGCTGCCGGGGGTTGCAAAAGCTATTACGACGCGCTGCTTAAGAGCGACGATGTTGACGTAAAGTTCAAAGCTGGTATGGACTACTATAACAAGGGCAAATTTAGAAAATCTGCGGAATTGTTTGAGAGTCTTATACTTCCAACGCAGGGAACGCAAAAGGAAGATTCCGTACAGTACTACAATGCAATGAGCAACTACAGATACGGAGATTACGTAACAGCGGAGCAGAATTTTGCTAAATTTTTGGAGGTGTTTCCTAGAAGCCCATTTACAGAAGAGTCTAAATTTTTGAGAATTAAATGTTTGTATGAAGGAACTTACCGCTGGGAATTGGACCAGACTCCAACTTCAAAAGCGATGACTATAATTACAAGTTTCATGTATGAACATCCTGAGAGCCAGTACTATAATATCTGCAAAGCTATGATGGCCGAGTTCCAGGAGCGTTTGGATAGAAAGAGTTTTGAGGCTGCTAAGCTGTATTATAACATGCAGGACTACAAGGCAGCACATTATGCGTTAAAGACAGTACTTAAGGATAATTCAAATAATCAATACAGAGAGCAGGTTTTATATTACACTGCAATGTCTTCCTACAAGTTTGCCCAGATGAGCGTTCCTGAGAAACAGAAGGAGAGATATATGACTTATGTTGACGATTATTATAACTTTGTAGGAGAATATCCTAATGCGGTTGAAAGAAAGATTTTGGATGCTAACTTTGTAAAGGCGCGCAAGATAGCTGGTTTGAAGGATACTGATTCTACTCTGATAGCAAAGGCGCAGAATACAGGTGAGCAGACAGTTGAGGGCGTTGTTCCAAAGACAAAGTCTACTGTTAAGGCAGACAGGAGAAGTGCAAAGCAGGCAGTTAAAGATGCTAAAAAGGCTGTAAGAATAGAGGAGGCCAAGAACAGCGTGGCGCTGGGAGTCTCTGATGATAAGGCTCTTGTAAAGCAAAGAAAAGCTGAGGAGAGAAAGATAGAGAAGGAGAACAGGGCAGATGTAAGAGCTGCAAGAAAAATAGAGAGAGAGGAGAAGGCTGCGGCAAAGAAGGCGGAAAAAGAGAAGGCAGATGCAGCTAAAGCGGCGGCCGATAAAAAAACAGAAAATAAATAGGAGAAAAAATAATGGACGAAAAAGTGAAGAAAGTGGAAAAAGTTCCGGATAATACTGTTACAAGGGATATTATAGAATTATCCCAGACAACCGGAAACATCTATGAATCAACGGTTATTATTGCCAAAAGGGCTAACCAAATTGCTGCAGAGCTAAAGAAAGAGTTGTCTGACAAGTTGGAGGAGTTCTCCAATAATAACATGGCTGATACTCTGGAAGAGACATTTGAGAACAGAGAGCAGATAGAGATATCTCGCCACTATGAGAAGCTTCCAAAGCCTACGCTTACCGCCATTAAAGAGTTCCAGAACGGAGAAATTTATTGGCGTAAGATAGAGTCTTAGTTTGCTTAGGAAATTAACCATACAGAATTACGCTCTCATTGAGAGTCTGGACATTGATTTCCCTGACGGATTGATAATCATCACGGGTGAAACAGGTGCCGGCAAATCTATTTTGCTAGGCGCCATTTCTCTTTTATTGGGAGTTAAGGCAGATTTAAATGTTCTAAAGAGAGCTGATAAGAATTGTGTGGTAGAGGGTGAATTTGAGGCAGATGGGAAAGATTACATTTTGAGGAGAGTTATTGCTCCTTCCGGCAGATCTCGCTCATTCATTAATGATGAGCCTGTTACAAGCGCAGCTCTTGCGGATATATCATCCAGGCTGGTAGACGTGCATGCCCAGCATAAGCATTTGCTTTTGAATGACAAAGATTTCCAGCTTAAAGTTCTTGATTATTTCAGCGGTACCGGGGATTTGCTGGTTAAATATAGGGCTGAATATGAGAAAGTTATTGAGCTGCAGGAAGAGCTGAAAAAACTAGAGGCGCAAATTGCGGCTGACCGTCGGGATAGAGAATATAGAGAGTTTCAATTTAAAAAATTAGATGAGGCCTCTTTAAAAGAGGGGGAGCTGGAGGAGCTGGATGCTGAACAGAAGCAGCTGGCAAATGCTGAGGAGATAAAATCTTCCATTACAGGTGCAATTAATTTATTATCAGGAGATAGCACATCTACGTTGCAAAATCTCAAGGATGCGGGTCAGCTTTTGGAAAAGTGTTCTAACTTTGTCCCCGTTTTTTCAGATTTGGCTAAAAGAATTGAGAGTTGCAGAATTGAGTGCAAAGATATTTTAGGCGAGCTGGAGAAAAAAGAGGAGGATGTGGTTGTTTCTCCCGGAAGGCTGGAAGAAGTAGAGAACAGAATGAGTGATTTGTATGCTCTGCTTAAGCGTTTTAATTGTTCTGAAATAAAAGAGCTGATTGCAATCAAAGATGATTTTTCAGATAAGCTGAGACAGACAGAAAAGGGTGATGAACAGCATGTTAAGCTGGTAAAAGAACTGGAGGACAGCAAGAAGGAGAGAGAGCGCATTGCGCTTTTGATTTCTGAAAAAAGAAGAGAGTTTGCTCCAAAGCTGAGCAGAAAATTGGAGGGTGCAATAAAAGATTTGGAGATGCCCAATGCAAGGTTTGATGTTCAGCTCTCCAATCTTGCGGAGTGTTCCCCGTCCGGCAAAGATGAAATCCATTTTATGTTTACCGCAAACGGAGCTGAGAGAATGGTTGAAATACAGAAGATTGCAAGCGGCGGTGAGTTGTCCAGAATAATGCTCTGCATAAAGAAATTGATGGCCGAATATATCGGAATGCCTACAATGATTTTTGATGAGATTGATGTTGGAGTTTCCGGAAGCATAGCAGATAAGATGGGAAGATTGCTGAGCGACATGGGAAAGAATATGCAGATTTTTGCAATAACGCACCTTCCGCAGATAGCATCAAAAGGAAAGACGCATCTGCTTGTGTATAAGGAGTTTGATAACACAAAGCATGCGCAGACAAAAATAAAAGTTCTCAGCAGCAAGGATAGAATTATGGAGATTGCAAGATTGCTCAGCGGAGAAAAAATGAGCAGCGCGGCAGTTGAAAATGCAAAGGTGCTTTTGGGAGTTTAAATGCACTAACTGTCGGGATACAAAAAGAAAACTAATTATAAACGTTAAATATCATGAGGTTAATTATTCAAAAGGACTATGGTGAATTGTCAAAGTGGGCGGCAACTTACATAGTTAAAAAAATCAATGCCTTTAAGCCAACTAAGAAGCATCCTTTTGTTCTTGGACTCCCGACAGGTTCCACACCAATAGGCACTTACAAAGAGCTTATTAAATTTTACAAAGCCGGAAAAATATCTTTTAAGAATGTTGTAACATTCAACATGGATGAATACATAGGAATCCCGGAAAACCATCCGGAGAGCTACCATACTTTTATGAAAGAGAATTTCTTCAGCCATATTGATATTCCTGCGGAGAATATTCATATTCTTAATGGAAACGCAAAAGACCCTGATAAAGAGTGCGATGAGTATGAGGAGAAAATTAAATCTTTTGGCGGAATAGATTTGTTCATGGGCGGAGTTGGTCCGGACGGTCACATTGCATTTAATGAACCGGGCTCTTCACTTTCTTCCAGAACAAGAGTAAAGACTCTTACAACTGACACTATCATAGCTAATTCCAGGTTCTTTAACAATGATATTAATCTTGTCCCAAAGACTGCCTGCACCGTTGGAGTAGGTACGATAATGGATGCAAAAGAGGTTATGATTCTTGTTAACGGACATAACAAAGCTCGCGCACTGCGTCATGCAGTTGAGGAGTCAGTTAATCACATGTGGACAGTTAGCATCCTTCAGATGCATCCGCTTGGAATTATAGTTTGCGACGACGCTTCTACGGTTGAGCTAAAAGTGGGAACTGTAAACTATTACAAAGATATTGAGAAGGATAATCTGGACCCGGAAAATATGTTAAAGTATTAATCCTTGGTTACAGTATAATCTGTTTTATACGTGATGCCGGTTGTTGAGACATTCTCAAAGCCGGCATTGCTGTTTTTCCGGCGGAATCCAAAACTTTGCTGCAACATTTCACCCTTCTCCAGCTCATCTTCATTATTAATGCCGGAGTTTAAACCGTTGATAATTTGCAGGGAGAAGAACTTTGTAACATCGTATCCGTTAAATGAATTTGCGGAAGGCTCCGTATTATAAAGCGCTCTGAATTGTTTTGTAAATCTCTGAACGTCCTCGTTAGAAAAATCTACATAGTAAGGCATGGACAGCTTAAGTTCAAACTTGTTATACTCAGAGACATCCACAGCTTCAAATGACCTCCATTTTGGAGTGCCGTAAAGAGAAATTTTATCATTCATCTCCAGAATGTCAAGATTCCTTAAAACGTCGCTCACAAAAGCCTCATTGTAGCTGGGCACAATAACAATGTTCTCTTTGTCCGCTGCAATTTTCTGTTTAAAGGTACTCCCGATAGTTCTTCCCTGCAGGATTGTATACGCAATCTCGGTGAATTTAATTCCCTCTTTTTTAAGCAGTTGCATCACTTCATTTGCGGCCCATTTATCATTTCCTCCATTTTGATAGATGACAACTACGTTGCCATTTGGAGATGTCTCGTATTCATTTTTTGCCTCCATAACCAAGTTGCGGAATTGAGTATTTACTGTTGGAGGAACCTGAAATAAATACTTGCTTTTGTTTACAAGAGAATCTGCGGAAGGGTCCAGCGGTGATACAAGGGGAATAGCGTGCTTGTTTATGTAAGGTATGAAATCTCTTATGCTAGAGCTTCTTACAGGGCCTATGATTAGATTGCAGCCGGTAAGCTTCCCGGAATTTATCATTGCCTGTGAAGAGCTGAATTCACTCTGGTCCAAAGTATTAACTGTGACATTTGCGCCTGATTCCTTTAAATCATTAATAGCCAAAAGAGCTCCCGCGTAAAAATCCATGTAATTTGTATTTGGCTTTGCGCTCTTGCTGTTAAGCGGAAGTATTATTGCAACTTTAACGGGGACGGAGCCTGCCGCTACATTTTCACTGCCGGCATTTACGTTGCGCTCTGCAATCTCCTGCTTGTTGCTGACTGCAGAATTATCTTGTTTGCTTGCTGCCTGTGAATTATTTTTTTTGCCGCTTGCTGCAGAATCTGTTGATTTGCTGTTTATTGCAGCAATTGGTATGCGAAGCGTCTGAACTCCTTTTAAGGTAGGGTCTGTGATATTATTCTCTTTAATCAGCACGCTCTTATCTACATGGAACTCATTTGCAATGTCATCCAAATCTTCATACCACTTAACTTCATGTACTATGTATTTATTGTCGCCGACAGGTTTTCCGTTTGTGCTGCCCTGAACATTTGCACTCTGATTTTTACTGCTTTGAATTGAGTTGTCCGCATCCTTGTTATTCTTTGCAGATTTCTCATTATCAGCAGTTTTAACAGTTGCATCCTCTTCAGGATTTACAGGGATATATAGCAGAGTTCCCTCCTTCAGTCCGTTTGCCAGAGCGGGATTATATTTTTGCAGCTCCTCTATGGTAACCTTGTATGCTTTGCTTATTGAGTAAAGCGTCTCCTGTTTTTTTACTCCATGCGCATACATAAGCTTTCCGTTAACCTTTACTATCTCTTTAGAAATGGTAACAGGTACTTGTGCGTAAGTTGTTGCGGGCAAGGATATTGCAAATGAAAACAAAGCAAGCGCGCATAGCGCCGCAAATTTATTATAACCCTTCATAACAAAAATATTTGCTAAAAACCGCCGGCGGACAGAGGCTTATTCAAGCCTTGCAAGCATGTTTTTAATGTTCTCTTCTATTCTCTCGTACACTTTATCGTCATACGGAGTTTTTACAAATTTTGTGCCTGTAACGGCCTCATAAAGTTCTATATATCTGTTGGATATTTCAGATACTTTTGCGTCCGTCATCTCCGGAACTTTCTGTCCTGCCTGGCCCTGGAATCCGTTGTCCATCAGCCATTCGCGCACAAATTCTTTAGACAGCTGCTTCTGCTGTTCTCCCTTTGCAAACTTCTCCGCATACCCCTCTTTATAGAAATAACGGGAGCTGTCGGGAGTATGAATTTCATCCATAAGGCAAACTTCTCCGTCCAAAAGGCCAAATTCATATTTGGTGTCTACCAATATTAGTCCGTGGCTGTCAGCTATTTCTGAACCTCTCTGGAAAATTTTAAGAGTGTAGTCTTCTACTTTCTCATAAATATCTGCCGGTATAAGTCCTTGCTTTATAATCTCTTCCTTTGAGATATCCTGGTCATGGCCTCCAATCTCCGCTTTGGTGGTAGGGGTGATAATAGGGTGCTCAAATTTTTGGTGCTCTCTCATTCCGTCAGGAATTTTTACGCCGCAGATTTCTCTTGCACCTGCTTTATATGACCTCCATGAACTTCCTGTAAGATAACCTCTTACAATCATTTCAACCGGAAGCGGCTGGCATTTGTACCCAACCGTAACCATTGGGTCTGGAGAGGCGATTTTCCAATTGCGGACAATGTCCGTTGTCTTGTCCAGGAACTGAGATGCAATCTGGTTAAGCACCTGTCCCTTGTAAGGAATACCGCGCGGCAGAACCACGTCAAATGCTGATATCCTGTCTGTTGCAACCATGACAAGATATTTGTCATTAATAAAATAAACATCACGCACCTTGCCGGTGTACTTGCCTGTCTGACCCTTGAAGTCAAAATTTGTTTTTACGATTGAGTCCATATAGCATTAAATAGCTTTAATAAAATTTTCCAGTTGAATACAGAAATTCTCCCAGCTGAGCTTTTGCTTCAGCATTTTGATGTTGTAAATATACTTCTCTTTGCACCCTTCTGCAAAGTATTTTTTTATTGCGTCCGCAACTCCCTGTGGGGTAATTGATTCTGTTAGCAGTCCTGTCCCCGCCTTTCCAACGCTCTCAATAAGTCCGCCAACCGGAGTTGTAATAAGCGGTACATTAAAATTCCATGAGATGGAACTTATGCCGCTTTGAGTTGCGCTTCTGTATGGCAGAACGCATGCATCGGAGGCAGAAAAATATTTTTTAACGTCACTGTCGGGAATATAATTAGTGTTTACTATTATATTATCTCTGCACTGTGCAAATTCCGGAGAATCAATGATTTGCTGATACTTATCAAAACTTCCGTAAGGCTCTCCCGCCACAACCAGAAAATAAGATTTGTCCAGCAGAGGCATTGCGTGCAGCAAAATATCCAGCCCTTTATAATCTCTTATAAGTCCAAAGAACAGAAGCACTTTTCTGTTCTCCACTGATAACCTCTCAAAGCTTCCGTCCGCACCGGGAATGTTCAGCGCTTTGCGCGCTTCATAAGTATTCATCAGTTCTCCAAAGTTGGAATACAGCGGATGCGGAATTGTAACACAATTAGAATTAGGAGATAACGCAAGCAAATCATCCTTTACGGCATTGCTCAAAAGTACAAAACCGTCATTGCGTTTTATGTAGTATTTTGTGAGAGGGGCGTCAAAAAAGTGATGCTCATGCGGGATAACGTTGTCCATTATTGCAATGCGCCTGCAATGGGGGAACTCTGATTTTTCAGCTGTCGCGCATTTGCCCAGACGTCCTGCTACATATCCAAGTGACGGGGCAAAGTAACTCATCCAATAGCGTGTTATCAGCACGTCCGGTTTCCACACCGCAATCTTGCGGGCCGTAGAGATGTAAGAAAAAGGATTTGCCGTATCCAGCAGAGAATCAGACTCTACGGGTACGGCATTATCATCTTTTGAAACGTACTGCGTCTTGCCCGGGAATAGGAATTCCGGATATTGCCTTTTAAAATTAAATGCCTTTACGGTGTGCTTTTTTGAGAGCTCTTTCAGCAAATAAGTGTTAAACTGCGATATTCCGCCCCTGTAGGGATAAAAGCAAGAGAGTATTGCAATCTTCATTTATTTTTTGGAATCGGAAGTTGTATCCTCTGTTCCCTTATCTTTTTTCTTGTTCTTAACGTATTCATTATTAAGTCCTTCCAGTACATCATTTGTGATGTCCAGAGACTCGTCGCCTGCAAGAACCGTGTTGGTTGCTCCGCTTGTGGTAAGGATAAGAGCAAACTTCTTGCTCTCATTATACTTCTTTAAATATGCCTTTACGTTATCCAGAATTTTATTGTACATGTCGCTCTCTTCTTGCTGAATCTCAGCTTGTTTCTGCTGGCTCAAATTCTGAAGATCTGCCTGGCGGTTAGAAAGAACCTGATTCTGCTCCTCTGCCTGTGCGCGGGTCAAAAGGCCTTTGTTGATTTTTGCTTGAAAATCACTTGCGTCAGTCTGGAAATCTCTTCCCTTGCTCTGCAAATCATTCTGAATGTCCTGAACTTTAGCTTCCAAATCGGACTTCATATCGTTAAACATATCGTACTGATTAACAAGAGTATCCAAACGTACATAAACTATGCTCCCCGCAGGAGGAAGAGCCATCTGCTTTGTTTGGTTAGACTTTGAACCCTGTTTGCAAGAGCATGCAAGTACTGCAAGCGCAATGCACAATACTACCTTTAATTGTCTCATGAGAAATTAATTTTCTATTTAAATTTTGTGTGAATTCTATTTAATAACTGTCGCGACAGATATCTTATGCAAAAATAGTAAAATTATACCAACTGCCTTCTGTATGCCTGTATGGTATTTTCCAGCCCCATATACAGCGCGTCACAAATAAGCGCGTGACCTATAGAGACTTCCATAAGTCCCGGAATTACCTCATTAAAATATTTCAGGTTGTCCAAATTAAGGTCATGTCCGGCGTTTAATCCAAGTCCGCACTTAACAGCCTCAGATGCAGCCTTATAATAAGGTTCAATTGCCTGCTCTCTGTTCTCTTTATAGTGCTTTGCGTAAGCTTCCGTGTAAAGCTCCACTCTGTCACATCCGCAATCGGAGGCATTCTTTATCATCTCAATATCAGGGTTTATGAAAATAGAGACGCGTATTCCTGCATCTTTGAATCTTTTGCAAACTTCCTGCAAGAACTTCTTATTCTTTATAGTATCCCAGCCGCTGTTGGATGTTATGGCGTCAACCGCGTCCGGAACCAAAGTTACCTGCGCGGGCAATACGCTAAGAACCAATTCAATAAACGGTTCCCTGGGATTCCCTTCTATGTTAAATTCAGTTGTCAGAACCGGCTTAAGGTCCAGAACATCCTGCCTCTTAATGTGTCTCTCGTCAGGACGCGGATGTACGGTAATTCCTTGAGCTCCAAATCTTTCACAGTCCAGGGCACATTTTACGACATTTGGCATGTCTCCGCCCCTGGCATTTCTTAGCGTTGCTATCTTGTTGATATTGACGCTTAATCTTGTATTATTTTTTTGCATTGTTAAATCTTTAAAAATCATCGGACACAATTGCCCGCAGAGCAAAAGTATGGAAAATATGTATAACTTGCACAAAAATAAGGCCCGGAGGATATTCTGCGGGCAGATAATACAAAAGAGATGGATATTGCATTATTTGGCAGGACAATAGGACAGGAGAGTTTTCCGGAACTTGGATTATTATTTCAAAGATTAAAATCTGATGAAAATATAAGGCTGATATTTTATGAGCCTTTTTATAATTATTTGATAAACAGTATAAATCAAGCTCAATCAAAACCATCCGGAAGCGGAGCTATTCTCAATGCGCTGGAGGGAGCGTCTCTATTTTCCGGTTCAGAAGATATACCGCAGAGCACGGAACTTTTTCTCTCTTTGGGAGGCGACGGCACATTTCTTAACGGCGTTGCTTTGGTGAGGGACAGAAATATTCCAATTGCGGGAATCAATTTTGGGCGCCTTGGTTTTCTTACAACTGCAAAGGTTGCGGACAGCAATACGGAACCTGACTCTTTTAGCGGCAATGAGTGGATTGACAGACTGTTAAGGAAAGATTTCTCAACAGAAAAAAGGAGCTTGCTAAAGATAGATTATGCCGGTACGCCGTTAGATTTTTATCCTTGCGCGCTAAATGAAATATCAATTCAGCGCAACGGAACTGCAATGCTGGATATGGAAATTTCCATAAACGGAACAACGCTTCCGCGGTATCTTGCGGATGGTGTAATTATCAGCAGCGCAACGGGTTCCACGGCTTATGCCCTTAGCGTGGGAGGTCCCATAGTAATGCCTCAGTCAGACGTGCTGCTTATAGTGCCAATTGCGCCTCACAATTTGAATATCAGACCTCTTGTAGTTCCCGACAGTTCTATAATAGAGGTATTCTTCAGCACTCGTTCAAATGATGCGCTCGTATCTGCCGATAATAGATTTTTCAATGTCCGCTCAGATTCCAGAATAAAAATATCCAAAGGGAAAAGCACCGTCAGCATAGTTTCCATAGATAATAATTTCATAAAAGCTCTTAATGAAAAATTCTTCTGGGGAGCCGATAAACGGAATCTTAAATAACCTTAAGCTGAGCACTTTCATACATTGATAATTTTGTTATCTTTGCCCCTCACAAATCGGGAGAAATGACACAGGAGATGAGACTGCCAAAGCATGTTACAATCATAATGGACGGAAACGGCCGTTGGGCTAAGCAACGCGGAAAAGAGAGGATAGAAGGGCATAAGGAGGGGGTTGAGAGCGTCCGCGCGTGTTGCGAGCTGGCCGTGGAGCTTGGAATAAAGTACTTGAGTGTCTTTGCATTCTCTGAGGAGAACTGGGGCAGGCCGCAGGATGAGATCGAGGGGTTGTGGAGAATAATGCTTAAGGCCATCACCGCGGAGACTCCTTCTTTCATGAAAAATAATGTTAGATTTAGGGTTATAGGGAATTTTTCCAAACTATCTAAACCCCTTATAAAAGAGATAGATGACTGTATGGCTCTGACCGCAAACAATACGGGGACAAACCTTATTGTAATGTTGAGCTACAGCGGGAAATGGGATATAGTGCAGGCTCTGAACAAGTTCATGAGCGAGCACCCGGGAGAGCAAATTACAGAAGAATCTGTCGGGAGCTGTCTTAGCACGGCCGGCATACCGGATCCTGACCTGCTTATCCGCACAAGCGGAGAGCAGAGGATAAGCAATTATATGCTTTGGCAGACCGCTTACACAGAGTATTACTTCACGGATGTTCTTTGGCCCGATTTTCGCAAAACTCAGCTCCGGCAAGCTTTAGACGCCTACTCTAAGAGGGAGAGAAGGTACGGAAAAGTTTAAAAAATTAACTGCAGTACATGAAACTACTAAAAGCTTTTTTATTGTTGGCATTGGCCATTGTTCCTATTTCCCTTGCGGCGCAGGAAGTTGATTATGATAATCCAAAGACCTACACTATCGGGAAAATAAAAGTTACCGGAATAAAGTATTTGAGCGAGGACCAGATTATCTCATTCACAGGACTTTCCAAAGGAGATAAAATCACAATCCCCGGCTCCGACGTGTCGGACATTCTAAAGCGCATCTGGGCACAGAGATATTTTTCTGACGCCGGACTCTATATAGATTCCATTGGAAAAAATGATACTATTACACTTGGCATTCACCTGGTTGAGCGCCCAAGAGTATCGCGATGGATTTTTGAGGGTGTGCGCAGCGGCCAGAAATCAGATTTGGATGAGAGGCTAAAACTTAAGAAAGGTTCTGAGCTTTCTGATTACATAATCAAGTCATCTACAGACATTATCAAGAGATATTATGCAGAGAAAGGATTCTTGAAATGCGCTGTAAATCTTACGCAAGAGACTGATACCGTTATTAATAACGCGGTAAGAGTAACTTTCCATATAGATAGGGGTCCGAGGGTTAGAATTCAGAAGATTACATTTGCGGGGAATACGGATGTGGGAGATTGGAAATTGATGAAGTCCATGAAGAAGACCAGGGACAAGCGTCTTTTCAACTTCTTCAAATCCAAGAAGTTTAATGAGAAAGAATTTAAGAATGACAAGAACAGTCTGATATCCACCTTTAACGAGCAAGGATACAGAGACGCCAGAATTGTCAAGGATACAATGTATTATATATCTCCCGACAGGTTGCAGATTGATTTCAAATTTGACGAGGGAGATAAATATTATTTTAGAAATATTTCCTGGACCGGCAACAGCATCTATTCTGCGGACCAGCTGAATTCAGTTTTGAGAATTAAGAAAGGCGATATATATGACCTTGTTACAATGGATAAACGTTTAAACGGGGACCCTAAGCAGCAAGACCAGGATGTAAAGAAACTTTATACGGATAATGGCTATTTGTTCTTTAACATTCAGCCGGTAGAGAAAAATATTGAGAGTGATTCAGTAGATGTTGAGATGAGAATTTATGAAGGCAAGCCGGCAACATTTAACAGAATTATCATCAACGGAAACAATATTACTGCTGAGAAAATTGCAAGACGAGCTTTATTTACCAAGCCCGGATACCTTTTCTCACAGTCTGATTTCGAGCGTTCTATAAGAGAGATTGCCTCTATCGGACACTTCAATCCGGAGACTGCCGCATCTGAAAAAGGATACAGTTTAATTCCTAATCAGAATAACAGTACGGTTGATATAGCTTACAATTTGGAGGAGAAACCAAACAGCCAGCTGGAACTTTCCGGAGGCTGGGGCGGCAATACATTTGTAGGAACTTTGGGCGTAAGCTTTAACAACTTTGCCATAAAGAGAATATTTAAGAAACATGCATGGAGACCCGTTCCTCTTGGAGACGGACAGAGTTTGTCAATTAGATTCCAGACCAGCGGTACTTATTATACTGCATTGTCAGCTAGCTTTGTAGAGCCTTGGCTGTTTGGAACAAAACCAACATCTCTTAGCATTTCCACATACTTTACAAGGCAGACAAACTCCAGCTACTACTATCAGAATTCAGATGAGTACATGGAGGTATTTGGGGCGTCCGCAGGTTTAGGAACCCGCTTATCATGGCCTGATAATTATTTTGTCCTTTATCACTCATTAAGCTGGCAGACTTACAAGCTGCACAATTGGAATTATAACTTCTTGTTTAAGACAGGATTCTCTCACAACTTTAGTTATACTTTAACGCTGGAGAGAAACTCAACAGACCAGCCAATCTATCCAAGAGCAGGCTCGGATTTTGTTGCTAGCGTGCAACTTACCCCGCCTTACTCTTTGTTTAGAAATAAGTCAAATGAGGATTACAAAAAAGAATCCGACCAAGATAGATATAGATGGATTGAGTACCATAAATGGACATTTAAAGGTGACGTTTACTTAAAGCTTATTGGCAATTTGGTTTTGAGAACATCTGCAAACTGGGGTTATTTGGGTTACTACAAAAAGGCTTTGTATTCTCCATTTGAAGGATTTGAAGTCGGCGGTGACGGAATGAGCGGGTATAACACGTACGGTTCTGATATCATTGGACTTAGAGGTTATCCAAATTACTCTTTGACACCAACCGAGAATAATGCTTACGTAGGACACGTTTATGATAAGTTTACTGTTGAATTAAGATACCCGGTTGTATTACAGCCTCAGTCAACAATTTACGCCCTTGTATTTATGGAGGGAGGTAATTGCTGGAAAGACATTTCTAGCTTTAATCCATTCCAAATCAAGAGGTCCATGGGTGTCGGCGTTAGAGTTATGCTTCCGGTTGTTGGTATGTTGGGTGTTGATTGGGGATATGGATTTGATCCGGTTCCTAATGAGAGCATGAAGAGAGGCGGAAGCCAGTTCCACTTCTTGATTGGTCAGCAGTTTTAAAAATTAAACATAAATAGTTTTAATGTAGGAGGAACATTTATGAAGAAGTATTTAGTTATGGCGGCTTTAAGTATTTTTTGCGCAATGCCGCTTTGCGCGCAGACAAACAGAGCGTATGTTAAAAAAGGTGTTGTCAATCCAAAAGTTGTAACGTCTCAGACCGGTCCTGTATCTAAAGTTCAGAAAACAGGATATGTAAATACGGAGACAATTTTGGAGGCGCTTCCGGAGTACAAAGTTGCAAAGGAAAAACTTGAGGCTCTTAACAAGCAGTATAAGGCAAAGGTTGATAATGAGTACTCTGCGATAGAGAAACTTTATAATTCTTACCAGCAGCAGAAATCTGCGCTTAATTCCACTCAAAGGCAAATGAAAGAGAATGAGATAATTGAGAAGGAGAAAGCTGCAAAAGACTTACAGAAATCTTATTTTGGACAGGATGGTACAATGCAGAAAAAATCTGACGAGCTTCTTGGACCGGTAAGAGATAAAGTACAAAAGGCGATTAACGCAGTTGCCCAGGAGGGAGATTTTATGATTATCTTTGACGTCTCTTCTCTTAAGGGTGTGGTTTATACTAATGCTGAAAGTGATTTGAGCAGCGTTGTAATAAGCAGACTGAATGCACAGTAATTCAGTGGCTTGGAATAGTATAGCCTTGGCATTAAAGAGATAGTTTTCAAAAAGAAAAATAAATAATATTAATTTTAGAAATAACATGAAGAAAATTTTAACACTGCTGACAGTTGCTTTTGCCGCCCTTGCGGTTACAATGGTTCCGGGAAAGGCTTCAGCGCAAACTTTTAAATTTGGTCACATTAATTCTCAACTGCTTGTTGCACTTATGCCTGAGAGAGATTCCGCTGTAGTTAAAATACAGAAATACTCTAGTGATTTGGAGGAGACGTATACTGGCATGCAGAATGACTTTAATGCCAAAGCTAAGGCTTATCAGGATAATAAAGCTACTTGGAGCCAGACAATACTAGATGCAAAGACTCAGGAACTTAATGATTTGCAGCAGCGCATGCAGCAATTCGGAGAGACCGCACAGAAAGATTTGAGCGCTCGCCAGGAGACATTAATGGGACCTGTCGCTGAGAAAGCACAGGCTGCTATTGACAAGGTTGCAAAGTCTCATGGCTTTACCTACATTTTTGATACCTCAATTGGTGCTCTTATCTACATCAATGAGACTCAAAGCGAGGATATTCTTCCTCTATGCAAGGCAGAACTTAAAATCCCTGCAAGCAAGACGAAGCCTACTCAATTTGGACAGCAAGCTGCTGAATCAAAGCCGGCTGCAAAGTAAGTTTGAATAATCTTAATTTAAAGGCGCCCCGTCAGGGACGCCTTTTTTATTTTATTGCAAATTATTATAAATCAGGGATGTAAGGTAAAAATGAAGTTTTGTTAAAATTTGTAACAGATTTGTTTCTTTTTTCTTGTAACCTATAAGAAAATTGCATATATTTGTGTCCGGCGGCAGAGGGGAATTTTAATTGGGAAATTTCTTTAATAGTAATTATATATTTAAATATTTAAATAAAAAATGGAACACAAGGTAATAGATGCACAAGATGTGGTCATCAGATTCACAGGTGATTCCGGAGACGGCATGCAGCTGACAGGTACTCTGTTTGCAGATGCTTCCGCTCTTTATGGAAATGAGATTTCTACATTTCCGGATTATCCTGCAGAAATCCGCGCTCCACAGGGGACTGTGTCCGGAGTTTCCGGTTTTCAAGTGCATATTGGACAGGCAAATGTAAAGACGCCAGGTGACTTGGCAGATGTGCTGGTATCAATGAATCCGGCCGCTTTGATGGCAAATGCAAAGTTTGCAAAACCGGGCGGAAGTATCATTCTGGACCAGGACTCATTTGACGAGCAAGGACTGGAAAAGGCCGGCTTTAAGACATTGGATCCTATCAAAGAGCTTAAGCTAGAGGATTATAACGTTATTTGGGCGCCAATTACTTCTCTAACAAAAGAGAGCCTTAAGGATAGCGGCTTGGACCCTAAATCAATTGTAAGGTGCAAGAATATCTTCACATTGGGCATGTGTTATTTTATGTTCAGCCGTCCTCTTAATTTCACGGAAGATTATCTAAAGAAAAAATTTGCAAAAAAACCGGCGCTTGTAGCTCCTAATATTAAGGTACTTAACGACGGTTATAATTATGCTCACAATACTCACGCAATAGGTAATACTTACACTATCGAACCGGCAAAATTGGAACCGGGAGTTTACAGAAGCATCAGCGGAAACCAGGCAACTGCATGGGGTCTTATCGCTGCTTCTGAAAAATCCGGAAGACCTTTGTTTGCAGGCTCTTATCCTATTACACCTGCTACAGCAATTCTAGAGGAACTTGCAATTCACAAGGAGCTTGGAGTTGTTACAATGCAGTGCGAAGATGAGATTGCAGGAATATGCACATCTATTGGAGCTGCTTATGCAGGAAGCATGGCAGTTACTACAACATCAGGTCCCGGTCTTTCATTAAAGTCTGAGGCAATGGGACTTGCATGCATGACGGAACTTCCTATCGTAATTGTAGATGTTCAGAGAAGCGGCCCTTCTACCGGTATCCCTACAAAGACCGAGCAGACAGATTTGGATCAGGCTCTTTACGGAAGAAACGGAGAGTGCCCAATCATGGTAATGTGCGCACGCACTCCATCTGATTGTTTCAGAGCAGCTTTCTATGCCGGCAAATTTGCAATGGAGCACATGATGCCTGTTATCTTCTTGTCAGAAGGTTATCTTGGAAATGGCAACGAGCCATGGAAGATTCCATCAATGAAGGATTTCCCTTCTATTACGCCTCCTATCGTAACAAAGTGCGAGGGTAAATTTAAACCTTATGAGAGAGATCCAAAGACATTTGTAAGAAAATGGGCTCTTCCTGGAACACCGGGTCTTGAGCATAGAGTAGGTGGTTTGGAGAAAGCTCCTGCCGGCCCTCTATCATCTGATCCTGAGAACCATGCAAGAATGGTTGCAGCCCGTGCGGCAAAAGTTGCTGCAATGGCAGACTTCATTCCTGCGCAGGAAGTTATTGGCAATCAAGAGGGCGACATTCTTCTTGTTGGTTTCGGCGGAACTTACGGACATCTATATACAGCTACTACTCAGCTTCTTAACGAGGGAGTTAAAGTTGGATTTGCAGGATTTGATTACATCAACCCGCTTCCAAAAAATACTGCCGATGTATTTAAGAAGTTTAAGAAGATTCTTGTATGCGAGCTAAACAGCGGACAATTTGCAGATTATTTGCGCGCTAAACTTCCGCAGTTTAAGTATGAGCAATTTAATAAAGTTCAGGGCCAGCCATTTATGGTTCATGAGATTGTAGATGCAGTTAAGAATCTTAAATAAGGAGGAATAGTTATGAAATATACACAACAAGATTTTAAAAGCGATCAGATAGTTAAGTGGTGCCCGGGCTGCGGAGATCATGCGGTTCTTGCATCAGTCTTAAGGGCAATGCCTGAGGTTTGCGAGGCCAGGGGCTATAGCAAAGAGCAGTTTGTATTTGTTTCAGGTATAGGTTGTTCCAGCCGTTTCCCTTATTACATGAATACTTACGGATTCCACGGAATTCACGGAAGAGCATCTGCTCTTGCAACAGGAATTAAAGTTGCTAATCCTCATCTTTCCGTTTGGCAGATGACCGGTGACGGCGACGCTCTTGCAATTGGCGGAAACCATTTTATTCATGCAATCAGAAGAAACATTGATACAAATATCATCCTGTTTAACAACAGAATATACGGTTTAACAAAAGGACAGTATTCTCCAACTTCCAAATATGGAATGGTTACAAAGACTTCCCCTTACGGAACAATTGAGTATCCGTTTACTCCGGGCGAACTTGTTCTTGGAGCAAGAGGTACTTTCTTTGCCAGAAGCTTGGACTCAGAACTTGCTTTAAACCAGGAAATTATGGTAAGAGCAGCATTGCATGACGGAACCTCTGTTATTGAGATGCTTGTTAACTGCATGATTTACAATAATGGAACACATGCTGAGATTTCTGACCGCTCCGTACGTGCAGATAGAACAATTGTTCTTAAGGACGGAGAGCCTATGATTTTTGGAACTAACAGAGATAAAGGAATTATTCTTGACGGTCTTAAACTTAAAGTTGTTAAGATTGGAGAGAACGGAATTACAGAGAAGGATTTGCTTGTCCATAATTCTAAGGAGGACAACTTTGGTATCCACAGCATGCTTGTAGATATGAAGTATCCGGATTATCCTGTTGCTTTGGGAGTTATCAGAGATGTAGCTGATAAGACCTATGATGACAGCATTTATGCGCAGATTGACCAGGTTAAATCCAAGGCCAAGGTAAAGTGCATGGATGACCTGCTTCACAGCGGCGCTACATGGGAGGTTAAGTAATTGAATTTGTCGGCAAAAAAAAGTTTCAAATTATAAGCACATTGTGCAGAAAAAAGTTATAAATTTGAATGCTTTTTTGAGATATGGCAGAGATTTTGAATAAAGAACTGCAAAGACAAAAAAAATTAAAACAGAATATTTTATTTATTTACAATAGTTTAACATTAATAAATTCATAATTATATGAAAGCAGCAAAAATAATGGCAGACTTGGAAAAGAAGTACGGCCAGGAAAAAGAGTATCTTCAGGCAGTTAAAGAAGTACTTGAATCAATAGAGGAAGAGTACAACAAACATCCTGAGTTTGAGAAAGCTAAAATTGTAGAGAGAATTGTTATCCCAGAGAGAATATTCTCTTTCAAAGTTGTTTGGGTTGACGATAAAGGCGAAATCCAAATTAACAACGGATATCGTGTTCAGTTCAACAGCGCTATAGGACCTTACAAAGGCGGACTTAGATTCCATCCTTCTGTAAACCTTTCTATCTTAAAGTTCTTGGGCTTTGAGCAGACATTTAAGAATTCACTTACTACCCTTCCTATGGGTGGTGGCAAAGGTGGTTCTGACTTTGACCCAGTTGGAAAATCTGACAATGAGGTTATGAGATTCTGCCAGGCATTCATGATGGAATTGTGGAGAGTTATTGGCAAGGATACAGATATACCTGCAGGTGATATAGGAGTTGGCGGAAGAGAGATCGGTTTCATGTACGGAATGTACAAGAAGCTTGCAAGAGAGTACAATACAGGCGTTTTGACAGGCAAAGGCCAGCTATGGGGCGGTTCACTTGTTCGTCCTGAGGCTACAGGTTTTGGCGCTCTTTATTTTGCACAGCATATGCTTCATAAGGCAGGCAAAGACATTAAAGGTCTTAAGGTTGCCATCAGCGGCTTTGGTAATGTTGCATGGGGAGCTTGCACAAAGGCTACTCAGCTAGGTGCTAAGGTTGTTGCTATTTCTGGTCCCGATGGTGTCATCTCTATTCCTAACGGAATGAACCAGAAGATGATTGATTATATGCTTGACCTAAGAGCTACTAACCAAAACATCGTTGCTCCATTTGCAAAGAAATTCCCTGAGTCTAAGTTTATTGCAGGAAAGAAAGCTTGGAGCGTTAAGTGTGATGTCGCTTTCCCTTGCGCTTATCAGAATGAGGTTTCCGAGGCTGATGCTAAGGAGCTTTTGAAGAACGGTACATGGGCAGTTGCTGAGGTTTCCAACATGGGTTGCCAGCCTGCAGCTATTGAGGCATTCCAGAAGGCTAAGATTTTGTTTGCTCCAGGTAAGGCTGTTAACGCCGGTGGAGTTGCAACTTCAGGTCTTGAGATGACTCAGAATGCTGAGCATATCAGCTGGTCTGCTAAAGAGGTTGATGATAGACTTCATTCTATCATGGAGAGCATCCACAATGCTTGCGTTGAATACGGTACTGAGAAAGGTGGTTATATTAACTACGTTAAGGGTGCCAACATCGCCGGCTTCATGAAGGTTGCTCACGCTATGCTTGATCAGGGTATTATCTAATTGATAACTACTTATAAAGAAAAGGCCCGCAGTTTCTGCGGGCTTTTTTTTATGCTTTTTGTATTCTTTTTTTTATGCTTGTGCTCATGAATTTTATGTGAAATTTTTATGCTTTCAGTAATAATGGTAAGACAAAAAGTAATAAGTATAAATCTGTCGGGAATAATAGAAATACCTTTGTGATGTTAAAATTGTTAGATTAGCATTGTAAAAAGAGTTTGTTATGAAAGCGCAAAAAAACAATAATCTCAATGGGATAGCTAAGGAGACCGGCGAGATTGTAAAGATTGATACCGTCCAGAAATACAATGATTTATTTGGGCTGGAAACTTTGAATCCGCTGGTGACAGTTGTGGATTTTTCCACTATGCCGCCGATAGCCGGAGTGCGCGCGGCATACTCTCTTTACTGTGTTTTTCTTAAGGAGGTTAAGTGCGGAGACATGACATATGGCAGGCAGAAGTATGATTATCAGGAGGGTACGGTGGTCACAACTGCGCCTGGACAAGTGTACGGCTTTATTACAAAGGAGAAACATATTGTACCAAAAGGATGGGGACTTATTTTTCATCCAGATTTGATAAGAGGAACGTCTCTGGGACAGAATATTTTAAACTACCATTTCTTTTCTTATGAAGTTAATGAAGCATTGCATCTGTCTGAAAAAGAGCGTGCTATAGTAATTGACTGCATGAAGAAAATTCAGGGCGAGCTGCATCATGATATAGATAAGCACAGCAAGAAGCTGATTGTCCGCAATATAGAGCTGCTGCTTGATTATTGCGATAGGTTTTATGACAGGCAGTTTATTACAAGAGAGAATGAAAATAAAGATATTCTAACAAGATTTGAAAGTTTGCTTAACCAATATTACACTTCCGGAAGGGCTGAAAATGAGGGTGTTCCAAGTGTTGCACAGTGTGCAGAGAAGTTAAATTTATCATCAAATTATTTTGGGGATTTAATGAAAAAGGAGACAGGAATTTCTGCACAGGAACATATTCAAAAGTTTGTAATAGAGCAGGCAAAAGAGAAACTTTTGGAGGGAACAAGGTCTGTGAGCGAGGTGGCGTATGAGTTGGGATTCAAGTATCCGCAGCATTTTACAAGGCTTTTTAAGCAGCAAGTTGGTTTCACTCCAAATGACTATAGATCAAAGAATTAGCAAAAGTTAAATTTGTTTGTCGATAAATTTTAACTGTTTGTCGATAAATTTTAGCTGATTGCGGTGCATATCCCTATGTTTTAGGCATATACGCCGCTTTCATTTTATTACTGGCACTGGTTTTGACTAATTTTGTAGCGTACTAGACCAAAAATATTAAAGTTAAAACCACACAATTATGAAACGCAAAAGTGAAAAGGCGGATGGCCCCAAGGAGGGCAACCCTTTAGGCGTTATTAACAATTATTTTAAGTTCTTATTTTTTTGTTTTACAGCATTTTGCTTCCTTACTTCCTGTATAAAAGACGGCAGTTCATCTGATGGTTCCGGCAGCGTTTCAAGCACCGGTATGACAACAGCTTCTGCCTCAGACCCTACAATTACAATTCCAACGGAGACCACAATTAATGCAAATGGTTCCGGAAATTCTTTAGCGGATGATTCATCCGGCGATGCTGTTGATTCAGCCGATGATGATTATTTGGAAAATTCAACTTTTTCAACTCCTGTAACAATTACATATTCAGGAACATCTGCGGCGTTGTCCGCACTCCCTTCCGGTATCACTGCAGTTGTGGATGGAGCAAATGTGACAATTACTTCCACAATAAAAAATGTATACTATACGCTGTCGGGAACTACAACAGACGGTTCATTAAAAATTTACAGCGACAAGAAATTTGAGCTGATTTTTAACGGAGTAAATATTACAAGTACTACCGGGGCGGCAATTAATATTCAATCTTCAAAGACAACTTTTGCTGTGCTTACTTCCGGTACAACTAATACTCTTGCTGATGCCAGCAGTTATTCTAATGTTCCATCTGCGGAGGATTGTAAGGGAACTTTTTTCAGCGAGGGGCAAATTGTTTTTAGCGGCACCGGAAAGCTCTCTGTACAAGGTAATTACAAGCATGCAATATGCAGCGACGATTATGTTCGCATTCGTCATGGAGCAACTGTTTTTGTTACCGGGGCCGTTAAGGACGGGATACATGTTAATGATAAGTTTGTGATGACTGGCGGTTTGCTGAATGTTACTTCTGCGGGAGATGCTGTTGAGGCGGAAGAGGGAACCATAGAAGTTAATGGAGGAGAGATAGTTATAAAATCTGTCGGTGACGGACTTAAAGCCAGTTATGAAAAAGTTGATACTAATAATGATGGCGTAGATGATAATGGAATTACCCCTTATGTAAAAGTTACCGGCGGAAAAATTACAAGCACAACTACGGGAGAGAAAGGACATGGAATTAATTCTACAGGTGACGTAACCATAAGCGGAGGAACTCTTGCATTGCAGGCAGGAGGCAATGGGGCAAAGGCAATTAAGAGTGATGCAAACGTCTCAATTACAGGAGGTACGCTCACTTTAAAAACCACCGGTCCGGCATTTTATGATACGGATGATAAAGATATTTCTTCTCCTGCATGCATAAACGCAGATGGAAATTTGACTTTTAGCGGCGCAACTTTGGATGCAAAATCTACTGGTGCTGCTGGCAAAGGAATTTCTGTTGACGGGACGGCTACATTTTCAGGTGGAACAATTAGTATTGTCACGACAGGTCAGAAGTATACGTACGGTAATGATGATTCATCTCCAAAAGGTATTAAGGCAGAGGGAAATCTTGCAATTGACGGAGGTGCAATTGCGGTTGTTACTTCAGGTGGAGAGGGGAGCGAAGGCATTGAGAGCAAGGCAATTCTGACAATAAATAACGGTACCATAGAGGTGCAGAGTTATGATGACTGCATTAATGCGGCTAAATCAATTGTTATTAACGGCGGCAAAACTTATTGTTTCAGCTCAAATAATGATGCGATAGATTCCAATGGTACTATGACAATTACGGGCGGCGTTACTTTAGCTGTCGGGACTACAACACCTGAGGCGGGATTTGACTGTGACCAAAATACTTTCACTATTACGGGCGGAATTATAATTGGCACAGGAGGAGACAGCAGCACTCCTTCCAGTTCTACAACTCAAAACACTCTGCTTTACGGAGGTTCAGGCGGTGCGGGGAATTGCGTAAACATTACAAATTCCAGCGGCAACAGCGTAATTATGTTTAAGATTCCAAAGACCTACAGCTCAATGGTTTTGCTGGTCTCAACTCCAAGCTTTGCAACATCTTCTACATATAATATTTACGGCGGAGGGAGCATAAGCGGAGGAACATCTTTCCATAATTATTACACGGATGCAACATATTCCGGAGGTTCAAAAATAACCTCATTTACAACCAGCAGCACCGTGACAAAAGTTGGCACGTTTACAAACGGCGGAGGCGACAATCCGGGCGGCGGAGGACAGCCGGGGAGATAAAAAGTTAAAAATTAATCTGGGATAACACATTGTACTAAAACCATTTAATATTAAGGGTTATGAAAAAAAAATTATTATTTGCATTTATTATTGCAGCTGCAATATTGGCTGCAGAATGCACAGGAGGAAGCGGCACCGTTACTAGTGCAAGTACTGGTGCTACTACGGGAACTACCACAGGAGGTACTACAACCGGAGGAACAACTACAACTTCTTCATCCAGCGGAGTTTATACTCTGTCTGACGGGAGTTCAACCACACTATCAGGAAAGACCTACACATCTACAACGGCAGACCAAAATGCCATAAAAGTTACAAACGGGACATTGACTCTCACAAATGATACAATTGTAAAGAGCGCCGGAGATGCCTCAGATTCTGACGGCAGCAGTTTTTACGGAACCAATGCAGCTATCTTAGCATCAGGCAGTTCTGCAAAAGTTGTTATGAGCGGAGGAAAAATTACCACAAGCGCTAAAGGTGCAAATGCAATTGTTGCCTATGGCGGAACCGTTACAGTAAGCGACGTTACAATGAATTGCACCAGCAATCTGTCGCGAGGCATACATGCAACAGGTGGCGGCACTATTAATGCGACCAATCTAACTATCACAACAGCAGGCAGCAACAGCTCTGTAATAGCGACAGATAGAGGTGGCGGTACCGTTACAGTTACTGGAGGAACATACAAAACTACGGGAACAGATTGTGCGGTAATTTATTCAACCGGCACAATCACCGTAAATAATATCACAGGCTCTTCATCCCAGGGAGAAATTGGAGTCATTGAGGGAAGTAACTCAATTACAATTAATAACAGCTCCATCTCATCCAGCTCAAGCTCCCGCGCAATGATGATTTTGCAGAGCGGCTCCGGTGATGCATCCGGTTACGACGGAAAAATAAACGTGAACGGAGGTACGCTAACTTCCACAAGCTCAACGGCTCCGCTAATTGAAATAACTACCAGCACTACGGGCACGGTTACTTTAACAGATGCAACATTAAGCATTGCATCAGGTAATTTGTTGAAAGTAGATTACAATACAAGGTGGTCAACAACAAGTCCGGTTGCATATCTGATACTTGCGGGTACTTCCGGAAAAACTTACACGGGAAATATTTTAGTAGACTCCTACGGAACTGCTACAGTAACAGTTAACAGCGGTATTGTTTGGAGCGGGGCTTACAATAATGCAAACACGGGCAAATCAACTAAGGCTGTTATTAACGGAACATGGAATTTGACCGGCAATTCTTATGTGGGCACAATCACCAATAACGGAACGATTAATAAAAACGGTTATACCTTAACCTACAGCACTTTAACCGGTTCAGGAACTTTACAGTAAAAGATTATTGAGTGCAATAAAAAAGCGGGCTATACCCGCTTTTTTTATTGTAAATATTACCCTTAGTCATCGTCCGCATCTTTTGTATACGTTAAGAAGGCGGAACGTCTTATTGCAGGATAAGGAGTTCCGTCTCCTTTTATTGCATGCCACAACATTTGATTGAATTCTACATCGGGCACCGCATCCTCTTTGTTGAAATTGTATTTCTCGCACATTGCCTGCCATTTATCCTTTTTGACATTGCGGTCATCCAAATTGATGTTGGCGGGAAGGAAATGAAAAGCAGTTGTATCTGCGGTTGGAGAGAAACATCTCCACATTGAGCGCGCGCTTGCATCATATTGAGTCATAGGCGGTAAGCCAAGTATAAGTTCCATTGTGCGGAGAACGGAAGTTGTTGTGTAAGGGGTGTGGTCTACAAATCCGCGCTTTACAAAACCGCCTGCAATATAGCAAGGACTTCTGTGCGCATCTACGTGGTCCGCACCGTTTTGCGCGTCATCCTCAACAATAAAAACAACGCTCTCCTTCCAAATAGGCGAGTGGCTAAGGTGGTCTATTATCATCCCGACAGCTAAATCATTGTCTGCCGCAAATGCAAATGGAGTGCGCTGTCCAATTCTCATTCCCATTGTGTGGTCATTTGGAACTCTCACAATTTGAAAATGCGGAACTGCATTTGCAACAACCAGAGAATCAAAATCTTTGACCCATTGTCCGTATCTGATAGTATCTCTTACGGCAAGATTCCAAGGCTCATAAGTTTTGCAAAAATGGTCAGCCAAAGAGGGTACAGATGGAACAAGGACTCCATTTTTTCTATAGACAAATTCTCCATAAGTGCGGTATGAAACTCCCATCTTCTTGCACATGTCCCAAATAAATCCGCTGGTGTTATTTCCCATCTCTTGTGCTCCTTCTCCTGCATAATAATCTCCTCTGCCGCTATAGTAGGTTGGCCATGTCTTCTCCAAAAAGTCATTAGCGTAACCTCCTACAGTCCAGTTATGTCCGTCGCAGCTGACTTCTGCGTTAACATAAAAATTATCCAGCAGCACAAATTGTTTTGCAAGCGCATGGTGATTTGGAGTTACCTTATCTCCAAAAAGCACAAGTGAAGAATCTCCATTTCCCTCCTTGATGTCTCCTAGAACTTGGTCATAAGTTCTGTTCTCTTGTATAATATAAAATACATATTTGATAGGACTTGGATTACCAACTTTTGCAGGAATAGGATTGCCCGGCTCGCCCTCTGCTGTTAAGTCATTTGCCTGATTATAAGGTGTATTGGCATATACTTGTTTTGAATACTCAGCAAGTTTATCATCTACTGGCAAATCTATTTCTGATAGCGCGCCAAGGAAAAGCCCTGCAATGTACTCCACGCCCTGTGTCTTGTGTGAGTCTCCGCTATGATGTCCAAAGTCTTCTCTAACATCCGCAGGCTCAGGACCGTAAGGGTTTGGAGCTGACTTAAGACCTTTGCCGTTTGTAACCCAAAGTTTGCCCGATGCGCATTTTACATTTGTCGGATACCAACCTACAGGTATGAATCCCAGGCATTTGCTCTCTCCTTTTTCTGAAATGTCAAACACTGTGACGCAATTATTATCTGCATTTGCAACATAAAGTTTCTTTCCCTTAGGTGAAATGCACAATCCATTTGTTGTACTACCTGCCAGTGAATTAGGGAACAACGCCGCATTTAAAATCTCCTCAACTCTTTTATTCTGCAAGTCTATCACACTTACGCTGTTATCATCTGCATTTGCAACAAAAAGACGCTCTCCGTCTTTATCCAAACATAGTTCATTTGGGTGATTCCCAACATCATAGCTCTCTGTCCACTCTTGCTTTTTTAGATTCCAAACTTTTACTTTTTTCCCTCCCCAGCAAGAAACATAAGCATTCTCTTCATCCTTGGATAATACTATATCATAGCACTCGCTGCCTGCTGATACTTTCTTAATCAGCTGGTTATAAACTTCTCCGCTGCTGTTTCCAGATTTGTTGTTTCTGTTTTGTAATTCAGCGTTTTTATTTTTGGATTGCCCGTAAATATAAATGCTGTTATCCCTTCTTGTAACTACCAGCAGCTGACCATATTTCTTTGATATTACTATTCCTGACGGACTGATATGATTTGGCCATGGTTTTCCCATTACTATGCTGTCAGCCTGTGCAAGTTTCCCATCATCGCTTACAGAATATATTCTTATTTTATTCTCGTTACCTCCTGACGCATAGAGTGTTTTACTGTCGGGAGAAAAACAGATTCCATACCAGCTCATAGGAATTGTGACATTGTCAGTCTCACGCTCCTCCTTAGTATTAAAGAGCTGAATGCACTGCCTGCCGTATCCGTTGTTGGTCACTGCCAGCCACTTCTGATTTGGAGAAACCGCCATGTTAAGAGGGAGGTCTCCAAGTTTGAATTGCTTCCCAACCGGAGTCAGCTTCCATCCGTTAGGAAGAGTAACAGCTTCCGCTTTAATTGCCTCTCCTGCAGAGTCTTTCTGACTCTCTCCAAGCGCTACAGCCCTTTTTAATTTGCTGGAACTTTTCTCAAATTGCTGCTCTGTTTTCCTGCTTTTCTTTTTGCTTTGTGCTGTTGCATAATTGCAAAATACAGCGGGCATAATTAATAGCATTGCTGCGGCAGCTATTGAGGAAACGGATAAAAATTTTTTCATGATAAAATTATTTCTCTCTGAAATTTATTCCTCACTTCAAAGTTACTCTTCTTAAGGAGTAGTCTTCTCTTCAGAATTATTTCTTCACACAAAGTTAAGAGAATTCACCTCTTTTTATCCGTTTGTATTTTATCTAAAATGCTGTTTTGACGCATTTGTGTAAGCAAAAATGCAAATATTGATTTAATAATTATCGCGATGGATATTATTTTATTAAATTGCGTAACTGAAATTTGAAATTCTAATAAAAATTAACCTAAATAAAAATAGATATTATGGAACTGCCATTTGCAGAATCTTGGAAAATAAAGATGGTTGAACCCATCAGAAAAAGCACTCGCGCAGAACGTGAGGAGTGGCTTAAAAAAGCATATTATAATGTATTTCAACTTAAGGCGGAGGAGGTTTATATAGACCTTCTAACAGACTCAGGCACAGGCTCTATGAGCCAAGGACAATGGGCTGCGCTTATGCTTGGAGATGAGAGCTATGCCGGCGCAACTTCTTTTTATAAGTTTGAGGCGGAAGTTCAAAAAATCACTGGGTTTAAATATGTGATTCCAACTCACCAAGGCCGCGCCGCTGAGAATGTTTTATTCTCTTATTTGGTAAAGCCCGGCAATGTAATTCCAGGAAACGCTCACTTTGATACAACAAAAGGTCATATTGAGAGCCGCAAGGCCAAGGCCATTGATGTAACTGTAGATGAAGCAAAAGACACTCAGCTGGAGATTCCTTTTAAGGGAAATGTAAGCATTGAAAAACTGGAGAAAGTTCTTAAGGAAAATAAGGGGAATGTGCCTTTTATGGTCCTGACAGTTACTAACAATACTGTTGGTGGTCAGCCTGTTAGCATGCAGAATATTAGAGAGACAAGTGAGGTTTGCAAGAAGTACGGAGTTCCAATTGTAATGGATTCAGCGCGTTTTGCAGAGAATGCTTATTTCATTAAAGTGCGTGAGAAAGGGTATGAAAATAAGACCATTAAGGAGATTGCGCTGGAGATGTTTTCTTATGTTGACGGTATGACAATGAGTGCCAAAAAAGATGCTATCGTGAATATGGGAGGCTTTATTGCTACTAATAATAAAGATTGGTATGAAGGGGCAAAAATGTTCTGCATTCCGTTTGAAGGATATATTACTTACGGCGGTTTGAACGGACGTGATTTGAATGCGTTAGCTGTTGGTCTTGAGGAGAATACTGAGTTTGATATGCTTAATACAAGAATACATCAGGTACAGCATCTTGCTGATAAATTGGATGAATACGGGATTCCTTATCAGCGTCCTGCCGGCGGCCATGCAATTTTTGTAGATGCGGATAAAGTTTTGACTCATGTTCCAAAAGAGGAATTTCCTGCACAGACTTTGACTTGCGAGCTTTATCTTGAGGCTGGCGTAAGAGCCTGTGAGATAGGGTATATCTTGGCAGATAGAGATCCTGTTACAAGACAGAATCGTTTTGGAGGTTTGGATTTATTGAGGATGGCTATTCCTAGAAGAGTCTATACAGATAACCACATGGATGTGATTGCTGCCGCTCTTAAGAATGTTTATGACAGGAGAGAGTCAATAACTCACGGTGTTGCAATAGAGTGGGAGGCGCCGCTGATGCGTCACTTTACCGTTAAGCTTAAACGCCTGTAATAATCATCAAGTAATGATAATGAGGCATAAAAAATAACAGGCATTTTGCCTGTTATTTTTTTGTCCGCTAAACAACTTATCTGCAAAGTCATTTGAAAAGTTTCGCTCTGGCTTACTTCTCGCTAATGATATTTCATAAACAACTAAAAATTACATGCAGTATTATACAATCACTTGCATTTAATAATCAGAATGATATCAATCATAAAGAAAGTTTCATGATTTTGATAGCATATAATAGAAGCAACTATGAAAAAACTGAGAGTTTTTTTGCTTCTTTTTTCTGCCGTTCTTTTTTTCAGCTGCGGCAAGATGCCGGAACCAAAAACAGACCCCGTTAGTATTGTTGCGATGGACTCCACTTACATAGTATCAGAAAGTCAATCGTTGAATCTCTGTCTAAAAACTCTAAATGCACTTGACCCTTCATCCAAATCTTCCTCAAGCAATGCAAGAGTTGTTTCATCATTTGTAAAGATATCATCCTTGATTTCGGGAAAAGGTACATTTACTAAAGCAGGAAAGATGGAAGCCCCATCTTTCTATTTATTTAACTTCTCTAATAATCAAGGCTATGCGCTTGCTTCTGCAGACAAACGCGATGATGGTGCAATATATATGTTTTCAGAAAAAGGCAATCTCAACCTATCTGACATTGACACAAGCAGTATTCAGCACTACGTCCTTAATCTTATTGAAAAATACCATAATTATCAAATCGATTCTTGCAATAGTAGTCACATCAACAAAGTCCAAACCAAAGGGGTGGCTGATAAGGATGGTTATGAGTCTATTACAACTTCAGTAATAACAGCAAAATATGGCCCTCTAATCACAACAGCATGGGATCAGGATGATCCTTTTAACTATTATGCCAATAATTATGGGGGAGCACAGTGCAGGGGGAAAAACCCACATATGGGGTGCGGACCAATCGCGGTTGCACAATTAGCAGCATATTACAATTATCCAAGCTCCTATACCCAAGACGGCATCACTTATACATTTAATTGGAGCATAATAAACCAAGGGAAAACCAAGAGTGATTTAAACTCAGATACAATAAGAAAATATGAGGTATCGAAATTTATTTATGCAGTTGCGTGCGCTGAGGGCATAAAATATGGCACAGATGGTTCATCAGTAAGTAGGTATTTTTTAAAAAAAGGCTTAACAAGATTGGGATTTGTCCACGAAAGCCATACACATGACTTTACATATCCGGCTGTCAGATTATCACTAACGCAGAGTCATCCTGTTATCATCAGAGGAGATACTACGGACGCTAAGAGAGGTCATGTTTGGCTTATTGATGGTTTTTCAGAAATTACTGATGAGGTAAGGGCTTATGATGAACAGGGTAATTTAGTTGAGAACACGGTGCTCAATATATACAATTATAACCTATATTATAAATACATTCACTGCAATTTCGGCTGGGGGGCGTTTTATTCTGATAGCAATAGGGATTATGAGTATTCTTCTCAATATGAAAATTATACCGCTAATGTTAATGCAAGTGTATTCAAACCAAATAAGAAATATACCTTTAACCAAGATTTAAGAATTCTGTCAAATGTTCATAATTAAATAAAGTCATGAAAAAATTTAGTTGTGCTTTAGGTTTATTGCTTACAATAATAATTTGTGTATCTGCAAGTTGCAGCAAGGATGACATTAAGGATTACTCTAATCTTGGACCTAACAAGATTTTTTACGGTGCCAATAAAATAATGTCTGTAAATACAACCATTGACTGCAACAGCCTTAATAAAATCTTGACATCTACAATCTGGTACGGCCGTTATACTACCTCTTTTAACATAAACTCTAAGGGAACTATTGACTTTGTGGATGTTTGTATAGACATGAACAAAGTTGATTTTCCCGGCGTGTCTTATTATAAATTTGTAGGAAAAGATTCTGTTTATCTGTACAGAGTAGCTGCCCCTGAATATAAAAGATATGATTTATCATGCAGTGTTGATTCCAATTCAAAAATTTTGAGTTTCTTCTACAAAGGAAAGGCTGTAATGGAGTGGAAACTCGTAGGGCTTGAAGACGGAACCATTGCAGTAAATGGCGATGACTTTGCTTTTCATGGAAGGCTTACCACCAGGAAGTACTCAGAGATAAGAACCGTTTATCGTCCCTTTACTGAGTATTTTTCAAATGCAGGAAAAGCAGAAGCAGTGTCAGATGCAAAAGAAATAATGTCAAAAGCATTGCCTGTTGATGTTTGGAATTCCAAATATCAGCCAGACCCTGCCTGTACGGAGAGCTGGGAATAATATTGATAATATAAAATAGAAGCAACTATGAAAAAAATTAATGGTGCTTTAGGTTTATTGCTTACAATAATAATTTGTGTATCTGTAAGTTGCAGCAAGGATGACATTAAGGATTACTCTAATCTTGGACCTAACAAGATTTTTTACGGTGCCAATAAAATAATGTCTGTAAATACAACCATTGACTGCAGCAGCTTGAATAAAATCCTGACATCTACAATCTGGTACGGCCGTTATACTACCTCTTTTAACATAAACTCTAAAGGAACTATTGACTTTGTGGATGTTTGTATAGACATGAACAAAGTTGATTTTCCCGACGTGTCTTTTTATAAATTTGTAGGAAAAGATTCTGTTTATTTGTACAGAGTAGTTCCCTCTGAATATAAAAGATATGATTTATCATGCAGTGTTGATTCCAATTCAAAAATTTTGAGTTTCTTCTACAAAGGAAAAGCTGTAATGGAGTGGAAACTCGTAGGGCTTGAAGACGGAACCATTGCAGTAAATGGAGATGACTTTGCTTTTCATGGAAGGCTTACTACCAGGAAGTACTCAGAGATAAGAACCGTTTATCGTCCCTTTACTGAGTATTTTTCAAATGCAGGAAAAACAGAAGCAATGTCATATGCAAAAGAAATAATGTCAGAAGCATTGCCTGTTGATGTTTGGAATTCCAAATATCCGCCATACCCTGCCTGGACGGAGAGTTGGGAATAATATTGATAATATAAAATAGAAGCAACTATGAAAAAAATTAATGGTGCTTTAGGTTTATTGCTTACAATAATAATTTGTGTATCTGCAAGTTGTGGCAAGGATGGCATCAAGGATGACATCAAGGATTACTCTAATCTTGGACCTAGCAAGATTTTTTACGGTGCCAATAAAATAATGTCTGTAAATACAACCATTGACTGCAGCAGCTTGAATAAAATTTTGACATCTACAATCTGGTACGGCCGTTATACCACCTCTTTTAACACAAATTCTAAAGGAATTATTGACTCTGTGGATGTTTGTATTGACATGAATAAAGTTGATTTTCCAGGTGTGTCTCTTTATAAATTTACAGGAAAAGATTCTGTTTATCTGTACAGAATAGTTGGTTCCTCTGAATGTAAAAGATATGATTTATCATGCAGTGTTGATTCCAATTCAAAAATTTTGAGTTTCTTCTACAAAGGAAAAGCTGTAATGGAGTGGAAACTCGTAGGGCTTGAAGACGGAACCATTGCAGTAAATGGCCGTGACTTTGCTTTTTATAAATGGCTTACTATCAGGAAGTACTCTGGGATAAGGTCTGTCTATCGCCCCTATACTGAACGTTGGTTGAGTCTTTCCGGTGTTACACAAATAATGTCAGAAGCATTGCCTGTTGATGTTTGGAATTCCAAATATCCGTCACTTACCGGCTGGACGGAGAGCTGGGAATAATATTGTAGTTACATAGCAGACTGCTAAGCAATGCGCCACAAAGCGGCGCATTGCCCTGTGGTTAACGCGGCTACCGCCGCGGAAATGCACGCGCTCCGCGCGGGCAAAAAAATAACAGGCAAAATGCCTGTTATTTTTTATGCCTTATTATCATTACTACAAACTTCTTACTGCAAAGTCATTTGAAAAGTTTCGCTCTGGCTTACTTCTCGCTAATGATATTTCTTAAATAACTAAAAATCACATGCAGTATTATACAATCACTTGCATTTGATAATTAGAATGATATCAATCATAAAGACAGTTTCATGTCTTTGGATAATATAAGAGAGAAGCAACTATGAAAAAAATTAATGGTGCTTTAGGTTTATTGCTTACAATAATAATTTGTGTATCTGCAAGCTGCAGCAAGGATGACATCAAGGATTACTCTAATCTTGGACCTAACAAGATTTTTTACGGTGCCAATAAAATAATGTCTGTAAATACAACAATTGACTGCAGCAGCTTGAATAAAATCCTGACATCTACAATCTGGTACGGCCGTTATACTACCTCTTTTAACATAAACTCTAAAGGAATTATTGACTTTGTGGATGTTTGTATAGACATGAACAAAGTTGATTTTCCCGGCGTGTCTTATTATAAATTTGTAGGAAAAGATTCTGTTTATCTGTACAGAGTAGCTGCCCCTGAATATAAAAGATATGATTTATCATGCAGTGTTGATTCCAATTCAAAAATTTTGAGTTTCTTCTACAAAGGAAAGGCTGTAATGGAGTGGAAACTCGTAGGGCTTGAAGACGGAACCATTGCAGTAAATGGAGATGACTTTGCTTTTCATGGAAGGCTTACCACCAGGAAGTACTCAGAGATAAGAACCGTTTATCGTCCCTTTACTGAGTATTTTTCAAATGCAGGAAAAGCAGAAGCAGTGTCAGATGCAAAAGAAATAATGTCAAAAGCATTGCCTGTTGATGTTTGGAATTCCAAATATCAGCCAGACCCTGCCTGTACGGAGAGTTGGGAATAATATTGATAATATAAAATAGAAGCAACTATGAAAAAAATTAATGGTGCTTTAGGTTTATTGCTTACAATAATAATTTGTGTATCTGCAAGTTGCAGCAAGGATGACATTAAGGATTACTCTAATCTTGGACCTAACAAGATTTTTTACGGTGCCAATAAAATAATGTCTGTAAATACAACCATTGACTGCAGCAGCTTGAATAAAATCCTGACATCTACAATCTGGTACGGCCGTTATACTACCTCTTTTAACATAAACTCTAAAGGAATTATTGACTTTGTGGATGTTTGTATAGACATGAACAGAGTTGATAATCCCGCCGTGTCTTATTATAAATTTGTAGGAAAAGATTCTGTTTATTTGTACAGAGTAGTTCCCTCTGAATATAAAAGATATGATTTATCATGCAGTGTTGATTCCAATTCAAAAATTTTGAGTTTCTTCTACAAAGGAAAGGCTGTAATGGAGTGGAAACTCGTAGGGCTTGAAGACGGAACCATTGCAGTAAATGGAGATGACTTTGCTTTTCATGGAAGGCTTACTACCAGGAAGTACTCAGAGATAAGAACCGTTTATCGTCCCTTTACTGAGCATTTTTCAAATGTGGGAAAAACAGAATCAGTGTCATATGCAAAAGAAATAATGTCAAAAGCATTGCCTGTTGATGTTTGGAATTCCAAATATCCGCCATACCCTGCCTGGACGGAGAGCTGGGAATAATATTGTAGTTACATAGCAACGACAACAATGTTGTGCCACAACTTTGTAAAAATCTCTTATATACAGATGTTTACAGAGGCGCGCTACCCCTGTTTTTGCCTTAGCGATGCTTTTTAATAATTTGATTATCAGTTAGTTTTGCAAAGTTGTGGCACAATTGCTGCACCGGTCTCCTTAATTAAATCCTGAGGATTAATTTTTACCTGCAGCCCTCTGATGCCAGCACTAACGTAGATATAAGGAAATTGCAAACAACTGTCGTGAATAAAAGTGGGAAACTTTTTCTTCATCCCGATAGGTGAGCACCCTCCGCGAATGTAGCCTGTTGTTGGCAGCAGCTCTTTTAGCGGAATCAAATCACAGCTCTTGTTGCCTGATACCTTTGCTGCCATTTTCAGATTTACCTCTTCATCACCGGGAACAACGCAAACAAAATGCCCCGTGCGGTCTCCCTTGAGAACCAGTGTCTTAAACACCTGATTGATGTCCTCTCCAAGGCTGTCAGCAACGTGCTGTGCGGAGAGATTCTCCTCATCCACCTGATACGGCACAAGCTCATACTTGATGCCGGCCTTGTCCAGGAGGCGTGCTGCGTTTGTTTTGTTGATTTTCATTGTGCGCAAATTTACAATGTCAGGCTGGATTTTGCAAAACGTGCTGAGTTTTAGATAATTAAAAAATGACGCCAGGCCATTATGGCTTAGCGTCATTTCACACTACTTTGATAATCAATGAATTTTGCAAAATCCAGCCTGTACGGATTATCTATATGGATTCTCCCAGAACCGCTTGCTGTCCGTTGTGACCTCTTTGCTGCTTCTGTCCGGCTTGTAATTCTGCGGACATAAATCTATGTATGTGTGCTGTGCAATTTCCTCCGGAGTGTATTTGTGTCCTTGAATGTAAGTCTCTGTATCAAAGCCTGTATGGTTAATGCACTCTACATAGTACAGATTCTTGCTCATGTAATCGAAATATTCTTGTTGTGACTTTTTCTGTCCGTTCCAGTTGGCATCATCATTAAGCCGGACTGTGCGTCCATCTTTGAATCTTTCACGCACCTCTTCTATGGAAAGCAGATTGTAATTTTCATCCATCATGAATGCGGCAAATGTTGGGTCCATCCAAATCCACTTGTGCAATGTGTTGGAATACACAGAATTAATTACGTGACAATCATTGATGTAAACCTTTGGCATGCATGTGACGTATCTGGATTTGAATCCCATTGCCAGGTAGCACTCATTTAGGAGCATTGCCAATCCTCTGCAGTTCAAACCATTTCCGCTTTTCTTGCAAGACTCAACCATATTTATTGCATTATATGGAGATGGGTTTCCGTGCATTCCGTCATGGCGGATTGTATTATGAACCCAAAACATAATCTTCTCAATCTTAGAGAGTTCATCTCCGTTACCGGCAATGCTGTCCAGATTAAATTTCATTCTCACGCGCACCAGATTGCTGTCATCTGGGTTGGCATAAGTAAAATGAAACTTTACACTGTCGGGAGCATAAGGGGCAGACTGCTGTAAAATATGCTGATAATCAGTCTTTTCTCTCAACGCTGTCATTGCATCTTTAAACTTTTGCTCTCCTCTTAAGGACGCAAGGTCCTCATCTTTCATTGCCCAGCTGTAAGACTCGGTGCCATATTTTGCAACGCTGTCAATTGCGGCAAGCGCCATCTGCTTATTGCCAACTCTTGCGTTGTAACAGGCTAGGTTATAATACAATGCGCTAAAGTCAAATCCTTTTTCATCCCGATAGTATTTTTTTATTTCGTCAGGCAGCGCTTTGTACTTTGCATAAAAATCATTGTATTCTTTTGCAAGAACGTTATAGTCATGTTTTTTAGATTTGCTCTGCTCTGTAACTGCGGTGCCAAAATCTTTGACTACTTGTTCAAAATTTTTAACAGCTACTGTATCAATAGTCTGAGTCTTAACTGTTTGTGATGTTTTGTCTTGCTTCTTGCTGTTCTGTGCATTTGCCAGAAAGGGTAACATTAAAATTATTGCCGTTGTGGCACAACTTTGTAAAAATGTCTGTTTCATAATATTTTACCAATTGTCGCTAAGCGTTAAAATGGCTAGCGCATTTTATTGATTAATTTCTTCTTTCTTCTTATTAGACGTACAAATGTTTCTTTTGCTTCAAAATTTTGAAGAAACTTTTTGCAGAAAATCTTACGAGTTTGTTATTCATCTATAAATGAGTAACTTTGCAGAAAGTTATCGAAAGGAAAATGAAACAGTATATCTTCTTGATATTGGCCATTATATGTGAGGTTGCGTGGGCGCTGCTCTTAAAGTTTACAAATCAGTTTACAAAAGTTGGAATGACAATCATCACTCTGATTGCCTATTTTGCCGCGCTTTTCTTTTTGGATAAAACTCTGAAAACCATGCCAGTGGGGTTGGCTTATGCAGTATGGGCCGGTTCCGGAATGGTGCTGATTGCTTTGCTTGGTGTTGTTATTTTAAAACAGCATCTTGATTGGCCCGCAATTATTGGTCTATCTCTGATTCTTTGCGGAGTCCTGATTATCAATATTTTCTCTAAGTCTATTGTGCACTAGGAGCTCCATCCAAATGATAAATCCTATCTCTTTCAACTGACAGAACGCCTTTTATCTTTTTGAAGTAGATTATTGCATCACCTATGTTTTTCTCTTTTGGGATTGAGATTGCAATTGCGTTAAAGTTGTTGTACTTGTAGATGAAACTTGCACCATATTTCTTTACGGCTTTATATAAAGCAGTTGTGTCTTTCCTCTCTCCATAACTGATTATCAATGTGCTAGGGGTAAATTGCTCATTGCCAATCTCCGTGTTACTCTCCGTCTTCTGCATGCACTCTGGTTCATCGCTTATAATTCTATAAAGTTTAGGGCTTTGCAGAACGTCATAGATATCATACTTCTTGCCGTCTATTTTAATTGTCCTGTATATCAAGCGAATGCCGTGGCTGTAATCTACATACCAATTTACATGTTTGCTGTATGACGGCTGAATGTTTTTCCCGTTTTCCAGCCTCCAACCGTAGATTGTTTCATACCTGGATATTCCGTCAGGAGTATAACCTCTTGCTGCTAATGAGGCAGAATCTTCATCTGTAAGTTCTCTGTAATAGTTTGTTTTATAGGATAATATCACATCTTTCTTTAGACCGCTTATAAGCTGGCCAAAGTGATAACCTTTTACTTTGAACAATTCATTGATGGCATTGTTGCTGTCTTCAAAAACGTAAGGCTGACAGTTTCTGTCTTTGACCGGACGGAAGGGGAATGGATCAATTGAGCCCTCTGCCGCATCTGCAATTTTATCAGTCAAGTAAGCAGTTGGCAAAGAGCAGTATAGGGAGTCTGCTATTTCAATTGCCGCTTTTGGCGTCATTGGCATTCTTATAAAATCTTCATTGGTCCCGACAGATAGATAATCCGGAAGTGCCTGAATTTCAACTCTGTGCTTGCGGCGCAGAATAGGGATGCTGTCAACAATATCTGTCGTGAATACAATATTCTTAAAATATTTCAAAGAATCAGGTACATTGCCTGCCAGTATCTGCCTTACTGTCAATGAGTCTCTGCGGCGCATTCCTGCCGGGTTAATGGAGAGATATTCTCCGCGTGCGTTGTAAAATCCTACAGTGTCCAGAGATTTTATGAACTCTTTGCCGGTCATTCTTGTGATGCCATTGCTGCTGCTGCCGTTGTTGCTGCTAGCGCTGCTAAGTTGCTGGTAGTACGGAACAGGCATCCGCTGCTGGGCATAAGCATTTGAAAATGAAAATAATATTCCAACAGCCAGAAGAGCTAATATTTGATATTTTATATTCATATTTTACAGCATTGCTGCAATTTTTCTAATCTCATTCAATCGTTTGGCCAGCTTTTTATCGCCTCTTGCGGTTTGCATATTGTATTTTGTCTGAATACGCATAAGTGTGTCAGCCTCAACTCCTAATGCTGCCTCAAAAAGAAGGGATGTGTTAGGCGTCAAAGGCCTTTTTGAGTTTAAAATTTCATTTAAAACAGTATGTGATATCCCCATATCAGCTGCAAGCTTTCTTTGCGAAATGCCTCGGTATTCTATCTCCTCTTTAAGAATCTCCCCTGGGTGGGTTGCGTATGCTCCGTATCCTAAATTTGCCATGCTACTTATAATGTTTTGATAATTCTATTATGTTGCATATAGTTATTGTGGTCTCTGTTTTTATTGTTGTGACGGTAAATTCTATTCTATATTGTCTATTGACTCTTATTGATGATATCCCTTGTTTTTCTCCCTTTAAAATCTCGTAATTAAGGGATTTGTACTGATATAGTTCTGAAATTGTTTTTGCACTTTCTAACAGTTCTATTCTTCTTATGTATCTTGTTATTATTTGAGGTTGATATCTATGTTGTTTGTCCTTGCATTCTCCAGTGTAGTATAACTCTGAAAGGTACTGTTTATCAAAAATAATCTCCATCACAAAATTAATATTAATAATTGATGTTCACAAAAAAAGTGAACGATATATTATTTCTTATTTTGCAAATCTAAAGTGTGATTTTAATTTTTGGATGCCATATCGTATAATTCTTTGAGTTTACGATTTTGCATTGAAGTCAATAAAACAAATTGTAAATTTGGGTAATGATTTAATGGAGTATTATTTATTATGATATACCGTAAACTTGGCCGTACAGGTCTGAATGTAAGTGCAATAGCCCTTGGGTGCGAGGGCTTCTCCGGCAAGAAGCCAGAGGATGTTGCAAGGGATTTTGATTTTGCAGAAAAGGCGGGGATAAATTTCTTTGATTTGTATGCTTCTAATCCCGATTTGCGTTCCGCTCTTGGTGCAGCTATCAAAGGCAGGCGTGATAAGTTTATAATTCAGGGACATTTGTGCTCTATCTGGGAAAAGGAACAGTATTTGCGTTCACGTAATATTGATAAAACAAAACATTCCTTTGATGATTTGCTGACAAGACTGGGTACTGATTATGTGGATGTTGGAATGATTCATTATATAGATGCTGAGAAAGATTTCCACAAAGTATTTGATGGTGAGATTGTTAAGCTTGCCCAGCAATATAAGCAAGAGGGAAAAATTCATTTCATTGGCATGAGCAGCCACAATCCAAAGGTGGCTCAAATGGCTGTAGAAACGGGGATTATAGATGTTCTGATGTTCTCCATTAATCCTTGTTATGATATGCAGCCGGCCACTGAAGTCATTGAGGATTTATGGGCTGAGGATCATTATAAGAACGCTTTGCAAAATATTGATGCGGACAGGGAAAAATTATATGAGACTTGCGAGCGGCTTGGAGTTGGAATTGATGTCATGAAGGTATATGGCGGAGGGGATATTTTGAACGAACTTGACTCTCCTTTTGGAAAGGCTCTGACTCCCGTACAGGCTATAAATTACGCACTTACAAGACCGGCCGTTGCAGCCGTCATGGTAGGGTGCAAGAGCACAGCTGAAATGAAATCTGCAATTGATTGGTGCTCAGCGACAGATAAAGAAAAGGATTATGCCTCTGCAATTTCCACAATGAAAAAGTTCACGTGGAAAGGTCATTGTATGTATTGCGGACATTGTGCTCCATGCACATCCGGCATTGACATAGCAAGCGTGAATAAATTTTACAATCTTGCAAAGCCAAGGAATTCAAAATCAGGTAATTCTGAGCAACGGGACGCAGGGCAATGCGGAAGGCAATGCAGTAAACAAAGTGCTGTGCCTGAGACTGTCCGCGAACATTACAAGTTGCTTGCGCATCACGCGTCAGAGTGTGTTAAATGCGGCGGATGTGAAACCAGATGTCCGTTTGGAGTAAAGATTATAGAGGGAATGGAGAAAGCGGCTGAACTGTTTGGATACTAATACTATCGGGACTTAAACATCTTTACCTTTCCCGTAATTGTCATAGGCTTGTTTTAGCTTCTTCAAAATATTGTGCTTTAACAATCTTGGTGCAAGCACTTTAATGTGCTCTCCATAACTCAATATTATTCTCTCTAGTTCCAGGTTGTGAATTACGTTCAAAGAAATTATGATACCGTTTTCATTACCTTCTTCTAACTTCTGAGATTTGTGCAATGGCTTTGTAAGAATATATGGTGCTTGGTCTGCATCTACCTGCAACACAATACGTTGTGCCTTGTCTCCATTGGACTTTGTGACACCAATTATATCATCATAATATGTTTGCGGATTAAAGAATGTATTCTCTATAAACTTCTCTTTTTCATCCTCTGAAATCTCCTCAATTCTATCCAGGGCAAGATTGAAAATACCTCTTTCTCCCTTAATGCTGCATAGCACAAACCATCTGTTATTGAACTCTTTAAGTATATAGCACGATGCGCTTAATGTGTGTCTGGAGAGAGACTTGAATGATTTGTAAGTTATTTTTGCAACCTTCTTTTCAGATATCAAATTGTACAGCACGCTGATTTTGTCAAGTCCCCTAAGCTGTTGATTTGTATCTAGATATATGATTGGCTGTTCATGTTCAACGGTAGTGTTTATATGGTCTTGCAATCTGCTGATTACATCCTCCGCTCCTTTGAATTGTGTAAATGCCTGATAATGACGTATTATATCTATTGCTCCAAACAGTATGTTAATGTCTTCTTTGTGCAGTGGAAATTGTGTAATGCTATAATCCGGGTCATCATAGGCATAGAACTTCCTGTCGGTGACAACAATAGGTGCATTGTAGCCAAGTTTGTCACTCCTCATCAGCGCAATGTCAGAGCGGATTGTTCTGAGGCTTACCTCCTCTTCTCTTCCCTCATACTCATAAAGCGCATCAGAACAGGCATCCATCAAATCCTGTATTGTCCACTTTCTAAAGCGGTTACGCAAACATCTATCAATGGTTGCAAGTCGCAGCATTGTGTTTTTTGTTACTGGCATACCGTTCTTTCTTAATATCAAGCGCAAATTTATTGTTTTGCTGTGACATTTTTTGTCAAAGGCTGAATTTCTTAGCTGAATTATGAAAAAGATTTTAAGTGTGCAGAAAGACTGCACAATAGTGATTTTACTTTGCATCCAGAATCGGAAACCTCCGGAGCCGGATGGCCTCAAACAGTAGTAGGAGTGTGCCGAAAGGCAGACAGATTGTGGGTGCGACACCCACCCGGCACCGGATGGTTTTTTTTAATCATTGAATATTATGATTGAAAAGGAGTACACATTTAAAATCCAAGAGATAAATGAATGGCTGAAGACCAATAATGATGTACAAGTGCTAACACTTGAAGGAGCTATAGATGAGGATTTATTTGATTCATTAAACAATGTACAACTACCTGTTTGTATTAAAAAAATCGTTATCGGTAATATTTCATTTCCTAAAACCAAGAATGATTATGGATATGAATCTGATTATTTAAGCCATTTGTATTCTAGAGTTTATGATGATTCCACACGTCTCTCTATCTTAAATAAAGTGTTGTCTAATTCTGAACGGATTAAGAGTTTTATATTTAAAGATGGTTATGTTTTTTCAGAAGATGAAAAAGCTATTGTTCATTATCCGGAGAAGAGTGAATACATTCATTTAGAGGGTGTTGAATATATTGGAAACTATGCATGTTGTGGCTATTCATCTATGAATTCAGTAAAGTTCAATAATTCTCTTGTGGAAATTGGTCAACTTGCCTTTGCCTGTTGTGAAAATATTGTTGAGATTAATTTGCCAGACTCAGTTAGAATCTTGGGGGATGGGGCTTTCTGTTTTACTGCCTGCAAAAAGGTAAAGTTGTCAGATAATCTGGAAATGATACCATACGCTTGTTTTTACATTACCAAAATAGATGAGATACATATTCCTAAATCTGTGAAAATTGTTGAAGATGACGCGTTTGTTTGTGGTTATTGGTTTAGCAGAGTTGTCATTCCAGAAGGTGTTGAATCAATAGGATATTATTCATTTCCTGGATTGTTATATATGAAACTCCCCGCGTCTCTTAAAAAAATAGCATCTTCTTTTTATTATGAAGCACCAGTTGATTTTGAGGGATGTCCGCCTTATATAGACATAAGCCCGGAGAATAAAACATTTTATTCTCAAGATGGAACTTTATATTATCGCGACAGTAATAAATTAGTGCTTGATTCTCCATTTGTTAGGAGACTGTTAAGCGCTTATAGGTGTTATTATAATGACTGCAAATATGACTGCAATACTTGTGATTATTTCAAGGAAACATCTAAGGATTGTCCATGTTTTGGTTACTTATCAAAAAAAAGTGCCAATTGCCCTTATGCAGGTGAGTGAAATTTTATTGTGATTTTATTTTTATCCAGAATGGAACCTCCGGAGCCGGATGGCCTCAAACAGTAGTAGGAGTGTGCCGAAAGGCGGACAGATTGTGGGTGCGACACCCACCCGGCACCGGATGGTTTTTTTGCAGAGATTGAGGTTCCGGCATTCTCTTGCCGCTCGGCAGAGATTTTGCTCGCGCTTTGCGCTGCGCATTCTCTTGCCGCTCGCCGCGGGGGCCCTTGCAAAGCGATTTCAGCAGCAGCGTTCCGCTACTTTTTTATTTTGTCTTTCGCCTGCCTCAAACAAGTTTGGGCAGACTTGCGCCAAAATAAAAGCAGCCGCAATATTTTGCGGCTGCTGCTGAAATTTGTTTTGCGGAGAGATAGAGATTCGAACTCTAGTGACGGTTACCCGTCAACCCGCCCTCCAAACGGGCGCATTAGACCACTCTGCCATCTCTCCCCGTTTGCGTGTGCAAAGGTATAAAAATTAATGAAAAATCTAGCAAGGACATAGTAACCCGTCGTGAGGATAAAAATATTTAAATTAGCAGAAAAATAATCGGAATGATAATGAAGTTAAGAAATATATTGTCAGCTATAGTTATCGTATGTGCTGCAAGTCTAAACTGCTTAGGCCAAGATACGGATGCTCCAAAATACAAAATAGGGGAGCTATATTATAATTTCAATAAAGGCAATGCAATGGTCGTTAAAGGGTGTGGTGAAATGGATACATTAAGAACGGACTATGTTTTTTCTTCTTGTGTAATTCCTGCGTCTGTAACATACAATGGTCATACATATAGAGTTACCGGCATTGGCAACGGGGCATTTGAAGGGTGTGAAAATTTAAAATCTGTGACCTTGCCTGCTACAATTATTAATATTGGCGAGGAGGCATTTTCCGAGAGCGGCATTGTTTCTATTGTTCTGCCAAATTCCGTAAAGAGAATTGGGGAATTCTGTTTTCAAGACTGCAAAAGTCTTAAAACCGTTACTCTTAGCAACTCTATGAGTTACATAACAAAACAAGCTTTTATGGATTGTGAAAAATTGATGTCTATAACAATTCCATCATCAATTAAAAGCATTGAATATTTATCCTTGTCAGGAACAGGACTGCGCAGCATTAATTTACCAAATACGCTGCAATTAATTGGAAATGAATCTTTGGAAGGAAGCAATATTACATCTTTGAATATTCCAAAATCGGTGAGAGAAATAGGAGATTATGCATTGAATTACTGCATATCTTTAAAATCTCTTTATGTGCATTGGGATAAGCCAATTAAAGTTGAGGACTCTGCCAACACTGTATTTCCGGAGAGACGAGATTGTATCTTGTATGTACCAAAGGGAAGAAGAGGACTTTACTTAAAGGCCCCTTTCTGGAAGAATTTCAAGCAGATAAGAGAGCACTAAGAGTCTTCATAATCTTTGCGGAAAGAGGGGGATTCGAACCCCCGATACGGTTACCCGCATAACGGTTTTCGAGACCGTCCCGTTCAACCGCTCCGGCATCTTTCCTTAATGGGTTGCAAATGTACAAAAAGTGAGTGGTTAGCTGTAAATCTGTTTGGTCTGTTTTTTGCGTAGTTTTGACAAAAGACAAGAGTGTTTAATTCTTTAAAAATGAAAAAGTTCAATTTATTCTTCGCGATAGTTTGCTGCTGTGCGGCGGTGGGTGTCTCTGCTGTTTCTGCAGCAGCTCAAGATGAAACTGTCGGGAGCCAAAATGTTCAGCAGGTTCAGAGCTATCAGGGAACATATTATTTTAACTCGCAGGCCACTAAGGCTGACAATAAGCAATCCTCTGAGTATTATAGAGTTGTAGGGGCGAACAATGATTTCAAAGATTATTATACAAAAGGCAATCTGCTTAGGGCAAAAGGAATCGTTTCTTACATGGATGAAAATGATGATAACAACACCATTTTTGACGGAGCTTTTGAGGCGTATTATCCATCCGGAAAAGTTTGGATTAAACAGACTTTTAAGAACGGGCAGAATGACGGAGAATTTACAGAATATTATGAGAGCGGATTAATCAAAGAGCATGAAACTTACAAAGATGGGACCTTGGATGGAATTAAGACCACTTTTACAGAGAAAGGGGATACTTGCTATCAGTATGTTTATGATAACGGCAAGTTGCAGAATGATACTTACACTCAGTCAGGCAACGGATATTCAGTAAATTACGACGCACAGACAAAGAAGCCGGTTTGGAATCAGGCCTCTGATGTGCAGGTTAAAAATCTGACGGACAATAGCGGAGATGTTTGGAAGTATTACACTCTCAATGGTTTATACGTTTCTATAAATGTTAAGTACAGACACTATTACGGAAGATATTACGTTGTAAATGTTTACATACAGAATAATTCTCCGGAGAATGCATACTTCAATTTTGATAATGCGTCAATCACGGACGGAGGCGGCAGAGTCAGATTATTCTCTCATGATGAGTATGTTAGGCGGGTAAATAACAGGCAAGCATGGACGGCATTTGGCCTTTCTATGGCGGCAATTGTTACCGCCGCAACTTTGGACGCCGCTATAAACAGTTCATATTATGATGATTGGGGTTATCACTCACCGGGCAGTAATTTTGCCCATGATTTTTCATCCTTTGTAATTGAAGAGTCTGCGGTTGTCGGGACTGTTCTGATTAACGGCTATATGACAAATGAGATGATTAAGGTTCAGCAGAATAACATCGGTTACCTTAAAAATTACATGGTTGCACCAAAAAATGCAGTTAGCGGATATGCGCTTGCCAAATATGATCCATCTGTAAATCAGATAGCTGTAAACTTGCCAATCAATGGTGTGGTTTATTCTTTCAAATGGGATACTACCAATTTGGAGGATGCGGATGAGAGATAGGGCCATTCTGCATGCTCGCTCTGCTCACATGCAGAGCATTCCGCCACAAAGCGGCGTAATGCCTTGTGGTCTACGCGGCTACCGCCGCGGAAAGGCACGCTCCCTACGGTCGCGGGCCTGCGGCCTGGGGTACAGGGTGCCTATTATAACTTTCTGAAGTTCAACAACAAAGAGTTGCTCACAACACAGACGCTGCTCATTGCCATGGCCGCTCCGGCAATCATTGGATTCAGCAGAAATCCGTTGAAAGGGTAGAGCACTCCGGAGGCAATCGGAATTGCTATTATGTTGTAAATGAAGGCCCAGAAGAGGTTCATCTTTATGGTCCCGACAGTTTTTTGGGATAGTCGCACGGCTTTGTAAATCTTGCGCAAATCAGAAGAAACAATCGTCATCTTTGCCGCATCCATTGCGATATCGCTTCCGCTTCCCATTGCAATGCTAACGTCCGCGCGTGCAAGCGCAGCGCTGTCATTGATGCCGTCTCCAACCATTGCAATAACTTTTCCTGCGCTTTGCCATTCTCTCACAATTTGCTCTTTTTCAGCAGGTAGCACTGATGCTTTGAATTTAGAAATGCCCGCCTCTTTTGCAATAACTGCAGCAGTTTGTGCGTTGTCTCCAGTGAGCATTGCAACGTCAATCCCATTGTTTTTCAGTATCCCGACAGCCTCTTTTGAACTCTCTTTTATTTTGTCTGCAACGGCAATTACGGCAAGAACCTCATTTGAGCTTGCAAAAAATATTGCTGTTTTTGCCTCTTCCTCAAACTGTTCCGCGGCTACAGAAAATTTATTATCTATCGCGATGCCATTATTTTTTAAAAGTGCCGGCGTGCCTGCAAAATATTTTACGCCATCTGCAACAGCTGAAATTCCAAGCCCAGCATGATTCTCAAATTCAGTGATTTTTATATCTTCACCGGAATTGTTATCAGTCATTTTTTCCGTTGAATTGCAAGAACCTGTTGCACATGAATTCCCGTAAGCCTCTGAAATAGCGAGAGCTGCAGGGTGCGTAGATTTGCTCTCCATAGCTCCTAAAATCTGCTGAAATTTCTCTTTTTCTTTCTCTCCCCAAAAAGCATCGGTCACTTGCGGTCTCCCTTCCGTTAATGTTCCGGTCTTGTCAACTGCCACAATATTAATCTTATGCGCTCGTTCAAGAGACTCCGCATCTTTAATCAAAATTCCCTCTGATGCTCCGCGTCCTATTCCTACCATAATTGCGGTAGGAGTGGCCAGACCAAGCGCGCAAGGGCATGCAATTACAAGAACTGTGACCAGCGATAACATCCCGTATGTGAATGAGTTAGAGCTTCCAAAAATATTCCATGCAATAAATGAAACAAGAGCAATGCACATAACAACCGGCACAAAAATTCCGGCAATTTTATCTGCAAGCTTTTGAGAAGGAGCGCGGCTGCCTTGAGCCTCCTGTACAAGTTTAATTATCTGATGCAGAACTGTTTTCTCACCAACTTCCTCTGCGCGGAAATTAAAACTTCCGCTTTGGTTAATTGTTCCAGCGTAAACTTTTGCTCCCTGCTCTTTAAGAACCGGAACAGATTCTCCGCTTAACATGCTCTCGTCCACATAAGAGGACCCCTCCGTAACTTTCCCATCCACAGCTACTTTCTCTCCCGGCTTAACCATGACAATTGCGCCGGGCATTAATTTCTCTATCGGGAGAGTAATGATTTTTTTTGCACGGCGTTTTTCACACTCATTCTGTTCACACTCCTTTGTGGATGTAACTCGCTCATCTTCAATAATAACTGTTACCTCTTTTGGTTGAAGTCCCATAAGCTTTTTGATGGCGGAGTTGGTGCTGTTTTTTGCACGCTCTTCCAATGTCCTGCCTATCAGAATAAAAGCAATGATGACTGCCGCAGATTCAAAATAGACGTTGCTCTCCAGTCCGCGGCTTGTCCATACGGAGGGGAACAAAGTATTAAATACGCTAAACAAATATGCAGTTCCGGTAGAGAGCGCAATAAGCGTATCCATGTTGGATGAGAAATGTTTTGCCTGATTCCACGCGTTCTTGTAAAAGTCTCTGCCAAAGACAAATAGAGAGAGAGTGGCAAGAGCCCACATTATATAGTTTGCATAGGGGAGGTAACGCCCGCTGCCCGGGGTGCCTTTGAAAAACATCCCTATGACCATGATTGGAACGGCAATTATTACCGCCCAAATAGTTTTCCTAAGAAGCCCTTTGAATTTTTTTTTTGAGACTCGTCCAAAGCCTCGGGTGCTGCGCCTGCCGCATCAATGACCATGTCGTATCCTGCCCCAACAACTGCCTCCTTCATCTTCTCCGGGGTAACGGCCGCATCATCGTACTCAACTAATGCACTGTTACTTGCAAGATTAACGTTAACGTCCTTAACGCCCGGTACTGCTGCCAGCGCTTTTTGAACATGAGCCACGCACATTGCGCAGGCCATATTTTTTATCGGGAATGTTTTTTTGATTACTGTCATATCAATTGCAAATGTACTCAATATTGATTGCAACTATGTTGCAAAAAACATCAATAGTTTCGTCTCGCCTTATCCATTCTCGCCTCCCCTATTTTTGCTAGCGCAAAAGGGATCGGCTGCGGCTGAGCCGGCTGCGGCGAAATATTGAATGTTTTTTGCAAATATTACAAGCTTTCAAGCGTACCGTTAATCATGGACATCAATGATGGAATCTCCAGATGCTGAGGGCACTTAGGAAGGCAAGTCCCGCACTTCATGCACTTATCCGCACCGCCGCCCTTGGCAAATGCCTTATGAAATGCCTCTGAAAATGCCTTAGATTTTTTCTTGTAATCATCAGTATTTTGCGCCTTCATATCAGGTATGTTGGAATCCATAACAAGCTGATTATAAGTTGCAAAAACTGTCGGGATCTCAACTTCAAACGGGCAAGGCATACAATATCTGCAGCCGGTGCAACCTATTCTCTTGAACTTCTGATACTCTGCAACTGCCAGATTTATAGTCTCATAATCAGCATCCGTAAGTGGTTTAAAGCCGGTAAATGTTTTAATGTTATCCTCCAGATGTTCCATATAAGTCATGCCGCTAAGGATTACCATTACGTCAGAAAGAGAGCCGGCATAACGGAAAGCCCAAGATGCTACGGTTGCATTAGGATTTGCTTTCTTAAAGATAGCATCTGCATCGGTGCTAAGAGAAGCAAGCATTCCGCCCTTTAAAGGTTCCATTATTATACAAGGTATATTCCTCTTAGCCAGAGCATTGTAGATATGTTCCGCATCCTGTCCCTTCCAATCCAGATAGTTCAATTCTACCTGCACAAAATCCCATGGATGCTTGTCAATCAAATAATCAAAGAACGGCATATCTCCGTGGAAAGAAAATCCAAGCTGGCGTATTCTTCCCTTTTTCTTCTGCTCAACAAGGTAATCATACAAGCCCATCTCCTCATAAACTTTGTCATAGCTTTGGCGGTTCTGCAAGCTGTGAAGAAGGTAATAATCAAAGTAATCCACGCCGCAACGTTGAATTTGCTCCTCAAAAAATTTTGGGCCGTCCTCTTTAACTTTCACATTGTAACCCGGCATTTTGTCCGCCAAAAAATAACTCTTGCGCGGATATTTTTTTAGAGCTGCTCCAATAACACCCTCAGATTTTCCTCCGTGATAAACATAAGCAGTATCATAATAGTTAATTCCATGAGAGTATGCGTAGTCTACAAGTTCCTGAGTCTTAGCTACATCTATAGGAGCTCTTCTTCCGCCTTCTCCAGTTGTAGGGAACCTCATGCAGCCAAATCCCAGCATGGCAATCATGTCTCCGTTTTTAGGATTTTTCCTTTTATCTACAAGTTTAATCCCGCCCTTTTTAATCTTTTCAGAAATATCATTCAGAAAAGGATTGCTCTTAAATGACATTAAAGAGGCTGCGCCGACCACTCCAAGTCCCATAATCTCAATGGCTCTGCGGCGGCTGATTTTTTTCCCGGAATTATTATCGTTGCTCATATTCTTAATTTTTAATTTTTTTATCTCGACAGATTTTGTTTCACCTTGTAAATTTAAGCAAAATTAACTCTCAAATAATCATGGCATCTTCCTAATCTGTAAAAATGGTAGGGAATCTCTCTTTTTGGTTGAGGCCGGTTGAGTATTGGGTAGTGATGGGATAAAAAAGAAAGCCCGGTTTTTAACGCCGGGCTGTTAGGGACCATCAAAATGTGGTTATGTAGGGTTATATTAAAGTTATTGTGAATGGCCCCTGATTTTTAAACTAATATGAAGTAAATTTTAATGATCGCACCAATTAATTATTTGTACTCTGAGTATTGCTCTGCGTATTATTGCTATCCTGCGAACTCTTTTTGTCTTTACAGAAAGGGCAATTCTCATTCATCTCTTTTTCTGTCTGCTCTTTGTCATACATATTGTATTGATAGTCAGAAAGAATCTCTTTTAGTCTTGCCATTTTCTTCTCTTTTGCAGCCTTTGCCTCTTCCGGCGTGCACTTAGGAGCAAACCCCGGCATCATCTTGTGACCTCTCTTGAATCCCGTTGTATCTCTCTGGTGCATACCTCCCTGCTGCATATCCGGACGTTGTCCGCGTCCCATACCGGGACCCATTCCACCGGGGCCGCCGCCCATAGGACCACCTTGGAAACCTCCTCCATTCTGATTATCAGAATTTTTCTTATTGCTGCTTCCTGCAAGAACTTGGGCCTCTGCAAGATTTACTTTGTACACTTTCTTATATTGCTGATCTGATAGCTGCAAATTTTTTTGCATTCTCTCTGTCTCAGCTTTTGCAATTTGCTCCGCGGTCATCACTTGAGGACCGGGGGCCATCATGTGGTGATTGAATTTACCGTTTACATGAGTTGTGTCTTGTGCAAATGTAAATGAATACATTAATGTAAGACCGATTGTCAGGAATGATACTAAAATCTTTTTCATCTCTCTTTTTATTTTTCGTCAACGGTTGAGTAATTATCAAATCCTGTGCGAAAGTATGCAAGGGATGCTGTTTTTTCCAATAATTTAGACAAACAAGAAGATTTTATCTACAAATAAAGAATTATTGAGCGGCTGCTCTTTTCTTTAGCCCCATCTCCTTTCCTTTTTTCTTCATAAGGGCCAGCGCTTGCTTGATGTTGTTCTCAATGACGCCATCCAGAATGGCATTTTTGATATATTCTTTTAATACTCCAATCTCTTTCCCAGGCTGAATATCAAAGTATTGCATTACAACCTCGCCGGTAATAGGATTCTTAAAATTCCGCAGCGCGTCTTTAGCCTCAACCTCTACAAGTTTCTCTCTGACAAGCTGAAAATTGTTTTTGTGCTTGCGTACAATTGCATCATTTTTTGAAGTAATATCTGCCTCGCACAATGTCATCAAATCGTCAATATCATCGCCTGCATCAAAAAGTAAACGTCTTATTGCAGAGTCAGTTACGCTCTCTTCCACAAGCGCTATGGGACGCAGATGAAGCCTTACCATTTTCTGCACATACTTCATTTTTTCATTAAGAGGCATCTTCAGCTGCTTGAAAATTCCGGGTACCATTCTGGCTCCCATAAGGTCATGACTATGAAAGGTCCAGCCTGTTCCCTGTTCAAATTTTTTAGTCGCCGGCTTGCCAATATCGTGCAGTAGCGCTGCCCATCTCAACCACAAATTATCTGTGTGAGGGCAGATGTTGTCTACCACTTTTAGCGTATGTGCAAAATTATCTTTATGGCCTTTACCTTCCAGAGTCTCAACGCCTTGCAAGTTGCTGATCTGCGGAAGAAATTGGGGCAGAAGTTCAGTATCCTGCAGCAGCTGGAATCCGATAGAAGGCTTAGGAGTCATTAAAATTTTATTAAGCTCTTCTGCTATTCTTTCTCTCGACAGAATTTTAAGTCTCTCCTTATTTCTCTTTATGCTTTCAAGTGATTCAGGTACAATTGTAAACTGCAGCTGTGCGGCAAAACGGATTGCGCGTATCATTCTCAGCGGATCATCTGAATATGTTACGTCCGGGTCTAAAGGGGTGCGAATGAGACCTTTCTGCAAGTCTGCAACTCCGCCGAACGGGTCAATTAAATTTCCGTAATCCTCTTTTTGCAAGCTGAACGCTAGGGCGTTTATTGTAAAATCTCTCCTCTCCTGGTCCTCTTTAAGAGTTCCATCTTCAACTATTGGTTTTCTGGAATCTGCTCTGTATGACTCTTTTCTGGCCCCCACGAATTCAACCTCCAGCCCGTGATATTTAAGCATTGCGGTACCAAAATTTTTGAAGACGGAAACTTTTGTCTTCACTTTTTTTGCCACTCCCCGTGCAAGTTCAATTCCGCTCCCCTCCGCAACAATGTCAATATCGGTACATGGTCTCTGCAAGAAACAGTCCCTCACGTATCCTCCAATCACAAAAGCTCTAACGCCTTGTTGCTCTGCAGTTTTACTTATAATCTCAAATATTTTATTCTCTAAAAAATTCATCAAAATTTTATTAAACTGTCGGGATGAAACTACAGCTCGCCGTACTGCGGAACATCACTTATAAATTCATACTTCTCCTCTTTGCTGTTATACTCGCAGGCAAAGGTAGCAACTCCATTTGTAATTGCCAGCCACTTTACTTTTAGGATAAGCGCGTAACGCCAAATCTGCTCAAATGTGTCCTTAGTTATTTTTACCTCAGGAGCTTTGCACTCTATAATCATTTGAGGGTCAAGTGTTTTATTATAGCAGACAATGTCACAGCGGAACTTTACGGCGCCTATTTTAATTTCAGTCTCGCTCATCATCATGGAGAGCGGCCAGCCTCTTTTTTGATTAAGCCACTTTATAAAGTTCTGCCTTACATTCTCTTCCGGAGTAAGGGCGACATTTTTTTTTCTGAGCGGGTCAAACACTTCCATATCTGCAAAGATAGGAATTTGCCATGATAATAAATTTGTCTAATTTTGGGCTGCGGCAGAGGCCGTTAATTTTGAGTATGGCAGCAACTAGAATTGATAAAGAGGGGAGCATAAAGAAGTTTGCTTCTATAATGTCCGATATTAAAAACGGGAAGTTCCGTCCCGTTTATCTTTTAATGGGAGAAGAGCCTTATTATTTGGATATGATTCTTAAAGCTCTTGATAAACACGTACTTAGCACGGAGGCAAGGGATTTTAATTATACTTTGGTTTATGGGTCGGATATTGATGCGGGGCAGATTGTTTCTTTGTGCAGACGCTATCCTGTAGAATCCCCAAGGCAGCTGATTATTGTAAAGGAGGCTCAGCAAATTTCATCGCTGGAGCCTTTGGAAATGTATCTTAATTCTCCTGTAAAAGAGACCGTTCTGGCGCTCGCCTTTACCAATAAGAGCGTTGATAAACGGAGCGGATTTTATAAGAAAGCAAAAGGTGCTGCGGAAATTCTGGAGACTTACGCCCTGGATGAATGGAAGATTTCTTCCTGGATAATTGACTATGTGAAAAATAGCGGCTATGAAATTGACCAGGATGCGGCTCAGCTCATGGGGCAGTATACCGGGACAAGTTTGCGCAAGATAACTTTGGAAATTGATAAGCTCTTCAAGTGCATTGATGGTAAACGTATAACTGTCAAGGATATAGAGGTGAATGTCGGCATAAGCAGGGAGTTTAATGCATTTGAGCTATGCAAGGCGATAGGGGAGAAAGACAGGCGCAAAAGTTTCTCCATTGCTGAAGTTTTTGGAGACAATCCCAAGAAGTTTCCAATTCAAATGACTCTTGGAGCTATGTTCTACTATTTTAATCAGCTGCTTAAGGCTGAGGCTGTTCAGGTTAGAGATAAAGTCCCGTTTTTTCAGGCGGCTCAGCAGTGCGGAATGTTTGGCTTTAGAGAGAAAGAATATGAAAACGCCGCCCGCAATTTTCCATTAATTAAGACAATGGCTGTTGTTGCCTACATAAAAGATTGTGATCTTAAAAGTAAAAGCGCCGGGGGAGGAATTTCTCCGGACGGCGCTCTTCTTAATGAACTGCTGGCTAAAATATTAATTTAGCCTGCGTAAAAATTTACTTTACAACTACTCTCTTAATACGTTTTGCTATAGAGGTGAAAATCTCGTAAGGTATTGTATCCAAGATTTTTGCAAGGTCTTGTGCTGTTGGTTTCTCTCCAAAGATTGTTACAACGTCTCCAACTTTTGCATTTTTAACGCCTGTAATATCAATCATGCACATATCCATGCAGATATTTCCAATTGTAGGAACCATCTTTCCTTTTAGCATGAACTTGGCATTGCCGCGTCCAAAGTGGCGGTTAATGCCGTCTGCATAACCAACAGGAAGAGTGGCTGTTACGGTAGGCTTGTCAATCTTGCCGTGGCGGCCGTATCCAACCGTACCGTCTGCAGGTACAAGGTGTTTAATCTGAAGAATCTTGCACTTTAAGCTCGCGACAGGTTTTACATACTTTTGGTTAACAGCGCTGATGCCGTAAATACCAATGCCCAGGCGAACCATGTCTTTCTGGTACTTGCTGAATCTCTCAATTCCTGCGGAGTTAAGTATGTGATGGATAGGTTTATATCCAATTGCTTTGTCAATTTGAGGAGCCATCTTGTCATAAAGAGCAATCTGTCCAAGAGTAAATTTATCCCACTTTGGTTCATCAGATGCTGCAAGATGTGAATAGATGGATTTAACTTTTATCTCTTTGTGAGCCTTTAAATATTTAAGAAGCTCAGGAAGTTCGCTCTCCATAAAGCCAAGTCTGTGCATTCCTGTATCTAGTTTAATGTGAACAGGGTAGCTCTTTACTTTCATAGCTTTTACAACGGAGTCAAATTTCTTCAAAGATTCAATATTTGGGATACCGGGTTCCAAATTGTTCTGAATAATCTCTTTGTAATAGTCAGTTCCTGCTGTCAAAACAAGAATAGGTTTTTTAATACCGCCTTTTCTAAGTTCAACGCCTTCAACAGGATGAGCGACAGCAAAATAATCAGCTCCCGCTTTGGTCATAAGTTTAGCAAAATCTACAGCGCCGTGTCCGTAAGAATTTGCTTTAATAAGAATAAGCAATTTAGTGCTTGGTTTCAGTTTGCTTCTGAAATACTTGTAATTATGAAGAGCAGCCTTGTAGCTAATCTCCATTTGAACAAAAGTCTCTTTATCCATTATTTTATTTTTAAGAACGTTCACTTAAACGGCCGCAAATTTATAAAAAAATGCGTTGCGTTATCTGCAAAAGCGTTTCTGAGTAGTTGAAAAACAGCTTTTTTTGCAGGTGCGCATTTACAAAGAGAGAAAATTTTTGTGTTTATTTTACTTTATAGAATTTTACATACCATTTGTAAAACTCTGTAATCCCCTTTAGCAGAGGAGTGTTGGGCCTAAAGCCATAATCTTTTTCCAGCAATTTTGTGCTTGCGTAAGTGGTGTAGACATCACCCTTTTGCATCCCCGTAAATTTCTTAACGGCTTTTGCACCGGCAACCTTTTCTATGGTTCCTATAAAATCCATAAGTTCTACCGGATGACTATTTCCAATGTTGTAAACAGGGTGCGGAGAATTAGATGGTCCTTCTATCACTTTAACAATGCCTTCCACAATGTCATCTATGTAGCTAAAATCTCTGCTTAATTTTCCGTTGTTGAATACACGTATCGGCTTGTGTTCCAATATGTTTTTCATGAAGCCAAACGGAGCCATGTCAGGCCTTCCCCAAGGTCCGTAAACAGTAAAAAATCTTAGTCCCGTGCAAGACAGCTTCATCTGGTGAGAATAGACATAAGCCATAAGTTCATCAGACTTTTTTGTTGCGGCATAAAGACTCTGCGGGTCATCAACTCTATCCTCTTCAGAGAAAGGGACTTTGGCATTGTTGCCGTAAATGCTGCTGGAGCTTGCGTAGATAAAATGTTTTACTTTATATTTTGCGCAAAGGTCCATCACATTAAAAAATCCCAGCAGATTGCTTTGCACATAAGCAGCAGGATTTTCAAAAGAGTATCTCACTCCGGCTTGTGCTGCAAGATTGCAAACTTTCTGGAAATGAGCTTGTTTGAACAATCTCTCCAAAGATGCATAATCTGTAATGTCCAGCTTTTTGAATGTGAAGCGCGCAGCATTTTTCTTCTCCGCCCTTATGTCTTTTAATCTCCCTTTCTTAAGCTCAACATCATAATAAGAGTTAAGATTATCCACTCCGATAACGGAGTGCCCTCTTTTTATAAGCGTCTTAATTAGCTGTGCTCCAATAAATCCGGCGGCGCCTGTAACTAAAATTTTCATATTATTTTGGTATTTCAATTATGGAAATATCTCCTCCTCCTTCTTCCCTCGGCAGCGCCGCAACTTTCTTGTTCAGCAGACTGTCTTTTCTAATATCGCGAGTCTTGCAAAATACAATAACTCCTTTTACATCAGATATTTCGCTCTTTTCAATTTCTTTTATTTTCATCCCGTGCTGCTTCAAATAGTAATCAAGATTCGGGCCTGAACTAAAGTCATAATAGCAAACCGTCTCCCCATTTGCCTTAGCAGTTTTAATTGCTCTCTCACACCCCTCTTTAATTCCAACATATTTGTTAAGACTGCGCATAGACAAACTTCCTGCAAACAGCATAATCAAAATGGAAGAGGCTATTGATATTATTGCTCCCGACAGATTTTTCTTTTTAATAAAGATTAATGCTCCTATTCCCCCAAGTGCAAGAATTAGTGTAAATATCTGATACGGAGCCCATAACTTAGGCAGTTCAAGAGGACTTCCGAGATTTGCCTCATTTATTTTAGCTATGATTTGATTCATTGGAAGCGATGCCGCAAATGCAATAATCAGCAGCAGCGCGGGGATTGCAATTGAAGCTTTTATCCATCCTCCGTTATTCATCTTTGGCAGCAAAATAATCATCAGGTAAATGAAAAACGGAATTGCCGGCAGCATATATATGACAATCTTTGAGCTTATGAATGAGAGCATTATGATTGTGGAGAATGCAATGCATGCAAAAAGTTTCTCCCGTGTGCCGTGCATAATTCTCTTGTAGTAGCCTTTGATGATTGCAACTATGCATAGAATGCACCAAGGAGCAATCGCATACCAGTATGCAATGCCATAGTACCAGAAAGGCTTTTTATGATGGAAAGAATTTACGGCTCTGTTAACTGTCTGATTGAACAGCAGATTGTGCAGATATGATGAACCACCGTCTATATAAACCCCTGTAAACCAGGCAATGCAAAGGCATAGTAAAATTGTCCAGAATCTCCATCCAAGATATTTTCCCGTTACTCTCAGGTTGCGGTCTGCGGCAAGAAATACAAGTATGGATATTACGGGGACAAGGAATCCAACGGCGCCCTTGGAAAATATAGCAAGGAAGACAAAAACCGGAAGCAGCGCTCTGTTTATTCTATATTGCCTTGCTGTCTTTACTCTGGTTTTATTTTTTGCCGCTATCTCTCCGTCCTTGTTTGTGTACATTCTGTAAAACTCATATAATGAGAGTACTATGAACATACACATTAGCATATCCATCCTCAAAACAATAGAAGATGCCAGGAAGTACAGTGATGTGAATAGCATAAGAGTTCCTGCGGTCCGCTCTTCCGGACGCAGCTTATCTCCCGTCCATCTATCCATTATCCAGGCAATTACAAAGGCCGGAATTACGGATAGAAGACTCAGCAAAAACATTATGTGCTTGCCAAACAGACTCTTAAGTCCAATTGCAATCCAAAAATACAGAGGTGGCTTATCTGCGTACGGAACTCCGTGGTCCGTAAATGCAAAGAAGTTTCCGTTTGCAATTGCCTCATCAGCAATGTTTAAATAACGCAGTTCATTGCTTGGGGTAAACTCCCTCATTATTAAAAGAGGCAGCAATGCCGCTAAAATCAGCATGAATATGACTGTACGTCTTTTCATAACTCCTTAACTCTTATCTCTTTTGCGGTAACCCTTGTTAATTATTTATCGGACTTTGCAGCGGTTTGTTCTTTCTCTTTTTTATCCGCTTTGTGCAAAATTATCAAATTTCTTGAATATGAAATAAATCCGATGGACTGTCCTAGTGCCAGAACCGGGTCCAGTCTTATAAACGCGTATGAAACAATAATTGCGGAACCTGCCAGGCTGATTATCCAAAAACCTGCCGGAAGGTGGCTTTCATTTCTCTTTTTAGAGTAGATAAATTGATAAATAAATCTGAGCGTAAATACAAGCTGGCCGAGCGAGCCGTATATTACAAGCATGGAAGGTATTGATTCATTATAAAAACATTGAGCCTTAAACGTTTGCCAATCACTTAAGATGTATCCGATTCCAATTACCGGAGTTATCACAAGTATTGCAAGCAGAGCCAGCCTCCAATATTGGGGAGCGGGAACTTTTATCCCTTCTGCCGCGACGGCGCTTTCAGCTCCTGAATCTGTCCTTATTATATTCCATGCCCCTTTGACCTTAAGGTTCCAAATGTATATGTAATAGGAGATTACCTGACCGAACATGATAGCAAAATCATTTCTGAGCCATCCGTATACAAAAAATAAATAAGAGCCCGCAATGCTGAATACCCAGAAGATAGTAGGGGATACAACTTTCTTTGCCTTCTCGCTCATTATCCACTGGACAAGAATTCTCAAAGAGAAAAAGCCCTGTGCCAAAAAGCCCAGTCCGTATATAATCCAATGAGATATAACTGCTTGCTGCATAGCCTGCTTATGTTATCTATCGGGAACTTACTTGGAATTGATGTTATCTTCCCCTATGGAATAATTGATGTATCTCTTCTTCATCCACCTATATGCAAAGCAATCTTTAAGAGGTCCAATCAATCTGTTCCACACATTGTACTTGGAGACGCCCGCTGTTCTTGGAAAGTGTCTTACAGGTATTTGCTTCATTTTTCCACCCTCCTGCAGCTGAATCAGCGCAGGGAAAAAACGGTGCATGCCTGTAAACATCGGGATTCTTTTTGCATACGGCGTTTGCAAAATTTTTAGCGGGCAACCCGTATCAGTTGCTCCGTCGTGAGTAAACATTTTGCGGAAACCGTTTGCAAATTTTGACTGGAAGTTTTTCCAGCCGGAATCTTTCCTGTTTGCGCGTATTCCCATAACAAGCGGGTAGTCAATAATATAAGGCAGAAGCAAATTGAAGTCTTCCGGCGTTGTCTGCAAATCTGCATCTATATATCCTACAAAATCAGAGAAGCAATTATCAAATCCCGCTTTGATTGCGCCGCTTAATCCGGTGCGGTGGGCAAGCGAGATGTAAAAGAAATTTTTCCTCTTTGAGCACTCATCTTTAATGAGCTGCAAAGAATTATCTGCTGAACCATCATTTACAAATAGAACGCAAACTGACGGTTCCTTGGAAATCTCCATGAATTTGCCCAGCTCATCAGCCAGCCTGCGGACATTTCCCTCCTCGTTAAAAATAGGGGATATTATTGTAAATCTGTATTTTGATGTCTGATTCATATTTCAAAAATGTGCGCAAATTTAATCAATATAACGGAATTGAAAGCATTAATTCCATTTAGAACATAATTAGCGAACTTTCATCCCTCTTGCCTCAAATTGTTCATAGTCATACTTTGTCAGAGGCAGCAGGCGGAGCTTCATTGGAATATCGTGGTCCGTCAAATATTCTCTCTCTTTCTCCTCCAGCCTTGGAGAACCTATGCAAAGAGTTGAGTCTAAGTATTTTGTGTGAATTTCCGCGTAATCCAGAAGGGAGTGGAACACAGCATTTGTGGAGAGTGGCGCAGAGGAATGTTTTATGGTCTGCTCATATTTATCCCGACAGTTTTTTATGTAATTGTCAGAAAACCAGACGTAAAACGGAATGTGCAATTGATAGTAGGTGGCATTTAAAGAGGCATGCAGGAACCTTCCGCGCCTGTCGTCCATCAAATCCTCCCCGTGGTCTGCAAGGCACATTACAACGCTGCCGGCATTTTGGCTCTTTATAGCCTCAATTATCTTGAATGTTACGTAGTCTGTGTTAAGTATGCTGTTGTCGTAAGAATTGATAAGCTCTTTTCTGTATTTTTTAGAAATTGACTTTGGCCTGTCGGGAGTATAATAGGCAAATTGCTTTGGATACCTGCTGTGATATGCAAAGTGTGAGCCGTATAAGTGGATTATAATGAATAGGTTGCCGGTAGTGTCTTTTTGCAGGACCTTGTTTAGTTCAGGCAAAACGGCCTCATCCGGAACGCTGCGGATTTTGCTGCTGACGGAAATTTTCTCATCTGCCTCATTGTAATAACTGTGCACTATGCTCTTGTCATAGTTCTGATTCTTAATGTATATGGTTTTAAATCCGGCCTCTTTAAAGGCGGAGACAATACTTTTAGATTTATAGAGCAGACCATATCTTCCCGCTTCCGCAGGGGATAAAATTATAGGTACGCTTTTGTGTGTTGTATTAGACTGCGTCAAGAAATCCTTGAAAACCACAAGATTGCTGCCACCTCCTACAACAGGATTTGAAGAGGAAGCAAGAGAATCTGTGTGCGGAGAGGTCTCTCTGGAGTAGCCGTACAGGCTCCAGTTTGCAGCGCGGGAAGTCTCTCCCAAAACCAGCACTACAATTTCCCTTGTCTTGCCGTTCTCTCTGAATGCATTGTAAGTAAAGCCTTTAGACGTTTCATTATATTTCTCTACTCTATTCCATTTCTTTGTGGCATATTCAAGATTGTAAATGACGTTAACAGGATAGATATCATCCTTAAAGCGGCATGCGGATGTTATGAAGATTATGGATGCAGCCAAAATGATTCCGCCGCAATACAATATTTTTTTTCTCCACCTCCACTCTATTTTCTCTTTGCTCTTTGCAGATTTTATTGCAAGAATTATAGACGGAATGTAGATTAAAAAGACCATCAGAATTGTTCCGGTAAGGCTGGCCAGGACTTCTCCCGCTTCTGATGCAGAAGTAGTTACAACGTTTAGAAACATATCCGAGCCTATAATTGAGCCGCCGTAAAGATTGATAAGCGCAAATTGAAAAGCGTCAAAAAAAAGTTTTGGAAACAGAATAAGAAAAACTATTCCGGGACGCCTTGTTAAGCAAAACAGAATAATTTGGACACCAAGAGGGAAGAGGATGTTTGCAATTTTTACGCAAGCTCCCGATGGTTCAGTAAACAGCAACAGCACGCTGGTTATCATCAGCACTGCCTGAAATAGCCAGAATATAAATTTCTGATTTTTTAATAATTTAAAATTCATTGTATACTAGGCAATTGCTGCTGCAATTAAAATGCTTCATCTATCTGAAATGTGATACCGCTTTGCCAATGTTTTCCCAATCCGTAATCCAGTCTCACATTTGTTCTATTCTTAATCCTAAATCTGTAGCCAATTCCAACATTAGGCAGGGTGTGTCCCCACTGGAATTTATCTATGCCCCAGATATTTCCGGCGCCTGTCCAGAAAGTCAGGCCGTGTCTCCTCCAAATATTCTGCCTTAATTCTGCCTGGAAGCATACTAAATTTTTATCTCTATATCTTCCCTCATAATAGCCTCTCATTCTGTAGGAACCTCCCATAAGCGCAAGCATTGTCCATGGCGTTTTGCCATAGCTGAATTCCTGGTAATAGTCTAATGCAATAACCCCGCCCTTCCATACGGTTTTATAGTAATCGGCATTTAAGATGCTCTTAAAATAGGGCTTCTGTCCCGGTTCAACATAGTTAATTTGGGATAGTTTGACGTATGTGCCGCAATAAGGATTTGGAATATAATCTCTTGTATCATAGCATATTGCTGCGCCGTAGCCAAAAGACCTGGTTATATTGCGCAGGCCGATTATGAAAGTTGAATCTTTGTAATTGGAGCCGCGTATAAAATCATATTCAAGGTGCGGACCTGCAAACAAATTGGGAGCTAGTTCATGCATGAAGTCTCCCTTGAATGATACTTGAATTCTTTTATATGAACTTTCGTTTGAATCATTGTCTCCGTTATAATATCCAAAGCCCCAGATGTTAGATGGAAATGAGTAAAATTTTAGCTCATAGTCTATTCTGTTTCTGTCCTCCTCAAAGAAATTATTTCCTCTTATGCCTAAGCTGAAAAATCCTGATGTTGAGATATTTCCAAATATTGCCACATTAGACGGGGAGGTAAGACTGTCGCGAACTGTATAATATTTTCCCGTTGCCACCGCACCTAGCCCGAGCTTTGTGTCTGAGGCATAATTGGGTCCTCCAATAAATGCAAAGTCAAACTTTTTCTGCGCACGTATTGTATCTGTTTTTTTCTGCACGCGTGCCGTATCTGATTGCTTCTGCGCTTGCATAGTGCTGCAGCACAAAATCAATCCCGTTGCGATAATAGTCAGTTGTAAAAAACGCTGCTTCATTACTCCACAATTTTCACATTATCAATCCATAACCGGTTGCTGATATCTCCGACATAAGCTTCTCCGTAACTGGATGAAAATTTGATTATTATATGCGTCGGTCTCTCGCTGGCGGAAGCCCATCCAATCTCCTGAACGGGAACTGACTTTCCTTTTGAATTAATGGTATAGTTGGATAATTCACTTGATATCAGTCCCATGTATGATTTGTAATATGACTTGTCCGTAATGTTTCCGTAGTGTATCTCCAGAACATGCCCATTCTGCCACTCATTTTCCGTCCTTGTAAATCTCTCTGCACCAGTACCTACGCGCAAAGCAAAGACGTTTCCGTCCTTGTCTTCCCACCTCTTTTGCAGCAGTACCGTGCAGTCTGCATAATCATTATCTCCAATTACTTTTATTGAGCTAAAGCCCGTGGATTTTATCCTTTTATTCCCGACAATTACTTTGTAGTCAAAGGAGATTGCGCGAGGTTTTCCGGTAAAAGGAATTCCGCATGTCCACTTTGACTGCGGGTTGCGGGTGTTTCTTATAGGCTCAATCATGTGCCCTAAAAAGATTGTCCCTGAGGCTATTACATGCATATTAATCAGGCCTGCAACTCTTACGTCTTCCATTCTTGTTTCCAATCTGGCGCAATATCCTCTCCCCCTTTTTTCAGGGAAAACAGAACAGCTAGTCTTTACTACCCCTTTCACAATTGCCAGCACGTTTGAACATCCCCACACCCAGCCGGCAGGAGGCGTGTAGGCAACAGCCCCTTTAACTTCACTTTCCGGACCAATGCTGTAAATGTTTTTTGTATTGCCGCCAATTATGCCGGACTCTTTTATTTCTCTGGTAACCCAGCTGTCAAAAGTTCCCCCCTTCTCAATAAGATACTCCTGTCCGCTTTGTGCATAAATATCGGAGTTGGCTGATATACAGAATGCAGCAGTAAGCAGAGAAAAATAAAATGCCAATCTGTGTGCAGTATGTTTCATATATTATCATTTAAAAGTTGTAAATTTGTCCTCAACGATAGAGCTTATGGCAAATTCTATACTCCGTTTTATTGCTTTGGCAACATGCTCATTGTTCTGCGCAGCGGAAGCCTATGCAGTAAAAGCGGTATCAAATATAGTAAAAATAAGGCAGCCGGATGGCAGCAGGGTAGCTGTGCGTCTTTACGGAGATGAACATTTTGGCTATAAGAAAACAGCGGCCGGCTACATAGTTGCTGAGGGAAAAGACGGCTATCTCCACTATGCAAATTACAATTCAGGAACTCTCTCTATTTTAAAGGAGAGAGTGAGTTCTGTAGCTCCCGACAGAGTATCGGGCGCTGCTTCAACTATTCCTGTGATGGTTGCCACCGCTCTTAAGAATGCTGAAATTATAAGAAACGCAGCTGCTTACAGAAACAGGGCGCTGTCAAATTCAACTGCAGTTTTAAATTACAAAACTGTCGGGAGCAGAAAAATAATTTCAAAGGCGGGCGGAACCGTAAAGTCTTTGGTACTGCTGGTACAATTTTCAGATGTTAAATTTTCCTCCTCCAATGTTCAGCAGAATTTTTATAACATGCTGAACCAGAGCGGATATTCAGTCAACGGCGCAACCGGCTCAGCGTCTGAATATTTTAAGGATAACCTTGGAGGCAAAGAGATTTTATTTGATGTGCCTCCAGTTATAACATTAGGAAATACAGAGGCTTACTACGGTGCTGATAATGGAGGCAAAACGGATTCCAATCTGGAACAGCTCATTAAAGACGTATGTTCTTCCGCCTCTTCATCCGGAGTAGATTTTTCTCAGTATGATTCCAACGGAGATGGAAAGGCAGATAACGTTGCGGTAATTTATGCCGGATATGACCAGGCTGAAAACGGGGTTTCAGATGCGCTATGGGCGCGTCAGGCAAGTGCTGATAATCTGAATATTACAATCAACGGAGTTAAGGTCTCCTCATATACTTGTTCTCCTGAATTAAGAGGGAGCAGCGGTGCGGTGATGGAGGGAATTGGCGTATTCTGCCATGAATATTCTCACTCTCTTGGACTCATGGATTTATATGATACAAACGGAGATGAAGAGGGCGCCTCTTTGGGATTGTGGAAGTGGCTCTCTATCATGGACATGGGGTGTTATTTAAATAACGGCAACACTCCTCCTTACTATTGTGCAATTGAGAGAGACATGCTTGGGGTGGGGGACGTTATAAACTTGGAATCGGGGAAGGATTATTCTTTGCTGCCTGTAAGCTCTTCAAATTCAACCGTGTATAAATTGAAATCCTCTACGGACGGAGAGTACTTTTTATTTGAGTGCAGGGGCGCTTCCGGCTGGGACAAGTATGTCGGCGGCAGCGGAATGGTTGTTTATCACGTAGATAAATCATCTGATGTTTATGGCGGCATAGCCTCCTCAAACAGGTGGATTTATAACAATGTGAACACATTTGCCTCTCATCCATGTGCTTATGTATTAACACGCTCCGCTACCGGAACTTCAGATATTTCCAACGCATTCTATCCGGGTCCGAATAATATTACGGAACTTGATTCTGAAAGCTCGCCGCAACTTCTGGATTGGAAGGGCATGGAGATGGGTGTAACCGTTTACAACATAAAATATTCCTCCGGCAAGCTCACGTTCAGCACCGCTCCGGCCTTAACATACAGTGCTGATTTGCCAAAAGCTAAAAACGGCAAGATTGCTCAGTACCAAATAAATGCAAAGTTCTCTTGGACTCCCGACAGAAGCTACTTGCCGTCGGAAGGGCATTGGAGAATTTTCTGGGGATTGCAGGATTCAGAAGGATATCAGAATTCAGGCAAGTCTGACACGACATGCTTTATGATTTCCAATCTTAAGCAGAATACCAAATATAAAGTGAAGGTAGACTTTGTAAATGATGCGCGCATGGGAGAGTACTACACAACAACGTTTGCAACAGACTCTATATCTTCAAAATATCCTTATGCAAAATTTGCCTCTTCATATAAAGTTAATGACCAGCTGGAGCTGGCGCTGATGAACGTTCAGGAGCCTGTGTCATCTATCTATTGGACTGTCAACTCTTTGCAGTTGCGGAAAGATGAGATATACACATTCAAGGAATCTGGCAATTATAAGGTCCGCGTATTTATTGGTTATCCCGATGGTTCTTCTGATGTTATAACAAAGAAAATTAGAGTAAAGTAATGAAGAAGAGAAGTAACATATTCTGTCTCGCTTTTTTGGCCGCGGCATTTTTTGCAAGTATGTTTTTTTCCTCTTGCAACAAGACGCCCGATTATGACGGCCAGCTCTCTTCATTTATGGCTAACAACACAATAGGGCTCTACTCGCTGGACCGTACTGCATTCAGGTATGATTCTACTAATTGTCAGATTGTTAGAAATGACTCCAGAAGAATGATAAGACTCCAGAAAGATGACCAGAGCGAACTTGTAAATGCAGTTTTTTCCGTTGCAGCATTTGGCTTTGAAAAGGAGATAGACATTAAGGTCTCTTACGCTTCATCCTCATATTCAAAAGAGTTCACTCTTAAAACATATCTTGTGCAGATGCAGGATGGTTTGTATTGGTTCTGGGACGGAGATAAAAAAACCGGACTTATTATTCCGGCCGATGATTAAGCAAATCCTTTAAAATTGCGTAACCCCTTGTATTCAAGGCATAAAAAAAACCGCTGAAGGCGGTTTTTTTTAGCTAAAAGAAACTCTATTTCTTCTTTGCTGGTGCTTTAGCAGCTGCAACGGAAGCCTTTCTGAATTCCTTCATAAGTTTTCCAATTGTCAAAGCAGCTTTTCTTGCACGTGTTCCGGCAGCTTTGTTTCCTTTAACTAATTGAGCTTCAGCATCCTTGTTGAAAACCTCAATCTGAGCTTGAATCTTTGCTAATAGTTGTTTCATTGCTTTAGATTTTATTAGGTTAAATATTCTGATGATAAAATTAACTATTAATCTTAACTTTGCAAAAAATATTAAGAAAAATTTTTCATGAATTTCAGCCTTAGAGAGATATTAAGCGCATTTATTGTGATGTTTGCCGTGATTGATATTACCGGCTCAACTCCAATAATTTTGGACCTCAAGGCCCGCGGAAAAAAGATAGAAGCTCTTCCGGCGGCGCTAGGTTCTTTTGCTCTCTTTATGGGGTTCATGTTTGGAGGCCAGTGGATGTTGAACTTGTTTGGCGTTAGTATTCAGGCATTTGCGGTCGCAGGCTCTCTAATTCTTTTTGTAATGTCCCTGGAAATGATCCTTGGAATTGAGATTTTTAAATACAATGACAGTCCTTCCGGCAGTGCTACGGTTGTGCCAATTATTTTCCCACTTATAGCGGGGGCCGCCGCTCTTACCACCATGCTGTCTATCAGGTCAGAATACCATCTGGAGAACATAATTGTGGCAATAGCGCTTAACATGGTGTTATGCTACTTTGTACTAAGGCATCTTGGCTGGATGGAGAAAATCTTTGGAAAAAGCACAATCTACGTGATGAGAAAATTCTTTGGAATTATTCTCCTTGCAATGTCTGTAAGATTGTTTGCGGTAAACGTTGTAACTTTATTCCATTAGTGTTTGGCAATTAGTGTCTTGCAATTGCGAGACCATACCCTGCGGAGTCTTCCGGCCGGGCAATCCTCTTGCCTCCTGTCATTGACTTTGTAATTGCTGCAGCTGCTGACTTAGAAGGCTTTGAGGGGTAAGAACCTGTCGCGATATTATACAAGCAAGCCGCTATCAAATCCTCTTTAACGCCAAAGTCATGATACAAATCATCATACCTGTAGTTATCCGGCACAATGCCGTTATCAAAGTATCCGCCTCCTTCTGAATTAACACAGTAGAAACAAATTGGAAGGAATACATACTCCAAAGAGGAGGTTCCGGCTGAATTATCAGGATATGAGTAGACGTACATTCCGTTTGGCTTTCCGTAAGTTGTATCTCCAACTTGTTTAACAGTCAAGAATGGTTTAAGTCCGTTCATTAAAGATTCGCTGGCAGATGCTGTACCTGAACCTGTAATAAAGTATATTCTGCTGAGGTCTAGAGAATTGGTGCTTCTAGAAAATTTGTACTGTGATGTGTTTTGAGTATCGTAAGAGCTGTATTTTGAGTTGTGTTTCAGCTGCAGGAAAATCTTTCCGTTTCCTGCCGCCGGAACCAAAAGTCCTGCAATATCCTTGCAAACATTCAAATCTCCGCCGCCGTTATATCTCAAATCTACAATCAAGTCTGTAATTCCGGAGCTCTTGAAATTCTTTAAAGTATTGGTTATCTGGCTCTCCATGCTGCTGTTAAAAGTTGTGTAGAGTACATATCCAACTTTTGCAGTAGAAGGAAGAGATGGATAATCTGCCTGTGTAAAAATGGCGCTCTTTGGAACTGAAGAAGTTTGTACGCTTGCCTTTGATGTAGTAAAGGTGTGCTCTGTTCCATTTAAATCTTTGTAAGTAAATGTTAATGAGGCCTTATCCAAGGTGCTGTTAAATGTTCCCGCAGCTATCAGAGTATTAACCGCAACTCCGTCCAGCTTTGTCAGCTGCCATCCTCTTGTTACTCCTTGGGCTGCCAGCGGTGAATTATCATATACAAGCCCCATGTAAATTCCGTAGTCTCCGTAATATTCATAAGGCTGGCAAAATTTGCCGCCATATATTGAGTATGTTCCCGTCTCCATGGAGTTGTATTCCGCAGCATCCATCATCCAGCTCCACCTGTCATTGCTAACGCACAGCGCATCAAAATATTCAAAGATATCGCTGTAACTATCTGCATTTACGGATGGTATGGAACTGCTCCAATAATAGATAGAGGACATTATGGAATAGAGATAATTTTTGGCTTTTGCCAGGTCCGTAGTTGAAGATGATGAATTATCACTTTTGGTGGAAGATTTTTCACACGATATCAATGCTCCGGACAATATGCTGATTGCCAACGCAATAAATAAGACCTTAAAACGGAATGCTTTTTTCATCTCTTAATGTTCTTTTATAAAATTACCCTGTCGGGAAACAAATTTACTAAAAATCGTAACTTTGCATAAAAGATGCCCAAATCATTTTTACGGGTCGGAATTTAACTTAAACTTAACTATGCACTCTTTTGCTGATATCGTAAGTGCGGTCAGTTCTTTTATCTGGGGATGGCCGATGATTATCTTGTTGCTTGGTACTCATTTGTTTC